>CAZODR010000005.1:0-68659 GCA_964578645.1 uncultured Candidatus Saccharibacteria bacterium | reverse complement strand
CTGCTCATTTTACTTTACAAAACATAAAATACCCTGCTCATTTTACTTTACAAAACATAAAATACCCTGCTCATTTTACTTTACAAAATGTAAAATATCTCATCGCCATGCTCTACAATCTACGCTACCTCCACTCTATCGCACCTTAAAAATCACTTCCTTTTCCTCAGCCTTCTGAGCCCCATTCTCGCCATTTTGTCCATTTTCTACTCTCTGAGTTGCCTCCCCATTCGCCTCATTTCCCGCCAGACCATCTTTAGAGGCCATTTGAGACCCTTCTGAGTGCGTCGAGCCTATCATGTCGCGTTTCTTTTTCCAACCCGCTAGAAAGCTCTCCTTGTCCTGTTCTGGGGCATTTTTCGCCTCCATTGCCGCGTTTTCCTTCGCCGCCGCTTCCGGTTTCTTCCAGCGATCTTTAATCTCCTGCTCGACTTCCGCCCGCGTTTTACCATATTTCGTTGCCGTATATGCTTTCATCGACTCCATCAATTCCGCATTCGGCTCACCCATCGGCGGCACTAGCTTCATCGTAAACGGCGCACTCGGAAGATCAAACATCATGACCGTCGCGATCGCCTGGAAGTTACCCTGCTTATGCAAATCTTCCGCATTAAACACCGGTGAAAACGCTTTTTCCATCAACTCCGCGTCCGTGACGCCGACGCGCCCACACATGATCGTGCCGCAGTTCCCGAGCACGGCCTCGCGAATTTTATCCGTCAACTGCGTCATAAATTGGTTCGCGAGCAAGAGATTTAGCCGATATTTCCTCGCCTCACTTAGGATCGATTCGAAACTATCCGTCGCGAAATTCTGAAACTCGTCCACAAACAGACAAAAATCTTTTCGCTCATCTTCCGGAATGTCCGCCCGGCTCATCGCCGCCTGCTGGAACTTCATGACTAGAATCATACCCAACAAATTCGCGTTAATATCCCCCAATTTCCCCTTTGACAGGTTCACGAGAAATATTTTCTTTTGGTCCATAATTTCTCGAATATTAAAACCGCTCTTGGTTTGTCCGAGAATATTCCGCATCGTCGTATTGCTGAGGAACGGCCCCCATTTCGAAGCAAACCAGGTAATAACCTCTCCTGCGTCGCTACTCTTTTGACTCGCCGGAAACTCTTTCGTCCAATAATCATACACTGCCTTGTCCGTAACGTACTGCAATTTATTCTTGACAAACTCCGGATCCGTGAAACATTGTGGAATATCAATAAACGTCGCCCCATTCGGGTCGCTCATCAGTAGCAGCGCCGCATTCCGAAACATGTGCTGTCCCCGCGGCCCGAAATATCCTTGATTATTCGGGTCAAACAGCCCTTGCAACATCGAAATCCCCTCTTGAACGATAAAATCCTTCTGATCCTCGCTCGTCCATTCAAACATATTCATCCCTACCGGATGCTCCATGTCCGCCGGATCGAAATACACGACATCATCAATCCGGTCCTCCGGCACTTTCGACAATAATAATTCTGCCGCATCGCCATGCGGATCGATGAAAGCAAATCCTCGACCATCGACCATATCCTGATACGCAATATTTGTCAAGAGAACTGACTTACCCATACCCGTTGCCCCGATTACATAAGTATGTCGTCGTCGATCCTTTTCCGACAGCCGAATCTCTTTTTGCGTCCCCCGAAACTCATTCACCCCGAGCAAAACTCCGTCCGTCACCAATCTCGCCGGCCCGTCGACCTGTTTCGTCGCCTGCCTCTGGACTTGCGAAGTCGGAATTGCATTCTGCGCCGGTAAATGATATAGCGACGCCAGCTCGACACTATTTAAAATCCCCTCCGTCGTCCCCTGCGGGAACATCCGAAACATGAAATCCACCGCTAGCTTTTTTGCATCACTCTCCGCTTCATATTTAAACCCGTTATAACTCGGCGAATCAAACTGCGAAAACGCCGCTACTAGCCCCGAAAGCATCGCTTCCGATCGCTCTTTCGTCTTCGAACTCGCGACTACCCGTACTAAGGTTTCGAATCCTGGATGTTTTGTCTTTTTCTCGATCGCCGCGATTTCCTCCTGCTGCAAATTTGTCAGCGGTTCCTGATCACCATCTTTTTTGTGTTCATCCGGAGGATGCCAAAACGCCTCCAACAAATCTTTTACAAACTGCCCTGCGCCCTGAACAACTTTATATCCAGTTTCGCGAATCTTCTTTCCATCTCGTATATTTTGTACTCGCTCAGTCGATTTTTTTGTCCAACCCCCATCCGTCGGTCTGAACAACATTTGTAAGGATAAGCCTTCCCCCTCTTTCGTGACCGACATTGCGTTCAAAATTGCGAGGCTCGCATCCCGCTGCGTGTCTTCATAAGTACTAATTGGATACATAAATTCTTTTTTCAACCGCATCTCCCCGCCAGCAATTTGTTCAGTCGTCACATCGCCCACGAAAATACTTTCTTGCTCAATCTCCTCGAGCCGCGCCGACGGATAAGCCGAAATCACCGCCTGCTTCACTGTCTCCGTAATCACCGCCGGCACTACTGCATAATAATTAATTATTCCATTCACCGCGACAATTTCGAACGAAATGTGTTTCTGCCCATACATTCGCGCCTTTAGCCCCTTCGTCAAAGTCGAAGCGATAATCGAATACATGACCTGTGCCTGGCTGAGAGCCTCATTCGTGACATCGCGCTCATCCCGACCGCCAGTCTGGATATCATCCGTCGACGGCGGCAAGTGAATCAGCATCGGCATCATTTTTAGCCCCCGCTCATAATTCTTCGCACGTCGTTTTTTATTCAAATGCACGCCCCAAATCATCCCCGCCGCGAACACTGCGCACCCTATAATTATCAACCACCACAGCCAGCCCATCCCGTGACTATCGCTCGCCGCCGCTTTCGCCGACATATCCGCCACGCAGCCGACTAAATTATCACAATTTCTCGCCACGCCGATCAATTTCGCCCCCCAATCGTCCGATTAAACACTTTCATCGCCGCATTCACGCCCTCGCGATAAGTTTTCACCAGCTCATTCAACGCAAAACTCGGCTGCGCAATCAAGGTATCGACTCGCTGTCTATATTCTTCCGCCACCGCTTCCTGCCCCTGTTTGACAATTTTCGCCTCAAACTTCAGCCCCTGTCCATTTTCATGCTCAAGTTCCTCAAGGTCCTCGCTACGATATTCCTTCCGCTGCACCTTCGTCTCAACCCCAACTGTGCTTTCCGGATTCACGACCTCTGTTACATCTTTTGCTAGCTCCGCCACGCCTCTTAGCGCCTCATTCCGATTTACCCCAGGAGCCTCCCCGAGGTTCATCGCCCTCTCCCCAACATTCTGCGGCCTTTCCCCCGTAACCCCCATCGTCAAATCCCCGCTCGAAATAATCGCCGATCCTAATTTACGCGTGTCATCATATTGACCGCTCCCAGGCATCCATCTTTGCTGTTCCACGCCCATATAAGCGCCCTCTGCTCCGCGTCTCGCGCTCGGCAGAATGCCCTCCTCTAAATCTTGTCGCGCTGCCAAATCCGTCATCCGATCAATCTCTGCCGTGAGCTCCCGGGCATTCTGCCGAGCGCTCGATTTTGCCGCTGCCTGTATTTTATTCATAAGCTTATTCTACCACATCCCCACCTTATTTTATACATTTTTGTGTTCAATTTTTCGCCTATCGCGTCTGCATTCGCTTCCCAATCAATAAGCATCCCAAGAACACAAAAACTACCGCCAGCGTCACTGTCAGCGGTCCCATCGTCCCCAGAGCCTGCGCCAGCATCAGCATAATCGGCCCAAACGCAATCACGGCGGCATAAAGCGCCGCCTTCTTCGAAGATCGTTTTCCGACAATCCGCATACAAAATTTAACCAGCCCAAAAGCTAGTCCAAAAACCAAAATATAAAACGTTGTAAAAAATACTAAAACACCTAACGGCCCCACCCCCTCAGGGGTAGTGAAGTTCAACATCACCAGCAATACCACCGCCGCTGTCAAGCTCAAGATCGGAATCCAATGTCTGAACATATCTACATTATACCATAAGCGAAACTAAAGTTCTATTTCCCTGCTCACCAATTTCCCAAATTAGCATTTCCTGCGATCTGACCTCCACTAAAAGAACAGGATAGATACACTCGAATTCCCCTCCGAGTGTCCGACAACCTCTTCGACCCTTCCAAGAGAGGCGAAATGTATCTATCCTTAGCGAGAATGGGAGAGTTATCCGGCAATAAAACATCGTTACTTTGGGCCGCAACTCGCCCCATTCTCAAATTTGTTTGACCGCTCCACATATCGTGGGGCATATGTCCTTATTGACTTCTTACCTGCTATATTTTTATTTATCAAGGTGCTCACAGAGTAAGTCGCCAACGCGCTCGTTTCTACCTCTGTTCAAGTTATTTTGACAACACTTTGCGTCTTATTACTATGACATAATACACAAGTTTCGTCTATTTCCCTTGCCCAGATTTCATTACAATCCCTGCTGACTTTCGGAGTTTATTACCCCTAGGAGCCTAAAGACCGTCTTTAATCTGTTTCATCAAGCAGTTTCCCGCCCGATAAATCCAGATCCGACGCATCTTTCGGTTCCATCGGGGCAATCGTACCAGCAAGCCCTTAGGAATCAGCTACGAGAGTGTTCCCGAAGGACGACTTCAAACCGACCCCTATTCTTGTATTTTCTACAATAGAGCGGCTTGACGATTGCCCTAGCGAAGCGAATGGGGGTTAGCCCATCGACTTCACAAAGGTTGCTTGTCAGCATGATCATAATGCTTCCACAAGCTACAGGTAATTCCTAAGAGTGTAATTTATGGCTAGAAATTACCCTTTTGCCTGTTGAAAGAATTTTGATACGCTTTATTTTAATGTGCTTGTTTGTTGTTCGTTTTTGTTTGCTTTCGAACTGTCTTCATCATAGCACGCTTACGCTTATTTTTCAAGACTTTTTGCGAAAATTCTGTTGTATTTTCTACAACATTCTCAATTCTACCTCTGGAAAATCCCATTTTTATAATGTTGTAAATCTTACAACATTCGTCATATTATTCCTTTTAGCCTCAAATCCGTCATTTTATCACTAGATCCCGCTCATGAAAAAGTCTGCTCTTCTATTAGCAGACTTTAGGCAAGAAAAAAGACCGGTAACTGCGAGGAAAACCGGTCTTTTTGTAGAGTGTGGAGTTATTTTGGCTAAAATATTTTTTGTTTTTGAGTTCCTGTATAATTTTTTTATTCAAGAACTATCCCTATTATATGTCCCCAAAGTGCTTTAGTCAATAACTTTTTGTATACTTTTTTTATGATTTTTCGTCGAGTTTTCCACAGCTATTTTTGTATGCAATTTCATCACTCTTCACCCTCCCGGCATCGAAAGATTCCGATCCGAAGCCACAAAAAAGTCCGCCTCGCGGACTCAAAATTCCTGGTGGAGCTGCCGGATACTGCCTCCGGGTCCGAAAAATCTTCATAATACCATTCTACACGCATAGTCACCTGTTTCATCGGCTAATTCCCCAGCTGCAAGTGACCAAACTGGAAGCGCCGCGATCGTAAACTTCGGAAACGGGTCCGATCCCTTCCCTATTCCTATCTCCGTTATATGATAACCGTCGACCTACGGGGACTCAGTCTTAGGCCAGCTTAAATCTATATCTTAAGCATACGCAGGTGCGTAAAGCACATGCTTTGTAGTGTTTTTTGCACTTATTAATAATACTTACGGTATCAATCGACGTGCCTGGTATCTGTTAATAATCCGTCTAAGCTTTGTCAGCCCCAACTACCCCTATTGTATCACATCTCGCCCAAGACACAAGCTTAATGTTGTATAAAATAATTAAACAGATTACAGAAAAAAATTCTATGTTGTAAAAATTACATAAACAGGGGTAGAAGACTTTTTTCGCCTATTTCGGGGGTTTGGGGTTGTAATTAAAATCCCTTTATTCTATCCTATCTTCATGATTGCAAAAATATTTTCTGCCATCCCCCAAGGTTATAACGGCCACATCGTCACCGTTGAAGGTGATACGAATCAAGGACTACCCTGTTTTAACATTGTCGGCATGGCGAATAAAACTATTACGGAGTCCCGCGAGCGTGTCCGATCGGCGATCGCAAATTCTAACTTCTCCTTTCCACAGAAGAAGGTCACGATTAACCTTGCTCCGGCCGAGCTGGCGAAAGATGGCACACACCTCGATTTGCCTATCGCATTGGCCGTTCTCGTGCTCTCTAAGCAGGTTTTGCAGTCGGACCTCACTGATAGGCTCTTTGTCGGCGAACTGTCCTTAGACGGCACGACAAAGCCCATCCGAGGCATAATTAATATCGTTGAAGCCGCGGTCAATGCTGGTTTTAAGGAAATTTTCATCCCCGAAGCCAACTTCCCGACCGCGAGCTTCATCCCTAATATTAAAATTATACCCGTTCCGAACCTCCTCGATCTTGTCCTCCACCTAAAGGCTCAAAAAATTATACAATATAGTTCTTGTACTCAAAACCCTCCCGACCCCTATAATCCAAGTGTTGTAAAAAATACTAGTTCAGCGCTTCCCTCCCTCGGAAACGGTCATGTAAAAATTACAACAGGAGCTAATCCGGATGTTGTGAAAAATAATCAAACAGAGAAAGATTCTAGTGTTGTAAAAAATACTGAAACAGATTTCCCCACCTTAGATAATATCCGCGGCCAAACCCTTGCTAAACGCGCCTTGATTGTCGCTATCGCCGGACGCCACAATCTCTTAATGTCCGGTCCGCCTGGCGCCGGAAAAACCTTGCTCGCGAAGGCCGCCGCCGGTCTCCTACCTCCGCCAAGCGCGACCGAAATCATCGAAATCGCGAAGATTCATTCCCTCTCCAGCGACAACTCGACTTTCATACCGCTCCGCCCCTTTCGCGCCCCGCACCACACCGCCTCGCGCATCGCCCTCCTCGGCGGCGGCGCCCAAGCGAACCCCGGAGAGATTTCCCTGGCGCACCACGGAGTACTTTTCCTCGATGAACTCCCAGAATTTCCCCGCCCCGTCATCGAATCGCTCCGCCAGCCCCTCGAGGATAAATCCATCACCCTTTCTCGAGCCAATCAGCGCGTGACCTACCCTTCCGACTTTGTCCTTATCGCGACCATGAACCCCTGCCCCTGTGGATATTATGGCGATCCCGATCACGAGTGCAACTGCACAAGAATCCAGATCCTAAATTACCAAAAACGTCTTTCTGGGCCCATTCTAGATCGTTTTGACCTCCATATTCCCGTCCAGCCCGTTCCGCATTCCGATCTACTTCCCGAGCCAAAAACTGTTGTAAAAAATACTAAAACAGATTCAAAATCGCCGCCCCCTGTCCCAATCTCCGGACCAGAAACCGTTGTAAAAAATAAAGAAACAGCTTCGGAAAAGTCCTGCTTCCCTGAACAATCCGAAGCTCTCCGCCTAATCACGAACGCTCTTTCCGCCCAAAGTCACCGTTATCATAGCTCGAAAATTTTTAACGGCACGCTCACTTCTTCGGCGATTTCTGAACAAATTAATCTCAGTTCCGAGTCTAAATCGCTCCTCGATTCCGCCGCCGATTCTCTGAAACTTTCCGCTCGTAGTTATTTTAAAATTATTAAAATCGCCCAGACGATCGCCGATCTCGATTTTTTGCCCCGTATTACCCCTGAATGTATCTCCGAAGCCATTAGTTATCGTCTTCGAAAAACCGAATTTCCGCCACTGGATTCTACGCCCTGAACACATTTTCGTAATTCTCTGAGAAATCTCTTGCCTTCCACCTTAAAATTTGCTATAATGGTAAAAGTTCAAATTAATAGCGAAAGGAATCAACCATTAGTAGAACATCACGCACGAAACTCAACGAAGAAATTCGTTATCCTTCTGTCCGCGTAATCGGTGCTAATGGAGAACAGCTCGGGATTATGTCAAGCCGAGATGCCCAAGCCCTCGCTCGTGAACAGGGAGTAGACCTTGTGGAAATCGCCGCAAACGCCGATCCTCCCGTCGTTAAAATCATTGACTGGGGTAAATTCCAATACCAGAAGATGAAAGAAGAGGCTAAAAACCGTAAAAAAGCTCGCGAAAAGCAATCTGAGCTAAAAATCATGAAAGTTGGCCTTAAAATTAGCGACAACGACCTTAACATTAAAGTTCGCAAAATTCGTAGCTTTCTCGAAGATGGCGATCGTGTGAAGATTATGGTAATTTTCCGCGGACGCGAAATGGCACATAAAGAAATTGGCCAACAAATGGTTGATAAAATTATTAATCTAATCTCCGAGGAAACTGAAATTATTACTGAGGGTAAACCTCAATTTGCGGGCCGCAATCTCTCGATTAGTGTTCGTCGGAAATAATTTTCGACCTCGCTAACTACCTACTAGGCGAAGTACAGCAGAAGTAATTTCCTACTTCCATGGCTTCCTAGTCGCAACTTATATATTAACCAATTAGCACTCGAATATGTTAAGTGCTAATGCTAAAACTAAAGGAAAACCTATGCCAAAGTTAAAGACGCATAAAGGTACCGCGAAACGTGTGAAAATTACCGGCTCTGGTAAAATTTCCCGCGAACGTGCCTACGGCAACCACATTCTTGCCAAAAAATCTAAATCCCGCAAACGCAACATGAAGACTGCTGCGTTCGTTAAGGGTAAGATCGCAAAAAACGTTAAAAACGCATTGGGAGTTTAATCATGAGAGTAAAACGTGGTGTTCCCGCACGGGCAAAACACAAGAAAATCTTAAATGCCGCGAAAGGCATGCAACATTACCGCACGCGCAGCTACCGTCTCGCGAAGCAAGGCGTCATTAAATCATTACGTTATAGCTACCGCGACCGCCGCACCCGCAAACGCGACTTGCGCTCGATTTGGATTACCCGCATCAATAATGCCGCCCGCGAGCTCGGAATCTCTTATTCTCAGCTCATGGCTGGGTTAAAACAAAACGGCGTCAGCATCGATCGTAAGATTCTTGCCGAGCTCGCAGTTAATCAGCCCAAAGCTTTTGAAGCGGTAGTTAATACTGTGAAGGAGAAAAAATAATGGCAGTTTGTGAGATTAGCGGCAAGGGGAAAATGTACGGACACAATGTCTCGTTCTCCCAGCATAAAACCCGCAAAGTTTTTAAACCAAATATTCAGAAAAAGACTCTCGTCGTCGATGGCAAAAAGATCAAAGTTAATATCGCCGCCTCGACCTTGCGTACTCTAAAGAAAAAAGGACTAGTTAAATAGCACCCCAAAAATCGCCCCGAAGGGGGCGATTTTTGAGTCTTCAATAAGCCGGGTTCTGTAGTTCCTCTCTCGAGAAAACTGGCAACCATCTATCTAGACTGCCAATTACTCAGCAGTTCTAGCGGTGAGCGTGCATCTTCGGGTCAAAGTTTCCTAGCACTCCTTGCAGCCGGTAGGGTTTGCCTCCACCCCATGTCACCACGGGGTGCTGTGGGCTCTTACCCCACTCTTTTCACCCTTACTCTGGTACTAGGACCGCCAAAATCGGCATTTTCTCCGGCTGAAGCGCGCCTCCCCGGCGAGCGAAGACGGAAAAATGTCAAGTTTGGTGGCCCTAGTACCAGAGCGGTTTATGTTTCTGTGGTACTTTCCCTATTCTTACGAACGGTCGCCGTTAACGACTACCGTACCCTATGCTGCCCGGACTTTCCTCTTGGCGAACCAAGCGGTTGCCTCTCAGACTCCCCCTCATTATACCACACTTCCTTCTACGACTCAAATTCCCGATCGACCGCCAAATTCGCCTGCCGATCCGCCGCCCGATTCTGCTCCCGCGCGACATGAATAAAAGCACAAGCCTCAAAATTCTTCACCAACTGTTGGACATCATCATAAATCGGCCGCACATCCTGATTTTTAATCTTATAAATCCCGTTCATCTGGTTAACCATCATCAAATTATCGCTTACAAATCGCACCGATTTCAGTCCTAGCTCAATCGCCTGCTCGCAGCCTTCCTTCAAAGCATAATATTCCGCGACGCGCGAAGTCGCAAATCCGATAAATTCCCCACCTTCGCGCAAAACCTGCCCATTTCCCCCGACAACTCGATAACCAATCCCCGACGGCCCCGGATTTCCCCGGCTACAACCATCGACATAAACCGTCGCACTATTCGCAACCTCTTTGTAATTCATCCGCGGGTCCATCGGCTCTTCCATCCCCAGGACGATCAAACTCGCCTCATCGAGACGATAATTATTCACCTCCTCTGGCCGAATAAATTTATACGCCGAATACCGCTCCTTCGCCCGAATTTTCATCTCCTCATCCAGGACCACGCTATATATAATATACAAATTACTCAGCTGACTCGCCCCGAGGCTCGGACTCTGTGCCATAAACGTTACAACGTCGTGCAATTTCGTCCTTCTCGTCACCTCGACCCCGAGATATTCCTCCAGAGCTCGCGCAATCGCCTCTTCCGGCTGTTCACCAAATTTAATCTTCCCCGTCGGCAACTCCCAAATCGGCATCCCGTCGACCCGCCCCTGGGCCTTTTTCATAATCAAAACTTCCTGTCCTCTCCGCACAATTCCGACGACCCGAACTCTTTGTTTCATAATCCACCTTTATTTTTTATTCATCTTCCAGCGCGTTACCCATGAATCCGCCCCAGATCCATCGCTAACGCCCTCAAAGCCCCTGGAGGCGATGTTTTCCTTGTTATTTTGTACAAGGTGGGTAAAATCTTATGCGACACTTCCACGGAAGTGAGCCACGAAATCCCTAAACATGATTATTCAGGAAAATCATGCCGCCACCAGGGATACCCTAATTATAACACACCGCGTCCCAGAAAACCAACATTCTCGGAAATCTCGGAGATCTCCGCAATCTCGGTAATTTCCTCGCGGCATATCCGCGAAACTTCCGCCAACACCCTCAGCATAATCGCCAAATCCCCCGAAACCTCCCCCTATCTTACCCCGACAATCCACTGAAACGCCGTGAAAATTCCGTCAATCGCCCCGTTCATAATCCCCGAAAGCAGCTCCGGCATAAAAATCACCAAAACCATCACAATCACCAGCCCCCAACGCTCCATCCCCTCCATGACGTTCCGCACCGCATCCGGCGCAATCGCATACAAAATCCTCGATCCATCAAGCGGCGGGATCGGGATCAGATTAAACACCCCAAAACCCAGGTTAATCGACACGAAATACAACAAAATCATCCCCATAATCCCCGAACTATACAATAGTCCCGTAAAATGTCCAATCAAAAACCCTATAAACGCCAGCAAAAAATTCGTCATCGGCCCCGCGACCGCGACCAGCGCCATCCCCCAAACCCCGTGTTTTAAGTTCCGCGAGTCGATCGGCACCGGTTTCGCCCCGCCAAAAATCGGCCCACCCGAGATAAAAAGCAGTAGCGGCATCAAAATCGACAAAACCGGATCGAGATGTTTCAAGGGATTCAGCGTCAACCGCCCCTCAAGCTTCGCCGTATCGTCCCCCAGCCAATACGCCACCAGCCCATGCGCCAGCTCATGCAGCATCATCGACACGATAATTATCCCAAAAGCTATCAAAATCCCCCAAATCGGTGACAAACCTATCGTGTTCATCCCTTTCTCCTCTTTCCTCTTACGTTAAAACCACGATCTCCAGCGTTTTCGGCAACGCCTCCACGCTCTTGACCTTAAATTTCTTCTCTGTCCGCGCCGCAAGTTTCAGCTCCATGACCATCCCGTCAATATTCCCCATCGCGACGACGGCTTTCGGCTCAATCTCTCTCACCGCCCGCACCGAGCTCGTGCACAAAACATCCGCCACCCCAAGTTCATCGAGCTTCACTGCCTCTTCATTATCCCCGATAATCCCGACATGTACATTATTAATTACGACATCATAAATCGTCTTCTTATTCTCCGTCGCAATCCCCCGAATCGCCGCGTTCTCGATCTCGAATTCCCCCGGACCGATAATCTTCCCCACCTCTAGATCAGCATCAATCGACTCCTCAGCCAAATTAAACCGAATTGCGCGCCCCTTCGTCGTTATGATAATTTCTTCAGGTTTTTTACTCTCAATTTCAAACATTTTCTTCCTTTCTGTATAATTTTATA
Organism: uncultured Candidatus Saccharibacteria bacterium; assembly: GCA_964578645.1. GTDB lineage: Bacteria > Patescibacteriota > Saccharimonadia > Saccharimonadales > Saccharimonadaceae > Nanosyncoccus. The sequence continues at coordinate 56,583 of CAZODR010000005.1, read as the reverse complement.
CACTTCCTCAAATTCTGTACATTTTTATACACTGTATATTTTTTGACACTTTTCCGTATTCTGTATATTTCTAAACACTGTCTAATTTCATACACTGTACATTAACCTTTCCCTAAACACTGTCAAATATTATACACTGTCCATATTTATAATTCTCTCCGGATCATACAACTCGACCATCTCCGTCCCCAAAATCTCGAGGACGAACTTATCTCTTACGCTCCGTCGGTACAAATAGTCGTCCTGGCTCATAATCACATAGTTCAACGGCCGCCCCTGTCGCTTCTCTATAACTTCTGCCCATCGCGTAAGCTTTTTCGTACTATCATCCCCGACGACCAGCATATCTATCCCTTCATGCCCCGGATAGCGTTTTAGGACCACGAGAGCGTCCAGATACCTCTCTACGGGCTTAATATTCTCCTCCCAGTTATTCCCTGGGCGTACGACCCGCCGCACTTCGACTGCATTCGCCCCCGTCAGCCTCGGCCCTGCCGGACCAGCCGCTGCGACCCCTGTTTTCCGCGGAGAAAACAGCTCCTGAAAAGCATGCGCATAAGGATTTTTCATATTCGCCGAATAATAAACTTTATTATCATAAGTCTCACTCTTGACGATCCCTACCCCTTCGAGATTGAGCAATTCCCTCCGTACAGAGTTAATTTGCTCCTCTATCACCCTTGTAATCTCTCTGACATAATAAGATTTATTCACATCCGAAAAGAACAATCTCAATAATTTTGCTCGGGTTTTCGATCCGAACAGTTTTTCAATCGGAGCATTCTCTTCTTTGTTCATCTTGTATACATTTTAACACATAGTCTTCGACTTCCGCAAGAGGCAACCATATAATTTTATTGTTCCGTTTGAACCATGTCATCTGCCGTTTTGATAGATGCCAATCATCATAAATGAACAATTCTTTTGCTCTTTCGAGACTAATTTCTCCCTGCATATACGCCCAAGCAAATTGGTATATATTACTTTTCATCGCTTGAGTATCCCATTTATACAGATTTGCAACTTTTTTTGTCTCCTGAAAAAGCTCATCGTTAAATAATTTGTTCGCTCGATCAGTAATTCGCGCTCTTAATTCTTCCGGACTCCATTTAATGCCTATGATTAAAAATTGTGTACAGACCGCTTCACGATCACTCTGTTCCTGCTTTCCCACCTCTGTAAAGCTATAATCATATACTAGCGCATCGACATACAACCCTGTTCCCCCGACGACCATCGCCAAATTCCCCCGTCCCCGAATCTGGTCTATCTTTTCCTCGGTATATTTCTTCCAATCCGCCACGGTAAACCGCTCCCCCGGCTCCACTAAATCAATCCCCCAGTGTTTGATTCCATCCTGCTCTTTCGCATCCGGTTTCGCCGTCCCAATGTCCATCCCTCGAAAAATCGCCCGCGAATCCGCCGAGATAATCTCCGCCCCTCTTAGCCCAGAGAATTCTCCGCTCGTCGCCGCTCGCGCCCGTCGCTCAATCTCCTTCGCAATCCGAATCGCCACCCCGGTCTTTCCCGAGGCTGTCGGCCCGACAATTACAACTGTTTTCTCAAAACTCATTATCCCCTATCATAACATAATCCCCCAAAAAGAAAACCCGAAGTCCAGATATATTTATATCTTTCCTTCGGGTTATACGATATCCTACCCCGTCTGGCCTATAAGCGCACCCGTCCCGACGAGCTCCGCGACGACCACAATCAGCGACAACCACCCTATGACGAGAAGCCATTGCGCCGTCTGCCCAATTCCCCACCAGCCGCCTTTTATGCGTTTCGCCGCGATCGTCACCGAAATCATACTCCAGCCCGCCCCGACCAAAGCCGCCAATATCGGTATCCCAAGAAACCCGAAAAACGTCATCTCCCCCGGTCCAAACCCGTGCCTTAATCCAAAGATCAATTCCTGCCCAAAGTTCAAAGCAAAAAACAACAAAATCGCCACCGTAATCCCCGCTTGATTCTGCAAATTTTGCACTTGAGTAGCAGCCGCCGCCTTTTTCTTGTCCTTGTCCTCTTTCTTGGCCTCTTCGCCTTTTTGCGCCTGAGAAGCAACCGCCGAGTTATCCTCGCCTCTTTTCTCCTCTATATCCACCGCTAAATCTTTTTCGCTCTCGTCTCCAGCCATGCCCTCAGCTCATCCAATTTTACTTTTTCCTCCCCGTCCTTTGTTCGCACGCTTACTTCGCGCGCCTCCGCATCTTTCTCCCCGACAATCAAGACGACCGGAATTTTCATCTCTGTCGCGCGCTTAATCTTCTTCCCGAGGCTATCATCGCTCCGGTCTACTTCATACCTCAGCTGGTTTCCCTTCACCGGCTCTTCGAAGATGACCCCTCCGAGCACTTCCTCGACCTCTTTGACATAATCCTCAACCTTATCGTTCACCGTCAAAACCCGCACCATCTCCGGCGCGCACCACAGCGGGAACCACCCTGCCGTATGCTCAATAAACACGCTCATAAACCGTTCAATTGACCCAATCAGCGCACAATGCACCATAATCGGCGTCTTCTTGCTGCCGTCTTTGTCCGTATACTCCAAGCCAAATCGCTCTGGCATCGCGTAGTCTAGCTGCACCGTCGCCAGCTGCCACTCTCGCCCTAAGGCATCCACCGCCATAAAATCCATCTTCGGCCCATACATCGCTGCCTCACCGATACCAATGAAGTACTCCATTTCAAACTTCTTCGCCATCCGCTCAATCGCCGCCTGCGCCTTTTCCCACATCTTCTCGTCACCGATATAACCATCCCCATCGTCGCGGAAACTCAACCTCAACGTCAATTTCATCCCTACGCGCGCGTACAAATCTTTCGCACTCTCAATCAGTTCACCAAACACCCCTTCAACCTGATCTTCCGTACAAAACACGTGCGAATCATCCTGCGTAATCGCCCGTACCCGTGACAGCCCACCTAGTTCTCCCTTACGCTCATCGCGATACACCATCGTCGTCTCTAGATATTTCACCGGCAATTCTTTATAGCTCCTCGGAACACTGGCGAAAATCTGCGAGTGATGTGGACAGTTCACCGGTTTCAACGCCAACTCATCGCCACTTTCTTGACTAATAAATTTCAAAAGCTCCGGAAATTTCTGATAATGCCCGCTAGTCTTATATAAATCCACCGTCGCAATATGCGGAATACAAACTTTCCGATAGCCACAGCGTACGCGGTAGCCTTGTGCTAATTCATTCAACATATTGCGCAAAATCGTCCCCCTCGGTGTAAACAACGGCAATCCCGACCCCACCAAATCCGAAAAACAATACAACTCCAATTCCTTTCCTAATTTCCGGTGATCGCGCTTCTTCGCTTCTTCCTGCCTCTGTTCATATGCCTCAAGCTCCGCCTCCGTCTGAAACGCCACTCCATAAATCCGCGTCAACATCTCGCGTTTCTCATCGCCGCGCCAATACGCCCCCGCGATCCGCTCCAGCTTCCAAGCCCCAATCTCCCCCAAATTCTCGACATGCGGCCCCTTACAAAGATCCGTGAAAATCACTTCCTCCGTCCCCGGCACGATCATATCATAAAACGTAATCGCTTCGTCTGCCGGCAATTCTTCAATTAGCTCAACCTTATATTTCTGCCCATTTTCCTTCGCCCATTCCAGCGCTTCCTCTTTCGACGCTTCCCGCTCACGCATGATACATTTTCGCGCAATAATCCCCCGCATTCTCTTCTCAATCCGCTTCAAATCCGCGTCCGAAACCTTCTCCCCCCCGAAGTCTATATCATAATAAAATCCATTGTCAATCGCCGGCCCCACCCCAAAAGTTGTTGTCGGATAAAGCTCCTGCACTGCCGCCGCCAAAACATGGCTCAGCGTATGTCGCATTTTTTCGACTGATTCGCTCATCGCTTTATCCTTTCTTTTTAGTTTATTCTCTCCAAATTATATCATAACCCTTCGAAATTCCCCAATTTCTCCAAGAAAAAGGCCCCAGCCGAAGCTGAAGCCTAAACTTGAACCAACACAGAAAAACCACAGATGAAATAACTTTTTAAGCGTAGCAAGGTAATGCGCCATGTTCGAAGAGATAAAGCTCTTCTTCCCGCGCATCCTGACAAAACTTGCTTACCTTGACCACACAACTAGTATAAAATGTTAAATCACCAATCATGTAGTCCAGCCTTTCGGCCACTGCAGCCAACTCATTAAGCGTTCTGACCGGCAGCTCCACATCTTCGCAACATTCCTGCGGGAGTACAACGCCAACATGATCCTCATTATAAGCGACCACCGCCTTGTCCGGCCTGCCAGACACCTGCCCGAAAAACTCTACCAGCTCTTCGGTAGCCTGCAACAACCTATTCTGATAGGTAACCGTTGCCCGTGCCTGTGCATCACTTTGAGTACTGCCATTCTGGAGCAGCGCTCGCTGCAGGATTGCGCCCAGTGTCAACTTATCCTCACCCACTGAGCAGTAATACGCCCGTACTCCATCATCTAAGACATGTCTTAGATAGTAGACAGAGTCTACTACGCGCATCTCATACCCTGCCAGCTCAAGGCCGTCCCCGAGGTCAGAAACATCAGCCCAGGAAGAATCATCGCCCACAATAAACATCGTGTTCATCTCCTTCGCAAGCTGTTCTTCAGTTACAACGGATGGCGCATTCATCTCATTTGCAAACTTTACGGTAGTTGCATCAAACGCCGCATACGCCTCGCTCGCAAGATTTACCTCAGTTACTACACTTTTCTCCATAATTCTCACCCGCCCCGTCCATCGGGGCTTATCCTTTCTATTTTTTCACCAGGTTTCCCGGGCAGCGCCAGTCGCAGAACCTTTATATAATCTAAAGATCTCTATTCTGCGTCTAGCGCTGCCCGTTCCCAGCCCTCTAGAAAGTCCTTGTGCAAATTATAGATATATGGCTTAAGTGTTGATTCATAAGCATCTTGGGCTAGATACGTCCAAATCCAACCCATACTTCCATTGTAGCACACATTCTCGAAAAAGTCAATACCTTTTACGCTTTTTATTAGTTATCGCAACTTTTACCCCATATCTTTCTCTTATTTTGCGCAGCGGCGACGTCAATATCGGTAGCGGTAAAATGTGGACCTCTGGCGAAGCCGGCCACTTATGGTCTTTCTCTCCATATCTGGACAGTACTGGCGCTTATCTTCTAGCCTTCAATAATACTAACGCCTATCCATCATACAGCTACAATCGTCGCTACGGTTTTCCTCTCCGCTGCCTGGCTAATTAGAGTATATGTAGCAGGATAAGTTAAAGCTTATTCTCTTTTTTTGCCTAGATTACTTTTTCTCAAGGCGCGTCCGCGACGCCTGCCGTCGCAGGGTCGCGGCGCTCGTCCTCGTCGTAACTCCGGATCCTTTCGTAAAAGTAATCTAGGCATAAAAACGTAACGATTTAACTTTTCCAAAGTTGCTTTTTGTACGCTGTGGATGTCCTGACAAAGCTTGTCCAGAATAAGCAAAAATCCTAATCCTTAACTTATCCAGGTTGTTTGTTGTGCGCAGCGGCCTCATCCTTATCGATAACGGCAAGCTATGGTACTCTGGCATCTATAGCTATGACTGGTCGGCTTGGCCAAATTCTAATGGCATCAACGCCTACGGCCTCGGCTTCGGTGGTAGTGGCGTCGGCCCGTCAGGCGGCAACTATCGTTGGCTCGGCTTTCCTCTCCGCTGCCTGGCTAATTAGAGTATATGTAGCAAGATAATCCAAGAATCAAATTTTAATAATCAAACTTTGTGCGCAGCGGCTACCTCAGCATAAACGCTGCAACTCTCGGTGCCCCAGCGCATCGCGGCTACAATTGGTCGAAGTTTGCTAAGAGTTTGGCTTATAGCTATAGCCTTGGATATGATCATAGAAACCTTGCCCCATCATTTTATGACAATCGATACTACGGCCTTTCTCTCCGCTGTCTGGCTAATTAGAGTATATGTAGCATGGAGATCCTAGTTTTAGTTTATCAGGTTCAAACTTTGTGCGCAGCGGCTACGTCAGTATCCTTATCGGTAAGCTGTGGGGCTCTGGCATCCATGGCTATGGCTGGTCCTCTTGGTCCCATGCGGGTGGCATCCTCGCCTACAACCTCAACTTCAGTGATAGTACCGTCTACTCGTCAAACGGCGGCGGTCGTTGGTACCCCTTTCCTCTCCGCTGTCTGGCTAATTAAAGTATATGTAGCGAAAAACCTAAAGGCTAAACTTCGCAAATTCTCAAACTTTGTGCGCAGCGGCATCGTCTATATTCATATCGGTAAGCTGGCATACTGTGGCAACAGTGGTCCTACCTGGTCAACTTGGCCGCATAATGGTGGCATATACTCCTACCGCCTCAACTTCAATAATAGTAGCGTCTACTCGTCAGACGTCAACGATCGTTTCTACGGCTCTTCTCTCCGCTGCCTGGCTAATTAGAGTATATGTAACAAGAAGCCGCTCCTAGCATAGTCCGGAAACAAGGTTTATGGTGCTTTAGTAACTGCGGTTCGGTTGACTATAAAAAACTACTAGTTACCCTAGTAGTTTTTCGTAAACCAGAGACTCAATTGCAGGTCAACCGAACCGCAGTTACTAAAGCACACCAATAATCACCTTATTTCCGAACTTCCCGCACATATCCCACCACCGACGACACAAACATCACCGCCTCGCAAATCACCCCAAAAATCGAAGCTACGAACCCATTATACGCCATCCAACAAACCGCAACCGGAATCCCGAGAAACTTATACACTTTCGTACTCTTTTGCCAAATCGAAATCTCATACAAAACCGTCGCCAAAACCGACAGCAGGCTCAGCGGCCCGTCATACGTCAAAATCGCGCATCCCAAAATCGCCAGCAAAACCACAGCGAGAGCGACATAATCCCGCACAAAATACTTGTCCCTTTGTGACTTTTTACGCTTATTATGATCATATAAATAATAAAAATTCGCCAGCAAAATGACAATCGACATCAACATCCCCAGATCGGCGCCCAAAAGGATAAACACTATCACCCCAGTCGCCATCGACGCAATATCCAAAACCACGACCGCCTTGCGATTCTTCGCAAAATACGACAACCCCAACAGCCCATATTCAACCACCGTTAAAATTTGCGACAAAACATAAGTAAACGTAAGCTCCATACCTCCATCATACCACATTTTGCCAACTTTTTTCCATTCCCCGCCAAAACCCAAAATTTGTGCTATAATAACTGGGTATGGGTCGCTAAGTCAGCTATAGCATCTCGTCTTCGAGACCTCTAGCCAACTTCTAGCCCCATCAAATCATTCTGGGTCGCTAGCTCAGTTGGATGTCGAAGGCGCTTGTCGCCTGAGAAAATCAAAGACCGCGTCTCGTTTCCGAGACCTCTAGACAACTAGCCTAAACCCAGATACCCGTGGGTCGCTAGCTCAGTTGGCTAGAGCGTCTCGTTTACACCGAGAAGGTCGGGGGTTCGAGCCCCTCGCGACCCACCATTATAAAATAAATAAGCCCAAAGGGCTTCTTTATTTTATAAGCGGTTCGAATCATAGCGATTTCGAAGAAATCGCGTTGTCCCTCCGATCTAAAATTGTCCTTACAATAAGTTTTTCTTGCCACATATACTCTAATTAGCCAGGCAGCGGAGAGGGAAGGCGTACCAACGACTGCCGTTGCCTGACGGGTTGACGGTACTACCAAAGAAGCCGAGGTAGTAGGCGTAAATGCCACCCGCGTGTGGCCAAGATGACCAGCCATAGCCGTTGACGCCAGAGAACCACAGCTTACCGTCATTGATATTGACGTCGCCGCTGCGCACAAAGATTATATATATCCGCATCCGTATAAATCGTGTAAAATCATAGCGCATAGCATTATCTTTGTATCCTCTTTGACCCCTATACCCAAACAGCGAGCAGAATATTTTGTTCCGCTCGCTGTTTAATCCAAATTCAATAAATAAGCGAGAGCTGGAGCGCATCAGCTCTAGGCTCGCAACGCAGAAGCAGCTGTAAATCGGAAAGGCAGGCTAACAGGCTTACTTTTTATTGGGTTTGGACAAACAAAAGTAGATGTGGCACAATGAGTCAATGAAAGAACAAAAAGTCGGTATTTACATTGAACCAAAACGCAAAACTTGGGCGCACGAGCTACGCGTAGCGGAGATTTTAGCTGCTGCTGGACATTATGTGGAACTTTTAGCCGAGGGCTTACTTCCCACCGCAGATTTGCGTTTGGACGGCGTAGAATACGAGCTAAAATCTCCCGAACGCTTTAACGCTAATACTTTACAACATACCATCAGCAATGCCCTAAAACAGTCGCCCAACATCATCATCGACACCGCTCGTATGAAGAAAGTGCGCGATTACCAAGTCCAACGCTTCCTCATCTCCCAAGTTTACAAAAATACGCGCATTAAGCGCCTGCTGATGATAACAAAACAAGGCAAAATTATTGACATTACAAAATTGGCGTGATAATATAGAATTAACGAAGCCTCGCAGGGCGCGACTGGGTGCTTAGCGCGAGGCTTCCTTTTTTGTTTTAGCTTTTACATAGCGGTAAAATGACGATATCCCACAACTATCGCATTCCCTATATTATCAACTTGAACACTTAGCAATGTTATTACGCAACTATGAGCTCCCTGCCACCTCATCCAGATAAACCTGAAACGCAAAAACTAGCTAAAGCTTGCTCTAACTGCGATTTAATTGATAAATCCTAGGAATTTTCCCCAATTTCTTAAAAAACTATTGACTTTTTAAAATAAGTGTGCTACAATAGAAAGATAAGCATGTTTCTATTGTAAATTTAAAAATTTTCAAAAAGGGGGTACAAACATGAGTACGTTTAACACATTAGGAAATGGACCTGTAGAAATTGGTGAATCCTGGATAAAGAGATTCGAGAAAGACAATGCGTTGACACCGAAAGAACAATATCTCTATTGGGTCAATGACAACAACCCGGCCCAGCTCCGGCGGCTGCATCTGCGCGCGCTCTTGCGGTCCGCCTTCTACGAAGAAGACGGCTGCAATGAAGAGGATTTCGAGGCTTTCGCCTCCGTCCTGTGTGCTGCCGACTTGCAACCGCGTCTTTGTGACACGTTAAAGTATCGCAAAGAGCTCCTTCGCGAGTTTAGCGATGAGTTACTCTATGCGCTCGAACATCAGATGGTTCCGATCGCTCGCCGCACGGCGGACAACACGATGTCCTATCTCTTGGGGCTCGTAATGTTGTATAGCAACCAGGATACCGGCGAGAGGTTCGTTCAGTATCATTATTGCAGCGACCTCAGTAAGGAACCACTTCTGACGCTCTTCTACGCTCTTTCCGAGGAAGTCGTCGCGCTCCGCGAATGGTATAAGTCCAAGCTTTGGGCCGAGCTGATGAACCGGGTACTGAAATTCCTGAAGACAGATCCCGGCGAGCTCTATGATGCCCCTGACGGCGCAAAAGTTCGCACGATTCGGCATACAAAAGACAACCGCGATTTTCTCCGGTTTGTCAACCAAATCCTCGAGGCCCTTGATCGGGCTCATGACGACAAAGTGCATCTATTCATAGAGAACTGCGTCTACCTGCTGGAAAACAATCTTCCTCCGGATGTAATCTGGAACGAGAAGCATATTGACATCCTCCGGCACGCCCAGTTGCTCCGCAGCGAGCGATTCGCGCTCTCTTACTGCCAGCGCCATCTCAGCGTCATAAGAGATGCCGCCGATTTACCATGGCGCATCTCAGATGCTGAATTTTATTGGCTGTATGGCTTAGTGCATCGGATTGACGCGGCCAACGAAAAGTTCATCCGTAAACTGGATTACCTTTGGCTGCGCCTCCATAAGTTCTAATCCGACCGCATTCTCAGTTTCATTCTGTCTTACTCTCCATTTTCTATCTTTCTCTCGGCGCTAGCATTCTGCTAGCGCCTTTCTCTTTTAAAAAGCCGCCCGAAGGCGGCCAAGAAACTTTTATCCATGCCGTCTCTAATCCAAAAGTTGCTTATAGTCCCGAGCCTTTGTCTCGTTCCAAAACCCTTCGTCCGACAATCTCACCCCATAAAACAGCGCCAGATTGTCATTTATCATTCGTAATTCATCGATCAGCAGCCACAACAAATTCCCTGCTTCCGACCAAGTCGTCTCTCTTGCGCGTTCTAGCTGCGGCAAAAGCAAAGCATCCGTCTCGACGACATTCTTCCGAATCTTGTCCGCATCATCGAACGCCGCCGACATCGTCGACAAAGTGTCCTGCCGGTCAAACGCTCGCGCGATCGTCGCCTCCTTACTAAAAAGCATTTCCTGAAACGTCCTTTTGCGTCGTTCGAGCTTCCCTTCGCCCGCCCGCGGGACAATCGTCATCCGCTCGACGCCGTGGAGCACTGCTTCCGAAAAATTCTCCGCAATTTCGTCAAACGTTAATCCTTCTTCCTCGACCGTGTCATGTAACAAATTCACCGCAATGAGCTCGTCTGTCACATTCGGATCCTGATAGCGCAAAGCCCGTTCTGCCATCCTCAGCGGATGAATCGCATACGGCTGGCCATCCGCCCGCCGCTGTCCAAAATGCGCTTCCCACATCACCTCGAGCGCCCGCAAGCTCTGCTCCATTCGACGCTCCGTAAGCTCATGTTCAATCCAAGCATACGCCGTCTGAAAATCATAAATTCTCCCTCGGAACCCCTGTTGCAAACCGGTCGAATCAACTGTCAAAATCGCCTGTTTAGTGTGCATGGTATCACCTCCTGTATTGTAATGTCCTCCCAGCCCTAACCCCATTATACCCCAAGATTTGCATTTTTCACGATTTCCTCTTTACTTTCTTCCTCTAATCAGTTATAATTACAAGAAGTAAAATATTTTATTAATTAACCTTGAGGAAATATTAATGCCGATTATTAAATCTGCGAAAAAAGCCGCTCGCCAAGCCGAGAAACGCACCGCGAACAACCAACAAATCAAAAAATCGATCAAGACCGCTCTGAAGACTTTCAAGGCCAATCCGACCGCCGAAAATCTTTCCAAGGCCCAATCCGAATATGACAAAGCTGCGAAAAAAGGTCTTTTGAAGAAAAATACCGCCTCTCGCCGCAAAGCTGCTTTGGTAAAATTCGCGAAAAACGCTGACGCGAAGATCGAAAAAACCGCCAAAAGCGTCGAGAAAAAGGTCAAAGACACCGTAAAGGCGACTGAGACCAAGGCGAAAAAAGCTGCCGCGAGCGCTGAGAAAAAGGTCGAAAAGACCGTCAAAGCTGCCGAGAAAAAAGTCGCCGCCGCGAAATAAATCTGAGGATATTCTCGAATTTCGGAGCCTTATTGATTTTCAGAACATCCTCGAATTCCGGGACATTCTTGAATTTCAGGACATTTTCGAGATAATTCCCTGGCGACCGCGCCCGCAGCGCGACTTCCGCGTTCCTACTGCGCAATCCTAAGCAAAAACGACTTCACGAGCATCCATGGCTCGATTGAGGTCGTTTTCATTTGCATATCCGTTTCCGCCATCATCTTCAGCACTCGCCGCTCCTTTTCCCCCGACCGCGCCTCAAACCTCTTCAACGCCTGCGCGACCATCAGCCCAAAAAACATATACGGATCCTGCTCCGCCTCAATTTTCTCTAGCAACCGCACCGCTTCCTCGCCATCTCTCCACGCGACCTCAAACACCTGAAACACCGCCCGCATATCCGGTGGCTTCTGCCCCGAATATTCCTCAATTTCCACCCCTTCCGCCTTTAGCCGCTTATATCCCGCCGATCGCTTATCAATCTTCCCCTCCCAAATCACGACATCATGCTCCGTATCGCGATAATCGAGAATTTTCTCCCAAACCGCCGCATTTTCGCTCAAATTTTTCAACAAAATCTGCCTTTTTCCCGTCTGAAACAGCGAATTTCCCCGAAAAATGCTCGGCAAATCGTCCTCGCGCAAATTCTCCCCTTCAAAAACCTCATAATTAGCCCCTAGGAGCCGTTTTACGGCCTTCTCCGCCTCAACCCGCCCTTCACCAGCGATCACCCTAAACATAAGCTCTTACGCCTTTTCCGTGCCTTCTACGGCCATTTTTGCGGGTTGACACTTTGGACAATAGTGCGTTCCCCTCCCCGCGCACCTCATCTTCAAAATCACCTCTCCGCACCTCCGGCATTTCTTCCCATCCCGCCGAAAAACTTGCGCGAAATTCTCCAAATAATTCCCTGTCGTCCCGTCCGGGCGCACGTACGTCGCCATCGTCGAGCCCCCAGAATCAATCGCCGCCTCCATCGTCGTACGTGCGCCCTCGAGCAGCTTACCGACCTGTTCGAGGCTCAAATCCCCAGCCTTTTCCGCCGGATAAACACCTGCATAAAAAAGCGATTCATCTGCATAAATATTTCCCAGCCCCGCAATCAATTTTTGGTTCAAAAGCACCGCCTTAATCGGCGCCCGCCCATGCCTCTGGCACTTCTCAAACAATTCCTCCGCCGTCATCTCCCAAGGCTCTTTCCCGAGCTCCATAATAAATTTATCCAGCTCGACCTCTTCCGTCGGCAAAACCTTGACAAACCCAAACTTCCGCTGGTCATTAAAGAATAAATTTCCATCCTCGAACTCAAAAATTACTCGCGTCTGACCATTCGGCAACTCCGCCGTAAAATTTTTACTCGGATGCCCCGCCGCAAAACTCGCATGCGCCGCATCCTCATCATCCGCATTAATCAAAGCTAAAGCATCTCGAACCGAATTCACCCCCGAACCAGTATTTCGATCACTTTCAACCGAAGTTAACTCCGCTGCATCTTCCCCCTCCCCCCGGGCCGAATTTACCTCCGCGTTAGTCTCCTGATTACCCTGAGGCGAAGTTAGCTGGGATGAAATTCGTTGATCATCCTGAGGCGAAGTTAGCTTCGTGCTAGCCTCCTGATCGCCCGGGGGCGAAGTTAGCTGGGATGAAATTCGAGGCGAGCTCGAAGCTCGCAAGGGAGCTGGGCTTAGCGCCCTGCTCCCGCGAACTGGAGAGCTCAACGAAGAAGTTCGCCCAGATAACGAGCCCCGCCAAATCAACTGCCCCGTCATTCTAAGATGCACCATCATCGACCACCCATTACTAAGATCCACAATCAGCGCCTTCCCCTTCCGTCGCAGCCCCACCACCGTCGCACCGTTCACATTTTTCACCTCACCATAAAACCCCTTCCCCGGCTCCGGTCGCACCTGCACAATTTTTTTATTCAAAATAAACTTCCCCAGCCCCCTCCGCACTGTCTCAACCTCTGGCAACTCCGGCATAATACCCTTATTATAACACACCCCATTCCCAAACTCCCTCTACATATACTCTAATTAGCCAGGCAGCGGAGAGGAAAGCCATTTTGACGAAAGTATTGATGTGTAGAATCGACGTATGTCGGAGCTACTTCAAGGTATTTCGACAACGATTGCCCTGAGGCACTAAAAGACGACCAATCGGTTCCGTAACTACCAAGAAGGCTTAATTTCTTATTACTGTAAATATCGACGACGACGCTGCGCACTGGAATGCAAAATTCGCGTTTTATCGCTCTAGTGCTTGTAACTAAAAGATTTTTTATGCTAGACTGCGATCGGGCGATAAGCAGTTGGCTAATTCTTTGTTTCGGTGGGAGAAAGGAGAATTGCTTATGGTGATAGAGTTCAGCATGAAGTTTTTTAAGAAACAGATCCTGAAGATAAAAGTTACTTTCGCTAATAAGCGAAAGTAACCACTACAACAATTCCCATTCTAGCAAACATTTTTATAAAGTCAAGCTTATCGCCCGAAATTTTGTGCGCAGCGGCTATGTCAACATCAACATCAACAAAACCAGCTATCCCGGTTCAATTGCCTACAGCTGGTCCGGTTGGCCCCACACCAATACTACTTATGCTTACTATCTCGGCTTTGACAGCGCCAAAACTTACCCCGCGAATAGTGGCGACCGCTGGCTTGGCTTTCCTCTCCGCTGCCTGGCTAATTAGAGTATATGTAGTACGAGAAGTTAAGGATTTCATGACTTGTTTGCTTATTCTGTCAGAACTTTGTCAGTAACGGTAAACTAAGGTACTTTGGTCTCCATGGCTATGGCTGGTCGTCTTGGCCGCTCTCTAATGGCATCTACACTTACTATCTCGACTTCGCTAGCACTGATATCTACCCGTCGTACATCAGCAATCGTTGGGCGGCTCTTCCTCTCCGCTGCCTGGCTAATTAGAGTATATGTAGCAATGAAATCCAAAAAACAAACTTCAATGATCGAACTTTGTGCGCAGCGGCATGCTCGGCATTAACGATGGTAGACTTTGGCATATTGGAATAAATAATTTCACCTGGTCATCTTGGACGCATTCTACTAACATCCGCGCCTACTACCTCCTCTTCGATAACAGTAACGTTCACCCGTCAGGCGCAAACAATCGTTGGCTTGGGTTTCCTCTCCGCTGCCTGGCTAATTAGAGTATATGTAGCAAAAAACATAAAGGTTAAATTTCAGAAACATAACCATTGTGCGCAGCGGCCGCGTTAACAACGACACTGGCAGATTCAAAGGATCTGGCACAAATGGCTATAGTTGGACACTTCGGGCAAATTTGAATAATATTTACGCCTACGACCTCATCGTACATGGAAGCCAAGTCGCCTCATTAGACTACAACCGCCGTTGGTCTGGCTTTCCTCTCCGCTGCCTGGCTAATTAGAGTATATGTAGCCAAAAAGCCATTCCCGGCATAGTCCGGGAACAACGTTTATAGTGCTTTAGTAACTGCGGTTCGGTTGACTATAAAAAACTACTAGTTGCCCTAGTAGTTTTTCGTAAACCAGAGGCTTAATTGCGGGTCAACCGAACCGCAGTTACTAAAGCACACTAAGAATGCCTTGTTCCCGGACTATGCCTAGACTTGACCCCAATCTCCCCCCACCTTAACATCAACAACCAACCTAACCTTAAGCTCAGGCGCCACCCCCTCCATCTCACGCCGCAAAATCTCCGACACCTTCTCCGCATCCTTCTTCGGGCATTCGACCATCAACGAATCATGCACTTGCATAATCATTTTCGCCTCTGGAAGCTCATCCGCCAGCGCCTTGTCGACCCGAATCATCGCCCGCTTCATCAAATCCGCTTCCGTCCCCTGAATCGGCATATTCTGCGCCGCCCGTTCCGCCCCGCTCCGAACAATAAAATTACTCGACTTGACATCCGGCGTCGGCCTCCGCCGCCCAAAAACCGTCTCAACATACCCCTGTTCACGCGCCATATCGAGCAACTTCTCTAGGTATTCCTTGATCGGCTTCCGGACTTCGAAATACCGCTCAATAAATTCCTTCGCCTCTGTAAAAGACATCCCCGCCGCCTGCGCCAGCCCCCGCACGCTCATCCCATACAAAACCCCGAAATTAATCACTTTCGCCGCCCGCCGCTGCATTTTCGTCACCTCTGTAATCGGCACACCAAACGCCTCCGCCGCGGTCTTCGTATGAATATCCACCCCTGCGTTAAAATCCTCAATCAGCGCCTCATCCTTCGCCAGCACCGCCGCCAGCCTGAGCTCAAACTGTGAATAGTCCGCGCTCACCAAAACCTTCCCCTCCGGAGCAATAAATCCTTCGCGAATCCGCTTCCCGACCTCTGTACGTACGGGAATATTCTGCAAATTCGGATTCGTCGACGACAGCCGCCCCGTCGCCGTAACGTCCTGATTAAACGTCGTATGCACCCGCCCATTTTTATCCGCCAACTCCGGCAGCGGCGCAATATACGTCGAAAGCAGCTTCGCCGACTCGCGATATTCCTTAATTTTCCCAACAATTTCATGTTTCCCCTCGAGCTTATCCAGCTCCTTCACCCCTGTCGAAAATCCCCGCACCGTCTTTTTAATCCCCTTCGTCGGCAGCGCCAAATCCTTAAACAGCACTTCCCCGAGCTGCACCGGAGAGTTAATATTAAACTGCCTCCCCGCGAGCTGCCAAATCTGCCCCTCCAGCCCCCGCACTTCTGCCGAAAATTCCTCTTTCAACCTAGAAAAGTACGCCCTGTCAATTAGCATACCACATTCTTCCATCTTATACAATACCGGGATCAGCGGCAAATCAAACTGAACAAATATTTTATACAGCTCCGGTCTCTCCTCAAATTCTCTCTGTTGCGCCGCAAATTCCGCCATCTCTTCCCCATGTTCAACATTCCGCGCCAACGGATTTAGCAAAAACCGCCCCTGCCCAAGGTCCCAAAACTCCTTCCCCTCGAGCACCTCTTTCGCCACCGTCTCATTTTTGTGCATCAAATCCTTAACATTCCACGAAATCAACTTTCCCGCCCCTGTTTCATGCACAACCTCGAGCGTCTGTTGGCTGTATGTACCTTGCCCGGCCGCCATCGCGGTATGACCAACCTCAGATTTTTCCCCTTCCTCTAAGCCCCTCTGCGGAGCTCTGGCGGCCTTTTTTCGCCCACTTTTTGCGCTAATACCCGCATTTTCCCGAAAAAGCCCCAAATCCGCCGCTTTTTTGCTACTTTTCTTCGCCCCATCAGTCGCAGCGAGAAACTTCCGCGCCAAACTCCGAAACTCCAATTTCTCGAATTCCTTCCGAATTCGCTCCCGATCGACAACCAAATCCGGCAATTTCGCGAGCTCGACCGGCGCATCCGTCATAATTCGCGCCAATTTCTGCGACATAAACGCACTTTCACGCCCATTCTCCAGCTTCTTCCGCGTCGCCGCCCCAATTTTATCCAAATTCTCATAAATCCCCTCCAGCGTCTGAAATTCCGCGAGCAACTTCGCCGCCGTCTTCTCGCCAATCCCCGGCACCCCTGGAATATTATCCGACGCATCCCCCTTCAGCGCTTTTAGATCCAAAAACTGCCACTTTTTTATTCCATATTTCTCTTCGACCGCCGCGACATCCATCTCCTCGAGCTTCGAAAATCCCTTCAAAATCCGATACATCCGCGTATTTTCATCAACAATTTGCAACATATCAAGGTCCGACGAAACAATAAACGTCTCCCATTCATGCGGCTGGTCATCTCTGGAGACGTCAGTGGCGACGCTATTCAAAGCAGCAGGAGCATCGGAGCGAGCCGTACTTTGCGTACGGTGAGCGAGACGCGCACCTGCTAACGCTGAAGAGCGCGCCAATGTCGTCTCCTCGTCTGCCTGTAACGCCAAAGTCCCGATAATATCATCCGCTTCATAATCCTCACACTCGACAAACGCCCAACCCAGCGCCCGAATCAATTCCTCCAACATCGGAATCTGCGCATAAAAATCCTCCCCCGACTTCACCCGCCCCGCCTTATACTCCGCAAAAATCTCCTTCCGCTTCCGACAAGAACTCTTCGAATCCCAAGCCACAACCACTTTCGTCGGCTCGAGCTGTCTGACAATCTCCATCGCGATCGCCGCAAACCCATAAATCCCCCCTGTCGGCGCCCCATCGCTCGTACTTAGTGCCCCCATCGCGTAATATCCCCGATAAAAGACCGATTTACCATCAATAATCACTAACCGTTTCATCTTTCCATTATACCATAGCAAAATCCCAGCCAACCTGGCTGGGATCTTTTTCTAGAAAACAAAAATGGTTAATCAGGACAAAACCTCAAGCTCCTCCTTCGTTTCCAATTCCCGCAACAGCTCTCACCCATAATCGTCACCATCCCTGTTTCCAGGCCTTTCTTAATGTGTTTTTTTGTTTGTTGTCTTTCGGTTCAATATTACAAACCCTAACCTTCCATTATAGCACACATTCTCATAAAAGTCAATACTAAATACGCTTTTCCGGCCTTATTTCGCTATTTATATCATATTTTTATGCAATTTCCATCATATTTATACAATATTTCCACGATTTTCCCCCACATTTTTCATCACATTTCTCCTCTTTTTCAACTTGACTTCCCGCATCTTCATTTCCTGCCTTTTCCAACTCTTCTACAAGTATCTTCACTTCCTCCATCTCTCCAGTTCGACTTCCAACATTTTCTCCTGCTACATATACTCTAATTAGCCAGGCAGCGGAGAGGAATACCGTACCATCTGTCACTGGAGTTGAAAGCCCTTATTTCTTGATAATCAAAATCGAAATAATGTGACTGTGAAATGGTTGAGCCTGCTTGGTTTGATTGTGTTAGGCTGACTATTCCTAGATAACGAAGTTCACCCCGAGCTATGTTTAATCGGCCGCTGCGCACTGACCGAAGTTCCCGCCTCATCCTTCTTTTCCAGTACTTACAATTAAACAATCTTTATGCTAGACATGCCCGTGCGCAGCGGCTACGTCAGTATCGGTAACGGTAAGCTGTGGAACCCTGGCATCGATAGCGAGTATTGGTCATCCCGGTCACATTCTAATGGCATCGTCGCCTACAGCCTCCGCTTCCATGGTAGTGTCACCCCGTCCTACGGCGACGGTCGTTTCTACGCCTTTCCTCTCCGCTGCCTGGCTAATTAGAGTATATGTAGCACGATAACTCCAGATCAAAAAAATGTGCGCAGCGGCTTGCTGCACCCTACCTTAAGCATATATCTCAGCGGATTATACGGCTACGATTGGGCATCCCGAGCCAACTCCGCATCCACCCATGCCTACAGTCTCGCCGTCCACAAAAGCATAACTCCATCAAACTCGAACGAAGCTCGAGCTCACGGTCTTCCTCTCCGCTGCCTGGCTAATTAGAGTATATATAGTAGGAGAAATTCAATTTTCACATATTATCAAACTATAAACTTTGTGCGCAGCGGCGGAGTCTGGCTTGATAACGGCAGTGTTGGCGGACCACATGTCGGAGCTTCTGGCATCCATGGCTATGGCTGGTCGTCTTGGCCACATGCAGGTGGCATCTATGCTTACTACCTCTACTTCAATGGTAGTTACGTCTACCCGTCGGGCAACTTCGATCGTTGGTACGGCTTTCCTCTCCGCTGCCTGGCTAATTAGAGTATATGTAACCAAAAAGCCACTCCTGGCATAGCCTGAGAGTGGGATATACTATTGGGAGCTCGTTAGCTTCGTGCTAGCCTCCTGATCGCCCGGGGGCGAAGTTAGCTGGGATGAAATTCGCTGATCATCCCGGGGCGAAGTTAGCTGGGATGAACCGTGTAGCTTCCGAGAGAAACGAAAGCTTGCTTTCATTTCCGAGGAAGCGCCCACGGGAAGATTTTCCTTTGGAAAATCTGAATTCGAGGCGAGCTCGAAGCTCGCAAGGGAGCTGGGCTTAGCGCCCTGCTCCCGCGAACTGGAGAGCTCAACGAAGAAGTTCGCCCAGATAACGAGCCCCACCCTAAAAGCCTGAAACCCCATTTTTCACCATCTTCACCAACTCCGCAACCGAATTCCGCTCCCATTGCTGCTCTTCGCCGCCATGATCCATTTGCTGCTGCGTGAAGGTGAAGAAATAATCACCATTTTCCTCAATATAAACCACTTCGCCTAAACCACAAGTGAAATCATCACAATCGCCCGCCTTCTTCGCCCATTCGCCAACTTTAATCGAGTCGGGATTTGCCTCCCTTTTACTATACCGATGCAGCGACACCAGCCCCTTACCATCCGCAATCGAATCGATCACGAAATGCGGCGTATATTGCCCCTCGACCGTGCTCGCCGCGATTCGCAGACCTTCCTTCCCTCCCCCAAAAACATACGAAACCGCGACCAAATTCTCCGGAACCTTAATTTTCACGCCCCATTCCCCGACATAGATATAATCTCTCGCCGCCGCGACATTCACTGACCCGGTCGGTTCCTCCGTCTCGCCCTCTTCCTTCACTTCCGGCTCGACCTCAACCCCCAATTTTTCCTGCACTTGCTCTAATAATTCCTGCTTTTCTTCCAACTGCACCCCGAGATCATCCGCCTTCTGCTGCGACTGACCGTTCATAATCATCCCAAAAATCCCGAATCCCATCCCCGCGAGAGCCAAAATCGCCAAAATAACAATAACCGGAATATATTTCTTCCCAGCTTTTTTCGCCGCACGACTTCCGCTAGGCGCGCTCGGTGCCGTATTATTTGCATTTATCCCTGTGTTTGTGTTTATGTTGTCCATCTTTTTCCTTTTTTAAAATTACTTACCCTTATTATAACACACCACTTCCATATTTTACCCCAATCCTATGTTATACTAGTTCAATGAAAGATCTGAAAATTCTCGCCATCCTCGGCATGGCCGGCAGCGGAAAATCCATCGTCGTCGATTTTCTCGCCTCCCGCGGCTATCCAAAAGTCCATTTCGGCAACATGATTTACCGCGAAATGGCCAAACGCGGCATCGAACGCACCCCTGATGGAAAAAATGAAAAAGCCTTCCGCGAAATGATTCGCGAAACCGAAGGAAAAAACTGGGTCGGCGAACAAGCCATCGCCGAGACGAAAGACCTAATCGCTGCCGGCCAGAAGCGCATCGTCCTCGACGGCCTCTATTCTTGGACCGAATATCGCGCCTTTCTCCACGAATTCCCCGGTTGCCTGACGACGATCGCTATCTTGGTCCCGAAAAAACTCCGCTACGAGCGCATCGCCTCCCGCACCGAACGCCCCTTTGACGCCGAAGCCATCCGCGAACGCGACTACGGCGAAATCGAAAAAATGGAAAAAGGCGGTCCGATCGCCATGGCCGACTATTTCATCATCAACGATGGCAGCGTCGAAATGCTCCAATCGAGCCTCGAGTCCATCCTTAAGACCATCGATTTCTAGCTCCGCTACATCTTAATCACTTTTAGCGGCCGTTTCGATTTCATGATCTCGACTTTTTTCACTTCCTCAATCCGTTCGCTCTCGCCCTCCGCATGCAAAGTCACAGCACTCGGCTCCCGAAACCGAATGATATCTTTTTCCGTCCTCGCCCCCGGAATCTGCCAAAAAATACTCCTAATCATGAATTTCATTAGCCCGAAAATCCCCCGATTATTCGCCATCGCGCTCCGAAACCACTTCCCCCGCCGATAATATCGCCCGCCCTTCATCACCCGCGCAACCGTCGGACTATTAATCGCAATATAATCCGTCGCCCCGACAGGAATTTCCTTCCGATTCCGCTTTTGCTTATTCATTCTCCTCCTTCGCCTTTTCCTCTCCGCTTGCCTTTTCGCTCCTCTTCCCCTCATTCGACCATCTCCTTCGCCGCTCCGTGCCCGGGTCCACCCCCGTATCGATCCGAATTTCCGGCTGATTCATCCGCTCCCACTCCTGTTTTTCCAGCTGCCGCTGCCGCATCTGCGCCCGTTTCGCCTGTATCTGGACCTGAATATCCATCATCCGCGCCTTCGATCTCCCCCTTAGCTCAATCGTCACTTTACCAGCCTTCGCTATAACTTTATCAGCCTTCGCCATCGCCTTCCCCGCAATCTCCCCCATTTTCCGCCCCATCCCCCCCATCTTCTGCCCCATCTTCCCCACGCCCTGCCTCATTCCGCGCCCCATTTTCCCCACGATTTCCCTAGATTTCGGAATTTTCGCCTCTTTTTGGCACTTTTCTTCTCTAGCCGCCATACGACGGCGCTCTTTCTCTTCCCTGGCCTTCTCGCGCTTCCTAGCCGCTTCTAGGCGATTTTGGGCTTTTTTCGCTTCTTTATCATCCCGAATTTCCGCCGCTTTTACGTCCTGAGCATCCTCAGTGCCCTTTTTAGCATTTTCTTTTTCTTTGCGTTCTATGACAGCCTCCTCAACTTTCCCACCTCTGGCGCCGCCTTCTATCGTCCCCTGTGGGACAAATTCCCCCTTCCGGTGCCGAAAATACCACCTCGCCAGCTGAAAAATCGAAAATCCTAGACCTTTCTTCCCTGTATTTAGCTTTTTTCGAACTTTTTCTTCCTCGAACACCCCTGTCGACTCCGCAAACATCCCCAGCCCAAAATAGCACGGCGCAAACCGCCAGTGCTTTCCATTCACCTTCACCTTCAGAGGATAAATCTCCTTCGTTTTCCCCGCCTCAAACTTCGCGACAATCTCGCTCACGCCCCCAATATACTCGCCACCATACTCGACCGCCTTTTTCGCCCCCAACATCCGCGCCATATCATTAAAATCCCCATACCCGAGCGCCCCCATCGTCACGTCTTTCCCCGATAGCATAATTGCATTCGTCGCAATCGCCGCCGTCCCATCCCCTCCGGCGACAATCACCAAATCTCCATCCTTCAAAATCCGCGTCAAATCCCGTACATTGGTCTCAAAATCAGTCTTCTTAATCGCATATTTTCCCACCAACCATCCCTCAAGACGTCGCGCCGGCGCCAAAACTTCCCTCTCAATCCGCCCATGCTGCGAGGATTGCGGATTATATACAATAACGAGCTTCTTCAGCATAGCCCACCCCGCTAGTTCAGCACTTTGTCCGGCTTGAACCCTGGAATCAACCAACTCAGCAGCGTAAACATCATCGCCCACGCTACTAGCCCGACCGCAATCTCAAAAAACCGCTTCTTCGCCTTCGCGACCTGTTGTTCATTGTCCCTCGCCGTGAGATACATAATCCCCGCAA
Source organism: uncultured Candidatus Saccharibacteria bacterium (assembly GCA_964578645.1). GTDB lineage: Bacteria > Patescibacteriota > Saccharimonadia > Saccharimonadales > Saccharimonadaceae > Nanosyncoccus. The sequence continues at coordinate 34,110 of CAZODR010000005.1, read as the reverse complement.
TAATCGTCCCGAGCACTGCGACCACCCCCAGCCCATAGAGCAAGAATTTCACCACCCACATCAAAATATCCTTAATCCCCCATTCAGCCGGCAAAATCGAGGTTTTCGGCTTAGCTTCCTCCTTTTTTGCAACCGCCGAATCCCCGCAACCGACGACCACCGCCGTCGCCAAGCTCAGCGCCATGACCACCGCCGCCCCCTTCATCTCCCCCAAAAACTCCTTTATTCGCTTCATCCGCCTCCTACTTTAAATATCCATGCAGCTTCTTCGTCTGCTTATGTTTTCGCAACTTCGACAAAGCCTTCGCCTCAATCTGTCGAATCCGTTCCCGCGTGACCGAAAACTCATTCCCCACTTCCTCTAGAGTATGCGGCCGCCCGCCTCCGATCCCAAACCGCAACTTAATAATCTTCTGCTCGCGCTCGCTAAGCGTCGTCAAGATCTCCGCAATCTGCTCCTTGAGAATCTGGTTCGCCGTCGCATCTTCCGGCGAATCGCGCTCGCTATCCTCGACAAAGTCCCCCAGGACCGACTCTTCATCATCGCCGTCCCGCCCCACGCTCGCGTCCAAACTCGCGATATCCTGCTTAATCCGCATCACATATTCAATCTTGCTCACTTCCATCCCCATAGCTTCCGCAATTTCCTCATTCGTCGGCTCGCGGTTCAGCTCCTGCGTCAGCTTCCGTGTCGTTCTTAGGACCTTATTAATCGTCTCGACCATGTGCACCGGAATTCGAATCGTTCGCGCCTGATCCGCAATCGCCCGCGTAATCGCCTGTCGAATCCACCACGTCGCATAAGTCGAAAACTTGAAGCCTTTATCCGGATCAAACTTCTCCACCGCCCTGAGCAGCCCAGTATTCCCCTCTTGAATCAAATCCAAAAAATCCAGCCCTCGCCCGCCATAACGCTTCGCAATACTGACGACCAACCGCATATTCGCCTCCGCGAGCTTATCCTTCGCCTTCTTGTCGCCCTGAACCGCACGATTCGCGAGCTCCAATTCCTCCTCCTGCGAAAGCAAAGGAATTTTCCCAATTTCCCTGAGATACATCCGCACCGAATCATCCGCGAACGCATCAACATTATCCGCCGTAATCGCCAAATCTTCATCCGAGAAATCATCCTCGGCTGTCAAGTCCCCCATCTCCGGCTCATCCAGTTCCAACGCTACGTTTTTATCTTTTAAAATCTCATCATCGTCCATTACAGCACATTATACCAAATCTTGTCATTTTTACAAGCTAATTTTCCCTTTTCTTTAGCCTATTCTCCCCTTTTCAAAACCATAATCTTACGCAAAATCTCCGCCGCTTCCGTCTCTGCTTCCTCGCCCTCCTTTTCCTCAAGCTCCGCTAGTCGCGCCGACAATCGCTCGACCTCGACTCGATTACATTCGAGCTTATATCTCGCGAGCAATTCCTTCGCTTCTTTCTCCAACGCCGATTTTTCCCACCCCTTATAGCGCGTATCAAAAATCATCTCTAGCTCCGCCAGCTTGACCTCATCTTCCGGCAGCTCAACTCCCCGAATCTCCGTCGCGCCGCCATAAATCAAAATCGCCTGCAAATTTCCCAAAATTCCCGCCAGCGCATCGCTTTCGACCGTGCTCACCGCCTTCTTCAGCCGCTTCGCCCCGCTCTCAACAATCTTTTTCGCATGCAAATCCTCGACGCTACAATCCAGTCTCCGCGCCACCTGTTGCTCATAATGCTTCCGCTCGACCGCATCCGTCACATTCCTCAACAGTTTCATCGCCAAATCCGAATATTCCCGCTTCCCCGGCCCCGAATTTAGGTCCAAATTTTCCTCATACTTCCCAAGCAGCCAATCCACCGCTGGCCGCGATTTCTGCACCGCCGCCTTCCAAAGCTCCGGATCCTTCTGGATCAATTCATCCGGGTCTTTTGCTCCGTGATAATCCGAAATCACCGAAAGCTCAATCCCCAAATCCCCCGCCAGCATAATCGCTCGCTCCGTCGCCTTGACTCCCGCCGCATCTCCGTCATACGCCAGCCTGACATCCGGCGTCAGTCTCGACAAAATCTTCAAATGATTTTCCGTCATTGCCGTCCCACTCGTCGCCACCGCCTGCCTCACTCCCGCTTGGTGCGACGAAATCACATCCATATTCCCCTCGACAATCACGACAAAATTCCGCTCCCGTATCGCTTCCTTCGCCTGCGCCAGCCCAAAGACAAACCGCCCCTTATTAAACAGCAACGTCTCCGGAGTATTGAGATATTTTGGCTCGCCTTGCTCCAAAATCCGCGCCGTATATCCAATCACGCCCCCCGTATCAATAAACGGCACCATCATTCTCCCCCGAAAAAGATCGCCTCCAAACCGGTTCAAAAGTCCCGCCGCTTCCATTTCCGCCGTCTTATATCCGCGCTTCCTCAAAAATTCAATCAGCGCCTTCCCCGTATTCGGCGAATATCCAATCCGAAAATCCTTCACCGTCCCCCGATTCATATTTCGCTGATAAAACACATATTCGCAAACTTTTTTATTCTTTGTCAAACAAAACTGATAATACCGACAAGACAGCTCCAAAATTTCCTTCAGCCGCCGCTTCCGTTCCGCGACCTTCTTATCCCCGCCCCCATACCGCTTTAGCTCCACTCCCGCCTGTGCCGCCAACTTCTCCAGCGCCTCCCGAAACGAAATCCCCTCGACTTCCATAACAAAAGAAAAAATATCTCCCCCTTTATTCGCCGAAAAATCATGCCAAATCCCCTTTTCCGGCGACACCATAAAACTTGGCGTCTTATCCACACCCCAGGGCGAACGCCCCTTCAAACTTCGTCCCGCCCGCTTCAGCTCAATATATTGCCCCACCACGTCCTCAACCGGCAGCCGCGCTCGAATTTCCTCCTTCGCGTCATCCATAAACTTAGTATACCACACCATTCTATGTTATAATGTCCTTATGGATAACTTGGAATATCTGAACCAAATCTCAAAATCGACTCGCCCCGCCCCGCCGAACAAATTTGCTCTCATCCTCAAAAACCCGATCACGCGCTTTGTTTTTCTCGGTGCCATCGTTGCCGTCATTATCGTCATCGTCATAAACGTCATCTCTGCGATTAGTAACCGCACGACGAATCTTTCCCGAGAAATCTATCTCCGTTCCTCGACCTTAAATTCCATCGTCTCCGAAAACAAATCACTCATTAAATCCTCGCAGCTCCGCGCCATCAGCGTCTCGCTCCAAAACGTCATCTCGAACTCATCCCGCGAATTTGTCGCTTACTATACTTCCCCAGACGGCGGAAATTCCCTCTCTCCTACCCAAGACCAAGTGAACGCCGAAAACGCCAACGCCCAACAAGTCCGTCTCACTCTCCAAAACGCCCGCCTGAACGGTATTCTCGATCGTATCTACACCAACGAGCTCAATCTCCAGATCCGATTACTTATGTCCATGATTTCCGAATTAGTCGCCCGCACGAGCGACGAGCGCCTAAAAACCGTCGGCACGAATTACTACAACAATCTCTTGCCCATCCAAAGCAGCCTCGAATCCTATTCTAGCGCCGCGAGCTAAATCTCCTAATATTCCATAACCCCCAGACGTCTCATCAGCCTCCGCCAATCTGCCCTGAAATCCAGCCCAAGAACAGTCCAAGCCTCCCGGCCTACTTTTTCTTTTCCGAATCCTTTACGGCCTTCTTGACCTCGCTCTCAAACTCCAAAATCTTCTTCGCATTCAGCCGATTCATCGTTCGCACAATAATAAACACCGTCAGCGCAATCAGCAAAAAGTTCACCACATTCTGAATAAAATTCCCATAAGCAATATGTGCAGTCGTATCCGCCCCAAAAATATTCGGCACATCGATCGCCAATCTCGAAAAATCCATCCCCCCAGCGAGCAAACTCGTCAGCGGCATAATAATATCATCGACCAACGATTTCACAATCGTCGTAAACGCTCCCCCAACCGCGACCCCGATCGCGAGATCCATGACGTTCCCCCGGTCAATAAACTCGCTAAATTCCTTAACAAACGCGCTATTCGTCAACGCCTGTATAATATTCTTCGATTTTTTCGCATTTTCACGATCGCGCTTTTGCTCAGCCTTACTTTTTGTCATATTTCCTCCTTATTTCTCCCTACTTTCTGTCATATTTCCTCTTTATTTTTCCCTACTTTCTTCCTGCTTTCGTTTTTCACTCATTTCATAAAACCAGCACCAAGCCATAAATCCCAGAATATACAACCCCTCGAAAACCAAAACCCACTGCGCAAACCACCGAAACTTCGCCAGATATCCCAAGAGACAAAACATCCCATAGACCAGAAATCCGCCCGCGATTCTCCTCGTCATCCGTGGCATCTTATTATTCAACACTACCACCGCCGTGACAATCAGCATCGCAATAAACATCCCCCGAGCGCAAATCTCATGCACCTTACTTAGCGTACTCGAAGCATACATCGCCCCCATCGGATCGAAATATCCGACCGGAAACGCCGACAGCCCAATCAACGCAATCAACATCGCGACCACCAGCCAATAATACCACTTCCGCGCCGACATTTTCGCCCCCATCGCAAACAACTCCCTTCGCATCGCCAGCATCACGACCATATTCGTCAGCATAAACACAATCGCGCTCCACGCCTCCAGCCCGACATACCGACTAATCGAATAATCGACATGCCAGCCATAGTGCAAAATCCAGCCATTCCCTAGAATCGCCAAAACCGCCCCGAGACAAAACATCCCGATCGCGACCGTCATCAGCCAAGGCCACTTGCTATTTCTAACTTTCATGTCATTCCTAAACATCTTCTTCCGCCGCAGTCAAGTTATAACTTAATCTCACCAAATCGTCCAGTTCTTCTCCGCTCAGCTGCCCACTTTTCACAATCTCGACGCCGCCCCTACCGAAGTACCGACTTTCCATTACGCTTTCGTATTTCTCGATCAAAATCTTCCCCAACTTCTGGTCACAACGCACCTCAATCGTCGTCGGCCGCTCGACGAGAAACGCCTTCCCATTCCCCGCGAGAAACAGTTTCTCTTCCTTCCCCTCGACTTTCCGCTCCTGCCGCGTCCATTCCCCAATTCCGCTTATGCTTTCTAAATCCATCTTTCCTCCGCCTATGCTTTCTTTCCCATCATTTCCAGATACCATTTCAGCTCATCAATCGACCCCTGTATATCGTCCAACGCTCGATGCAACTCCGGCTTCATAAAACGCTTCTTAAACTTCCCCTCAAACACAACTTTCCATGCGCTAACATCCAACATCCGATAATGCAGCTTCCTCGCCAGCTCCGGCCATTCCCGATCGACAAATTTCCGATCTTGATGAATCGAATTCCCCGCCAAAATCACTTCCTCGCCAAAATATTTTTCCACAAACTCAATCAGCCGCCGCTCGACTTCCGCCGCACTCTCCCCGTCCGCATTTTGCGCCATCAGATCCGCCCGCGCCTGCGCATTTTTCTCCCAAAACTCCCCCACCATCCTCTCTTTCATCAATTTTTCCGGCACCTTCACGACCGCCGTAAACGTCGCTATCGGCTCAAAATCCCAACCCGTCGCCACCGCCGCGACCTCAATAATCCGGTCCTTTTCCGGCTCCAGCCCCGTCATTTCCAAATCCATCCACAACAATTTCGCTCGTTTCATGCCAATATTATACCATAAATTTCCCACTTTACATGACAATTCTCTATTTTCCTGCTTTCCCACCTCGCATAACAATCCTCGATATTTCTGATTTCCTACTTTATATGACAACCCTCCATTTTTCAATTTCCCACTTTACATGACAATTCTCTATTTTCCTGCTACATATACTCTAATTAGCCAGGCAGCGGAGACGAATAGCATCACGACGCCAGCCATTGTTAGATGAGTCAACGCCACCACCATGAAACCCTAAATTACAAGCATAAACATCGCTAGAAAGCGACCAATCCGACCAAACATAACCATTCGCCCCAAAAAGATCCAGATTTCCACTACTGCCATCAATAAAGCCGCTGCGCACAAAAGTTTTCCACAGGATTAACAATTTGTATTAACATTGTATATACATTGTATATACAATGTATATCATTTGTCTATACGTTGTATATACAAACCTTCCGAAGCCTCTTAAGCTAATTTTGTGCGCAGCGGCCGTATCGAGCTCAATGATGGCAAGCTAAAATATCCCAGCTCGAATGGGTTTACTTGGTCATCATGGTCGCATGCTATTAACACATATGCTTACTATCTCGGGTTCGGCAACGCCGTCTATCTAACTAGCAACTACGATCGTTGGTTTACCCTTCCTCTCCGCTGCCTGGCTAATTAGAGTATATCTAGCAGAAAATCTTGGGGGTTTGTTAGTTTTGTGCTAGTGTGAGGCCAACCTTAAGGACGAAGTTAGCTTCGATGCAGCGCAAGGAAGTGGTGTGGAGCGCAAGCGAACCGTACTTATCGTACGGAGAGCGCGCACCGCAAACCACTGACGCCGCAATGCGCGAAGATAACGAGCCCTTGCTCCCAGTGCGCAGCGGCTGGATCAGCATCAACGACAGCAAACTACGAGACCCTGGCATGAATGGTTATAATTGGACAGCCTGGACGAGTCCTAATGCCGCTCATGCTTATTATCTCGCCTTCGACAGTGGACGCACCTACTCATCAGGCAGCTACAATCGCTGGCACGGCTTTCCTCTCCGCTGCCTGGCTAATTAGAGTATATGTAGCATGGAAATCTTGGGGGGCTTGTTAGTTTTGTGTTAGTGTGAGGCCAACCTTGGGGGCGAAGTTAGCTTCACTCCAGTATTTCGATCACCTCGGGACGCGCTAGTAGCGAGATTATGCAAGGCAGCGGGAGTAGCGTAGCGAGCCGTACTTAGCGTACGGAGAGCGAGCAACGCATCCGCTAACGCCGCAGAATCCGCTAATTGCGCGTCCCTCGGCGAAGATAACGAGCCCTGTCTACATCTCCTCCGGCATCCCCCCATCACCATCACCCATCACCACCACCCCCAAAACATCGCCCATCCCCTCTTCCATGACCTTGACATAAGCCCGTAAAAGTACTAATCTTTCCGCCTCACGTTCGCTCCCCGCGACCTTGACATGCTCATAAAACCGCGAAAATTCCTGCGCCAACTCGTACAAATACGCACAAACTTTATACGGCGCTCTCTCCTCGATCGCCTCGCTTAGAACATCACTCCACTGAACAATTTTTTTACTCAATTTTCGCTCATACCTCTGTTCTTCCGCAAAATTTTCCACAGGCTGAACAACTTTTGTACTCAACTTTTCCACAGGCTTTTCCACAACCCCCTGCGCTTTTTTCAAAATTTTCTTCGCCCGTACAACCGAATACAATAAATACACACCCGAATTCCCCGTCATCGAAACCGACTCTTTCGGGTCAAAAACTATATCACTGCCCAGCTTATAGCGCAAGAACGCATATTTAATTGCCGCAAGTACAATCCTCTCATCAGTCTCCTTCGGAAGCTCATCCCGCACAATCTCCAAAACATCGACCGCCCGCAAGAAATTCCCCTTTCGCGACGACATCTTTTTGTTCCCCGGAAGCCGCACCATCCCATGTGTATAATGTCGCGTCCTATTGACTAATTCTGGAGCATATTCCTTAACGCTTGCCAAAACCACCCGCATATAATCTCCCTGCTCATTCCCCGTAATCACAATCGACTGGTCGAACTCAAAATCCTGCCACTTCGTAAACAACAGCCCGACATCCTTCGTCTCATACGTCGGCACCCCCTCACGATTGATAAAAACTCGCGTATGCAGCCCGATTTTTTCCCCTCGAAAAACCACCGCCCCGTCGCTCTCTTCATACGTCGTCCCGAGATGTGCCTTGACTTCTTCGAGACCTTTCCCAACGACCGTTGACTCCGGATAAAATTTATCGAATTGTAAGCCAATTCGCGCGTAAAATTCCTTGAAATATTCATAGCTCAGCTCTCGCCCCCGCCAATACAGCCGCGCCAGCTCCCCCTCTTCCCCGCCCAGCGCCTCGCTCTCATCGCGCCCCATCTCCGCAATCCGATAAATCGTCTTGTTCAACTCGGTAATTTTCGCCTTCGCCGCCGCATCCTCCTCATACGCCCGCGCCCCCTCGACATAGCATGCCGCAATTTCCTCAATTGTCAACTCATCCGGCGTATACCCCTTCTCCAAAACCGCAAACAAAGTTTTCCCGACATGCAATCCGACATCCCCTCCAAAATTCACCCGCACGACCTTCGCCCCCGCATATTCCAACATCCTCGATATGCTATCGCCAACTACTGAAGTATAAAGATGCCCAACATGCAAGACCTTAAAAGGATTCGGATCCGAAAATTCCGTGATAATTGTCTTCCCAGAATATTCATCCCATGATATATTTTCACAACATTTCCCCTCTTTTTCGGCAATTTCCCGCACTTTATCATAAAAATATTCATCTGGTGATATAAAATTCAGAAACCCTGGCTTCGCGATTTCGATTTCAGCCTTAATCCCCTTCGCTATCATCCTTTCCCGAATTTCCTCCGCAATCTCCATCGGCGCCTTCCGCAAAATCTTCGTCAGCCGCATCGCAACATTACTCGCAAAATCCGCCCCCGTATCTTCCGGCGCGACCGTCACCTCGACCTCTGGAAAACCGCTCGCGCTTCCCCCATCACCCTCTTCTCGCTGAGCAGCCATCTCCTTGACAATTTCTTCTAGAGCCTGTTTTATTTCATCCATAACTCCCCTATTATACCATACTTTCCTTCATTAGTCTCCTGCAACATATACCGGATTCGCCTACCGAATCCAGAAGAGGCCAATAAATTATACTATAAGTTTAGTAATTAATTAAGTTTAGTAATTAATTAAGTTTAGTAATTAATAAATTTTACCAAAATAAAAAAAGACAATCCGCTCAGGAAAATGATCTTCCTATACTCAAGAATGAAAATATTTGCCAAAGTAAAATTATATAGCGAATGAACGCTCACGCATTGCAGAAAATCAGTAAACAAATCCGCTATGGATGCAACTCTAACGCATATCATAGTTCCCAGTGCGCAGCGGCTATTACCGAATCGACCTGAAAAACGGCATCAATCGCCCAGGACTAAGCACCCGCCTCTGGGCGAACCGCGTCCCAGCCAACAATAGCTTAGCCTATTTCCTCTGCGCCGACAAATCTACCAATCCTTCCGAAAACGATGGTAATCGTTGGGCTGGCTTTCCTCTCCGCTGCCTGGCTAATTAGAGTATATGTAGTCAGGAAAATTCTGGTTTTAAATTTTCCCAAATTACGATCTTTGTGCGCAGCGGTCTCGTAAATATTGACAGGGGTGTGCTGTGGTACTCTGGCGAAAGTAGCTGCGGTTGGTCGTCTTCGCCCAATTCTGATGGCGTCCAAGCCTACCGCCTCGGCTTCAATGGTAGTAGCATCAACCCATCGTACGCCTACAGCGATCGCTGGTACGATTTTCCTCTCCGCTGCCTGGCTAATTAGAGTATATGTAGCAAGAAGCCACTCCTGGAAAAATCCGATGAGCAAAGATTTTCTAAAGCAAACACACAGCAAAATCCGAGAGCAAGACATAATTGTATTTACTAGGACAGACTATATTATTGGGGGTTTCTGGAAGCAACTTTTGCGAAAAGATCCGGACTTACGGCGCTTCAAGCATCCGAGTGAAATGAAAGTTTACTTTCATTTTTGAGGATGAGCCGAAGCGCAAGCTTCCATCACGAAGCGCTGGAGGACGAGCGCCGCGACCCTGCGACGGCAGGCGTCGCGGACGCGCCTTGAGCAAAAGCTTTGCTCCAGAAACCCCCAAAAACTACTTATTCCGCCCTAGTAAGCGCACTAAGAATGACTTGCTTCCGGACTTCGCCTCAATACAATACTTCCCACACCCCCATCAATCTCGACATAATTCCTCCCCTGCGGATTATCCAGGCTAATTCCTTCCTGTTCGAAACCTCCGAGCCCCTGTTCGACGCTTACGCGGTAATCATTTTCCTCCCCAATCAAATTCACCTCTAGCTTCCCCATGCCAGCGCTAAATTTATTCTGCCCCTCGAGCCGCACCGAAAAATCCGCATTACCGACACCCATATCAAAATCCAAATTCCGTATCACGCTTTCGTGCACTTCAATCGTCCCTGCGCCGCCATCAATCTCCGTCTTCCGCGCGACTTTCGCCCCCTGAATCTCCGTCCGCCCTGCGCCAAGATCGAGGTCCAACTCTTCCGTCCGTAGGTCCTCGAGCCGCAACTTCCCCGCGCCCATCGCAATCTCGACTTTTTCCAATATTTCCATATCCCGCGGCAAATAAACTACGACCTCGACATTATCCATCGCATCCCAGCCGAAAGCATCATCTTCCTCGACGACCAAAGTCGCGCCGTCCTTCTTCGCTTTCACCCGACTATCACTGCGCTCGATCTTCAGCTCATCCCCCCGCTTGACCTTGACGCTAGTATTGGCGACGTCAAACCTCAACTTCCGCACTTCCCCCGAAAATTCCTCGACGCTGCTACTTTCAATTTCGATTTCCGTCCGCGCCTCATCGTCCCAATCATCAAAGCTATCAAACACTTGCCCGACGATATAGCCCACCCCTACCAAGGTCGACAAAATCACGCCAATCAGAAAAACCGCAAAAGCTACCGCCAACCATTTTATTACTCGCTGCGCCGCTTTCATTACTTAACCTCCACGCCGCCAAACAACGAAGTCGCATCAATATAAACCGTCTTTTTCGCCTCCGTTTTCGCTTTATGATGATTCGAAACTCCGCCAAAAACCGACGTCGATCCGACCTCAACCTTCACATCTTCCGGCACAAACAAATCAATTCCCCCGAAAATCGCGCTCGCCTCAATCAGTGCCCCGTCCTCAATTTTCGCTCCCCGTAGGTCGCACTTCACTCCCCCAAACACCGATTCGAGCTTCGCCCCCTTGAACTCCATGTTATCAAAATCCACCTTCAGCCCGTTAAAAACTGCGACGAACTCTTTTTTCTCGCCCTCAATCGGCTTCGCATCGACAAACTTCTTCTTTCTCATCATTCCGTTCAAAATCAGCGAAACCCCAATCACAATCAAAGCCACCGGGACGACCAATTTCCAGATCATCTCGAAGTCCAGCAGCCCCAAGCACGCCAGCATCAAACACGCTCCAACCCCAATCCCGATCAAATCCCCCGTCTTATCATTATTCGGCCGAAACAAATCAATAAAACATGGCACGATAATAAACAGCGCCCACCACCCCGGGAAAAATATATTAATATCCATAATCCCCAGCGCGTTAATCCCCCAAATCACCCCCAGCGCAATCAAAACCAATCCCCAAAGCCAATTTCTTACTTTTCCCATTTCTTTCTCCTTATTTTCTCTATTTTATCATAAATCCTTCATCAATAATCCTTTTTCCCTCCTCCGGATTATCGCGCAACGTCACCAAAAAATTATACACGCCAATTCCTTCCAGCATCGGTGCCATCTCGTTCACACTTTTCGCCGTATATCCTTCTACGTTCACGCCATCCCGAAATTCCCGCTCATCCAACCACTGCTGAAACTCCTGCGCAATATCATCATATTTCATGACCTTCCCCCGCAATTTCTCCCGCACAACTTCCGACTCAATTCCCCGCTCCTCAATCAAATACTTTTCAATTTTTTCTTCCATTATTGTCTCCTTACCTTAAATTTCTCGCTCATTTCCGGCCTGCGCTTTTCTCGCCAAATCTGGAATTTCGTCAGCACGCGTCTCGGCAGCGCCATCCGCTCAACTTCATCGAGTTGCGCTTGTTCGCTCAAAATCTCCATCACATCCGTCGCAAATTCCTCCCGCTCCGCGACCAAAACCTGCCGATGATACGCTTCTCCCGCTTCCGGCGCTAAAAATTCTCGCGCATTCTCTAAATACAACTCGCCTCGCTCGCTCCCTCGCCGCATCTCCTCTCGCTGTCGCATATCCCAGACTGAATACAATCCCTTCCAGACAATTTGCGCATCAATCTGCCTGTCTTCCCCAATCTCAATAATTCTCTCGCTAGGTCGTAGGCTCAAGTCCGTCCCTTCTCTTAAACTCTCCGGAGCGACATCGACGACTTTCAGCGCCCCCTCGAGTCGCGCAACTTCCCCCGCCGCGTCTAGGACCTTCTCAAATTCCCCGCGACTCAAGCCTTGATTCCACATTTTTTCTTCCAGCTCCAGCGCCGAATTCACCCCTGCCTCTTCTAGGAACCTTCTCATATCCATCCCAGTCAACGCTCCCGCGACTTCGCGCTCAATCCCCTCCCGATTCGCTTCCGTATAAATCTCCGGTTTCTCCGCGCTTATCCTCTCAATCCGCTCTTTTTCCTGCTTTTCTTCCTTCAATTCCTGCATCCGTTCGCGAAACATCTCGCTGAATTTCATCGCTTCGGCTTCTATTAGCTGCGTCCGATATCCTTCGAGATCGTCTTGACCCTTAATATAATTGTTATGGTTATATTGATAAACCGCCCCCAGCGACCGCAAAATTGATTCATTAGCTTCATTCGCCGGCGTATGTAAATAATCCCGCAGATAATCATTTATCCGATCATCCTGCCAAGCATGCCAATTTTCATGCATCAATGTCGCGAGCAGCATCGTTTCATCCGCGCCAATCTGCTTATGCAAATCAACATCCACCATAATCCTATCCGGCGCATCTACACCCATCCATTTGCAGCCTCCTAAAGACCTGAATTCTCCCTCCGAAGATTTATTTCGTTCACTCTTCATGAAAACCAGCTCCGGTCTCCTCTGCAATCCCAAAACTTGCGTAATCTCATCCTCCGCCAGCCCCAGCCCCATCTCTGGGTCTTCACCAATCGCCGTCTCAATTTCCATCAGCTTATTAAAGTCAAATTTCGCCATCTCATTCGCGAGCATCCTCTCCATCATCTCTTGGTCAACCTGCCCAAAAGCCGCTTCCTTATAAAACCGTTCTAGCTCCTTCCGCTGGCGCGCCTGTTCGATCGTGTCATTATAATTTTTCCGCTGAAAATCCCGCAGCCCGCGCATAAATTCCAAATCCCCCGTCTCCGGCAAAGTCTGCATCATGTCCCGGCTCATCACCATAGTCGACACAATCCTCCGATGGAAATAATCCGAAATCGCCTCCGTTTTCGTCACCGCCATCAAGATCGCATCCTTGAAACCTTCCCAGTCAACCTGATTCGTCCCCCGCTCCTCGAACATTTTCCCCTCCAGTCGCTCCGGATCGAGCAAAAACGTCACATCCGGCTCATCATCGCCCTCCAGTTTTCCCTCTTGCAACATAAAATATTCATCATTAAACCGCGCCCCGAATTCCACCTTCTCTTCCTCTGTTTCCGCATCAACCGCATCAAAAATCTGTTTTGCAACCCGAAAATTCGTCGTAAAATAAAACGGCGTTCCTGCCTTTTCCGCTTCATGCTCCAACGCCTTCTCCGCCCCATGTTCCGACGCCTGTTCTAGCCCCAGTTCGGGCGGCGCGTCTTCGCGAATATCCAGCTCTTCTCCCAAAATCTCCGGGTCGATCTCAATAATCCTCACCCCTAAATCTCGCGCCGCCCCGCGCTCCATCCCCGGCCGTTCCGCTTCCCTGCCACCTTGCGCCTCTCCCCCATTTCCCCCAGCATTATCTATAAGCTCTCCCCGACCATCTTCATCCGCAGCTTTCGCCGCGCCAAAACTCTCATGATTTTTCATTTTCCCTATTTTATCACATTCCGAAAAACATTTTCACTAAACTCGACGCCCCTCATTTTGTCAATCATTTCAAACTCTTGACAAATTCCCGAAACAGCGGGTGCACGCTCAGCGGCCGACTCCTAAATTCCGGATGCGCTTGCGTTGCGACGAAAAATTTACATTCCGGCGCCTCGACGAACTCGACCAGCTTCCCATCCGGCGACGTCCCCGAGACGACAATCCCTCCCCTCTCAATCTCCGGCAGGAACTTCTGGTTCACTTCATACCGATGCCGATGCCGCTCGACGACTTCTTCCTGGCCATAAATCTTCGCCACCTTGCTCCCCTTAGCCAGCTTCGCCGGATAATTCCCCAGCCGCATCGTCCCGCCAGTCTGCTCCTTCCCCGCTTGACCTTCCATAATATATATTACATTATTCCCATCTTCCGTGCTCGCCCCAAATTCCTCCGAATTTGCATTCTTAATCCCACCCATTCTCGTTGCGGCAATACACGCCACTTGCATCCCCAAACACAACCCCAAATACGGCACATCCCTCTCCAACGCATACGCCGCCGCGGCAATCTTCCCCTCGACCCCGCGTTCCCCGAATCCCCCCGGGACGACAATCCCATCGACGCCCTCTAATTCTTCATCCGTCAACTTCTCCGCATCCAGCCAACAAATTTCAATATTACATTTCTCCCACGCCGCCGCCGCTTTCAACGCTTCCGTGACGCAAATATACGCATCGTCATTCCCAACATATTTCGCAACCAGCCCAACCTTTACCGTTTTCGCCCATTTCTTCCCCATCAAGCGCGAAAATTCCTTCCACTGACTCATATCCGGCTCACTTTCGTCCCCGACGAACTTATCCAAAATCTCCATCACTCCCGATTTCAAAACCTCAAACGGCACATCATACACGCTCCCAATATCCGGCAAGTTCAGCACCGCGTCGCTCTCAATCCCCGAAAACGCCGCAATCTTCTCGCAAACGCTCCGCGGTGCCGGCACTTCCGACCGACAAACCACGACATCCGGAATAATCCCAAACCCCCTGAGATCCTTTAGCGCATTCTGCGCCGGCTTCGTCTTCAACTCCTTCGAAGTATTAATCCACGGAATATAAACCACATGCACATATAGACAATTCTCCCGCCCGACCCGATTCGCAAACAGCCGAATCGCCTCAATAAACGACAGCCCCTCATAATCCCCGACAGTTCCCCCAATCTCGACAATATGCACATCGCTCCCCTCGCCCGCCTTCGCGATTTTTTCTTGCACTAAATCCGTAAAATGCGGCACCATCTGCACCGTCTTCCCCCGAAACCCGCCGCTCCGTTCCTTCTCAATCAACTCCTTATACAGCGCCCCCGAAAGCACGCTCGAATACTTCGACGTCTCAAAATCCAAAAATCGCTCATAATGCCCAAGATCGAGGTCCGTCTCTTTCCCATCCGCCGTGACGAAGCATTCCCCATGCTCGACCGGATTCAGCAGCCCCGCGTCAACATTCAGATACGGATCGCATTTCTGCATCGAAACCCGAAACCCCTTCGCCTTCAAAATCGCCCCCATCGCCGCCGCCGTAATCCCCTTCCCGACCCCCGGAAGCACGCCACCAGTGACAAAAATATATTTCGGCATTTTTTCTTTTTTCACAGTTTTTCTCTCTTTCATTGGGCTTCCTCCATTATCCTCTCGCCATTTCCCGTCAGGCAAGCTTAAACCTTCGCCCACACTTCTTACCTCCATCATAACACAAGCAAAATCTCTCGCAAACCCCTAGAATTTTCCCAAAAATCTCCTTTTCCTATTGACTTTTTAAGCAATGTGTGCTATAATGGAAGTATGGGGTCTAATTTTGACTCCCAAACGACAATATTATTTTGCTAAAAACAAAATAATCAAAATGCAACTAGGCATTTTCTCAAACTTCGAGAAAACCTAGAGAAAAGGGGGATATTATGAGTACATTAAAATTTAATGAAGACGGAGCGCTGAAAGTTTCGGAAAAAATTTATGAAAAGTATAGAGAATATTGGAGTTCTAACTCCAATGGATTCTACGACATTATCGAATTCTGGACAAATCATTACGCAGATCCGGACGGTTTCGCGCGTCTCTGCCTGCGAGATCTCTTGCGCCAAGATTATTCTCGCGGCCGCCATACTGAGTACCATTTTAATAACAGTTACGGCAATTTCCTGCGCAACGAAGACGTGAATATTTACCGCCTCCTGCTAAAATCGTCCATCCATCGCACGGAGTTCGTTTCCGAAGCCACTTATGCTCTCGAAAACGATCTGATTCCGACGGAAGATGAGTCCGACTGGACTCTGCTTATCGAGCTGCTCGTCGCGCTTGGCTGTGCGCCGGGAGAATGGACCATTGACATCGAATATCTCTGGTCGCTGCATCCCGTAAATCGCAGCGAAGATTCGCTCATTACCCAGACTTGGCGCGAGTTCGAATTTTGCCAGCGCGGATTTTGTACCGGAATAAACACTGGCAATACTAATATCCGTTATGACACTGCGAACTTAGTAACAGCGGTCAAGAAGCATATGAATACAACGCTCAGCAGCTATATTAAAGAATGCAACTCGATCATGGCCACGCGCGGTAGCGTTTATAGCGATCGTCATCCATACGATCCGCGGCTTATCGGTTATGCCGAACCGCCCACGACCGCCGAAGAATTAATCATTCGGCTCGCGCAGCTCATCAAAGCCTTCGACGACGACCGTCAATCGGCGAGAACCATTGAGCTCTTCGAGGAACATCTCGATGAATCCGTCGTCTATCTCGACGGGGCTCGTTTATGCCTCCTGCCCGGGATTAGCGACGATTATCTGGCGTTCCGCGCCTTGAAGCGTCATATTAAGCATCTTCCGGATGCCGAACTTTTAAAGATGAGTCGCAATCTCCTGTTCTGGGCAATCGGTCTCGTGACGGAATTTCCGAAAGATTACCGCTTTCCAGAAACTGGGCATGACGTTTGCGCCGAAAATGACGCCATCGTGCGTCGTCTGCATAATATCTATCATAAGCAACGCCAAAAATAGTCTCCATATCTCTATGATTCTCCGAAATCTCCCCGTCTTCTGCTCTGTAATCCTGCCGTCCGCGGCAGGATTTTCTTTTCCCATCCTCGCTTGATTTCCTCCCCGAACTCGCTATAATATTATTAAGCTTACGTTAAAAGTTAAATACAAAGAGGTCTCCATATGAAAAAACTCGCTCAATATTTTTTCACTATTCTTGCTATTAGCTTTGCGATTTTCTCGTTTCCCACTTCCCCTGCCCGCGCCACCGACATCGCAAAAGTCGACAGCGCTAATTTCCCCAGCCTGAAAGAAGCTATTGCAACCGCTGAGCCCGGCTCGACTATCGAGCTTCTCGAAGATTCCAGCGCCAGTGAACCGATCGTAATCGACAAATCTCTTACGCTTAATGCTAACGGCCATAAGCTCACTTCGACCTTGACCGGCATCGACGCCGCCCTCGAAATCACAACCGACGCCGCCGTCACCATCAACGACCTCAACGTCGACGTCAACACTCGCGGCATTGCCGTCAATAGCCCCGTCCACCATCTCGTAGTCAATGGCTGCTTCTTTAACGTCGGCCAGCGCGGCATCACGCTCGTCCCCGAGCATTCCCATGATTCCTCCATCTCCATCAACGACTCAACTTTCCAAGTCGCCAGCATCAAAAATTACGACGAAGATACGCTCGTCAGCGACACTCGCGGTATCTCAATTTGGCAATACAGCAATTCCACCGTTACCCTAAAAAACACTACTATCCAAGGTTTCGCCTACGTCGTCAACCTCTCCCCACAAGGCTACGATTCCCACAACACTAAAATCATCATCGACGGCTGTAAACTAAAGGGCCGCGCCGGTCTCAACCTCTGGACAAAAAATGTCGATATCGATCTCCTAAATTCCGAAATCGTCGGCATCAACAATCTCAGTGGCCCGACCGAAAGCTTCGCCGAAATCGTCATCAACCAAGATTCCCAAGTAAACCTCAACGTCGTGGACACAACTCTCCGTAATTTTCAAAACGACGTCGGCCAAAACAACCCCAACGCCCTCCAACATCCCTTCTCCGTCCGCTCGACCGGCAATACTATTTCCATCTCCGGCGCGACCACCACTATCGACACTACCGGCAAACTCGACAGCATCTTCTCTCCCAACGACTCCCTCGCCGACAACGCCATCACCATCACCGGCGGCACCTACGATTACGACGTCAGCGCCTACGTCCCTTCTGGTTATGAAGTGAAAGAAGTCTCTGGCCAATTCATCGTCCAAAAAGTCACTCCCCCGACAAAGCCCGATCCCGATCCAACTCCCGACACACCCTCCATCCCTTCCGAAAATATCACCGTCGACCTTCCGACCAGCTCCCCCTCTTCCCGCTTCCCTATTGTGACTTCCCCGTCCGAAGCCTCCGCGATCACGAACATCCTTACCGAATCCTTCCAATCCAGCGATCTCGCCTCAACTCTCCCCGCCGACAGCAAAGTTTCCCTCGAGCTCAATCTCCTACCCCTAAATCCCGTCATGCTCCCAAGCTCGACAAAAGATCAATTCTCCGCCGCCGCTAACGGCCAAAAACTCGCCCAATATCTCGACATCTCGATCATCGCAAAGCTCGCCGGCGAGCGCATCGGAACGCTCACGAATCTGACTGACAAAATCAAACTTTCCCTGGAGCTACCCGCCGATCTCCTCCGCTCCGGCCGCAAATTCACTGTCCTTCGTTCCCACGACGGCGTTGTGGAATCTCTCCCAACATCGCTCGACGGCAATGTTCTCTCCTTCGAAACCGACAAATTCTCCGTCTACGCCCTCGCCTACTCCGATTCTCTCCCCGAAACCTCCACCCCTTCCGGGAGTCCTTCCCCTTCCACGCCCGAGACCGGCGCCCTCATGAAACCCTCCGAGTCCAGCCTCAGCGCCTCTTTCGGCATCATCGCCCTCTTCGCTTCTCTAGCCCTCCTCCTCGCCTTCTATCTCGTCCATCGCCGAAAAGCCTCCCACGAGTAACCCCATTCCGCACCTCCATAATCCCCATCAAGTTTTACCGTACCCCATAATTCCCATCAAATTTTACCATACCCATATAATTTCCATTAAAAATCCGCCCTGTACACCCATTTTTCTCGTTAAAATACTCTATTCTCTAGCACAATTAATTTTCAAATATTCTCACTGTGCGCAGCGACTATATTAGCATTAGTGATGGTAAACTATGGAATTCTGGCAACAGCGGCTATGGACGATCTTCTCGGGCGAATTCTAATAACATCTATGCTTACTACCTCGTCTTCGATAGTAGTAACGTCTACCCAATCTATAACGCTGATCGCTTCTACGGCTTTCCTCTCCGCTGCCTGGCTAATTAGAGTATATGTAGCAGAAGAACATAAAAATCAGCAAAGTTTTCACAAGTTTTGTACGCAGCGGCTATGTCTATGGCAGTAAGCTATGGAACCCTGGCATTCATGGCTTTAATTGGTCATCTTGGGCACATTCTGATGGCCGTTATGCTCACTACCTCGGCTTCTATGTTAGTGGCGTCGGCCAGTCGAACAGCGGCCATCGTTGGAACGGCTATCCCTTTGTGCGCAGCGGCCAAATAATCATTAACGTTAATACGTTAGCTTTCGCGGGCACAGTAGGCGACATGTGGGCATCGCGATCTCATCCAAGTACTTTCAATTACAGCCATAACCTTTACTTTGACCATGGTGGGGTTCGCCCTACAGTCGGTAGCTATCGCTGGTACGGCTTTCCTCTCCGCTGCCTGGCTAATTAGAATATATGTAGCATTTTTTGCGCAGCGGCTGGATCGACATTCCGAACGGCAAAATCCACGGTTCTGGCATGGAAGCATTTTACTGGAATTCTTGGTCCGCCCCAAAAGCCACCCACGCATACATAACCGGGATCCTTTCATTCTCAGTAAATCCATCAAACCCCAGTGGCTCCCGTTGGGCCGGAGATCTTCTCCGCTGCCTGGCTAATTAGAGTATATGTAGCGAAAAAGATTCGAAATTCAAGTTTTAATGATCAAGCTTTGTGCGCAGCGGCAACATCAATATCAATAATGGTAAGCTGAGGAGCTCTGGCTTCTTTGGCTATAGCTGGTCAACTTGGCCACATTCTAACGGCATCGGCGCCTGCAGCCTACATTTCAATGATGATAACGTCTTCCCGTCAGCCCAAAACTATCGTTGGGGCACTTTTCCTCTCCGCTGCCTGGCTAATTAGAGTATATGTAACCAAAAGCTCCAAATCAAAAAAGCGTGCGCAGCGGCTATATCGATATCGGTAGCGGTAGGCTGTGGTACTCTGGCATCCTTAGCTATGACTGGTCATCTTGGCCCTATTCTGATGGCGTCTACGCCTACTTCTTCTACTTCAATGGTAGTAACGTCGACCCGGCAAACTACGTCAATCGTTGGGCCGCCTTTCCTCTCCGCTGCCTGGCTAATTAGAGTATATGTAGCTTCTGGTGCGCAGTGGCTACATCTATATCGGGCGCGGTAAACTATGGGTCTCCGGCATGAGTAGCTTTAGCTGGTCATCTTCGCCAGATCCGAGCAACACCAACGCCTACCTCCTTTACTTCCACGGCGGCAGCATTCATCCATCGAGCAGTGACTATCGCTGGATCGGCCTTCCTCTCCGCTGCCTGGCTAATTAGAGTATATGTAAAGAGCGACAGGATAATGCCTTGCTTATGCAAGTCATTCCGCAGTCGTAGCGTCCAAAAAGAAAACAAGTTTTCTTTTTGTCCTACAGCCACTCCTGTGTGACGAACCTTCGGTTCTCATCCTGTCTTCGGCTTTGATCAAATAAAATAAATCCCAAAAAGGGATTTCTTTTATTTGGCGGAAGCGACAGGATTCGAACCTGCGAGAGCCTTCCGACCCTACACGCTTTCCAAGCGTGCTCCTTCAACCACTCGGACACACTTCCGTCTCCCCCCATTCTACCACACCTCCGCCGAAATCTCGAATTTTCCGCCATGAAAAACGGCCCCAACCGGGGCCATCAAATTCACATTTCGTGCAACTTATTTCTTTAACTTTTTGTACCGTGCGTTGAACTGCTTGTCAAATTCCTTATTAAATGCCGGTTTGAAGTATTCATAGAAGACTTGACCATACTGTTCTTTAAACATTTGCTCAAACCATGAGCCCAGCTTCTTGGCATACTTCTTCTGCATTTTCGTCTTCATTGAATAGAAAGCTGTCTGCTTGACGTTTTTCTTCGTATACGGAAGAACCTGTTTACGAATTTTTGCCTTCCAAGCCTTCTTGCTCAGAGACTTCGGCGCCTTCCTCATTAATACTTTAAGGTGCTTCTTCAGGTCTACCTTTAACGCCTTCGTAAACTCCTTCGTGGCTGACGCCTCCATCTCTTCTTCCATCGCCACGAACGCTTCCTCAAAGGCGAGCTCCTCATCGGTCGCATCATCACTGTCCGGAATATAATCCGGTACATCAGGAGCACTCGGATTGTCCGGGTCATACGGCGCTAAAGTTGGCAAAGGTGCGACCGCCGGGCCATCATCCAACACCCCGTCGAAGTCGTCTCCTTCATCAGCTTCACCGAAATCATCCCCCGCTTCGCCGAATCCTTCATCTGCTTCGCCGAATCCTTCCTCGGCCTCGCTCAGCATCTTGGCGTCTCCACGCCCTGCAGCCACCGCCGTTGCTCCAATGCTTGACAGAACAACCGCCATTGCGATAATCATTGTTATCAGTTTCGAAATTTTTTTGTGCATGTGAATCCCTCCTTTTAAAGTGCACTTGACTTTTCCAAAAAGCCATCAAAACCCAGTCCCTACTAGGGGACAGCAACGAGTAAATCCAGAGCAAACGCTCCGGCCTACTCAGTCATAGCAGCTTTCGCTCCTACAACCACCTTCCATGCTATCATAGATATTTACAAAAGTCAAGCTTTCCGCGTGAAAATCTATTTTTTCACCACTTTTTTCGTGACATCAAACTTTTCCATATATTTCCCCAGCATCAACCTCGTTTGCGAATAAAACGCCGCCGCACTCTGATAAACGATCGCGACGACCGGCATCAAAACCCATTGCAAGACCATAAATACTTGATTCTGCTTCACCTTTTCCGGCTTCCGCGGCAACATTCTCAGCGAAATCACAACCGTAATAATCGTCCCCACCATCCCCACGACCTGAATAAACGACACGACGTTCGGCAAATTCCACGCCACCGCCCCTCGCGAACTCAAATTCATCAACATCGGCACCCACCCCCCAAACGCCACGATCGGCGCCATGATCGCCAGCGTTACATGACCATCCAAAAGTCTCACAAACTTCGTAAACAGCGGCAAAAACGCCATTTTCCGCTTCTTCGAAAACAACCTCGTCCCGACATAAGCGACATCGCTCGCTCCATAATCCCAGCGTCTGAGCTGCACAAACTGCGCCTTCAGCGTCTCGACCAAAGTTCCCGCGATCACCGCATCCTGATAAATCGGCACCCGAATCGGCACAACCTCATACTTCCCCTCAAAATAAAACAACGACCGCCAATATTGATGCCCATCCTCGACAATCGTCCGTTTACTCCAAAAATCCATTCCCTCGAGCGCCGCCAGCGGCTGCGAATGCGACGCAAAATTACGCAAAAGATGTGGGCGCATCGTCGAAATAATATTAAAAAACGAATTCGACACAGCAATCACCCGCATCGGCGCCGGCGCCTCCCAAATATTATTCATAAACAGCGACACCGGCTGATAACTATAATGCTGGCGATCCGGCCGCGCCAAAAATTCATAAGCAACATAATCCAAATATTTCGCGCTCATCCGATTATCACTATCGAGCGACGTCACGATTACATTCGTCGCCGGAATCCGTTTCTTTTCCACATATTGCGCCAAAAACTCCCCCGCGTACGTCAAGTTCGGCCCCTTCCCGACAATCTCTCCCTTAATATTGTCCGGGTGCTTGACCAGCAAAAACTCCTTAAACACTCCCGCGAACCTCTTCTCTAGTTCTCGCGCATTCCGTTCCATCTCCTCGCCACCCCTCTCCTCATAGCCCAAAACAAAAATAATTCGCTCATTCGGAAAAGTCGTATCCCGCACCGCCTCGACCGACGGCACCAAAGTTTCCAGTCCTTCATTATACGCGACCATAATTACTGCATGATAAATTTCCCGCGACTTCAAATCACGCTTATCCTCAAACGCCGACAGCAGTCGCAGATTCTGCACATGCTCACTAAATCCATAACTTTCATCATGCCTCCCGCGCAATCTCTCATAAGCTGCATGCGGTTCATCAAGCTCGGCGAGGCGTTTCGCCCAATCCACCCGCTCCGCCTTTAAGACTACCCGATATCCCTGGATTGTGCGAAACGCCGTCCCCACCGCCTTGACTAAGACGACCGCCACCACCGCTAGGACATAAATCGCCCCCAGCATCGGACTAATCCACGACAACAAAAACAACAAAATCACCGCACCATAGCTCACCAACCCCGGCAAAATCTCAAAAAACCGATACAATTTCGTCCGCTTCCCCAGCGGAATCTCCAAATCATTCTTCACCATTCCCCCAAAATCCTTAGCATGGCTATGATAACTCCGATAATGATTAACCCCGTCCCCGCCACCACCATCAGCGCCAAATTCTTCCCATATTTCCGATACACCCTAAGCGCAATCACATTATGCACAACCCCAAAAATCACCGCCAAAATCGGAAACGCTAGCATATTCATCCAACTATCTCGCCGATAACCTCCCGACAGCCCCGTAATCTCGCCATAAACATCTCCATAACCAACGATCACTACCGAGCTCTGCGGATGCATCGTAATCAGCGCAAAAATTAACAAAATCAGGCTCACGACCGCGAGTCCAATCATCGCCCACATCAACCCTTTCTGTTTCCGACAAATCTCCGTCCAACTCGCCCGCAAATTCAGCTTGGGCTCCCTTTCGGCCTTCTCATCTGTAGCTTTCATCTCCCCTCATTATATCAATTCCCCGCCTTTTTTCAACATCTTATACTGGACATTTTTTCCAATCTGTTATAAGCTAGGGGAAACAGAGTAGTTATTGGGAGTTATAGATGAAAAAACTGATTATTTCTGGAAGTTCAAAACTTCAAGAACGTGCCGCCTACTGGCGAGGATATTTTGAAGGTCGTGGTTATGAGGTTATTGATTATCCGGGTCCAGTTTCCGCCTCCGAGGACGAAAGTGAAAATCTCACCGATGTCTATACTTCTTTCTACCAAAACATCGATCGTTCGGATGTTTTCTTCCTCATGAACGAGGACAATAATAATATTGGCGGATATATCGGCCCCAGCGCCTTCGCCGAGCTCAGCTATGCTCTGATCGCTAATCTTAACCGCGGTAAAAAAATCGAAATTAATCTTCTCCAAACTCCATCCGTCGAACAAGCTTGCTACGAAGAAATCAGTTTCTGGCTTAACCAAGGTTGGATCCATATTTATGATCGCCCGACTGGTAAAAAAGCCGCCATTCCGGTTCCCGAAACTCCCGCCGAGCCTATCGAAAACGAAGAATCCGAAGAAATCGAAATTGACGAAGATGATATTGCCGCTGAGCTCGAAAACGAGCCCAGCGTCGCGGCTGCGCCGGCAGCTGTCCCGCATTCGAAGTTCTTCTCGAATTCCGCCGAAAAGACAATTAATATCCGCACCGCGAAAAAGCGCTGCCTGCGCAGCCTCAGTCCGGCCGCACGCGAATATCTCTATACTCTTTCTCCCGAATTTCCCGCTTGGCTCCTAAAATACCTTTCCGCCCCTGAAATGCAACGTTTAAGCAACGTTAGCATGGCGTGCGGCCTTGATCATAGCGGTCTCTATAATTTCTCCTGCTTCCATTCCGTTTTCCAGCACAGTATCGGCGTCGCCCTCATCGTTTGGCGCTTCACGCGCGACAAAAAGCAAACCCTCGCCGCTCTTTTCCACGACATCGCCTCTCCAGCCTTTAAACATTGCATCGATCTCATGAATGGCGACGCCGAAATCCAGGAATCGACCGAAGAAAAAACCAGCCAAATCATTCGCAATTCCCGCGCCATCATGCGCCAGCTAAAAAAGGATGGCATCCTCGCCGGCGAAGTTTCCGATTATCATCTCTTCCCGATCGCCGACAACGACGTCCCTGGTCTCGCCGCCGATCGCCTCGAATATACGCTTTCGAACGGCTATTTCCTTTACGATACTTGGACGCTCGAAGACGTGAAACGCTTTTCTGACGATTTGACAATCCTGAAAAACGAAAACGACATCGACGAAATCGGCTTTAAAACCGCCAGCATCTGCAAAGAATTCGTCAAACGCTCCTTGCCAGAGTTCGCGATTTATCATAGCGACGAATTCCGCGCCATCGGTAAATTCACCGCCGACATCATCAAATCCATGGACATCAAGGGCTATCTCACCTCCGACGATCTCTATATCATGAGCGAACGCGAAATCATCGACTGGATCTTGAGTTGCGGCGACAAAACCCTCAGCGAAGCCTTCCGCAACTTCCAGCGCGCGACGACGATTTATGCTGGCGGCGTCTCGAAAAAGGATCGCTATTGCATCAGCTTCCCAAATTTCAAAATCCGCTATACTGTCCCTCTCGTCGCCGGCGAAGACGAAGCTCCCGCCGAGCGCATTACCGAGCGTTCGCTTGAGGTTCGCCGCGCCGTCGAGAAATATCTCGACCAAAAAACCTCGAAATATGTCGGCTTCGACTTCGAGTTCACCCCTTATACCGAATAATTCCCCATCTTCCCCCGCCCGCTGCATCGTGCTATAATATATTTTATATATTACATGTTCTCCACGAACAACAAACATAAACAGGAACAAAACTATGTGCACCGCAGCCTCCTACGCGACCACCAACCATTATTTCGGTCGCAACCTCGATTATGAATTTTCTTATGGCGAACAAGCCGTCATCATTCCCCGCAATTTCCCTTTTAATTTCCGCGAAGCCGGCAGCTTCAAATCCCACTTTGCCATCATCGGCATCGCCCACGTCGCCGACGGCTACCCCTTACTCTACGACGCCATCAACGAGCGCGGTCTCGGCATCGCCGGCCTAAATTTCGTCGGCAACGCCGTCTATAATGACCATGTCGACGGAAAAGACAACATCGCCCAATTCGAATTTCTCCCCTGGATTCTCGGCCAATGTAGCACGCTCGCCGAAGTCAAAACCCTCCTTTCGCGTCTCAATTTCCGCAACCTGAACTTCAGCGACCAACTCCCAACCTCCGAGCTCCACTGGATGATTTCCGATCTCAGCGGCGCCAGCATCGTCGTCGAATCCGTGAGAGACGGCCTAAAAGTTTATGACAACCCGGTCGGCGTTTTGACAAACAATCCCCCCTTCGATCTACAACTTTTCCAGCTCAATAATTATCAACATCTTTCGCCCAAAAATCCCCTAAACAATTTCGCCCCCAGCCTAAACTTCACGACTTACAGCCGCGGCATGGGCGCCATCGGCCTCCCCGGCGATCTCTCCTCCGAATCGCGTTTCGTCCGCGCCGCCTTCACGCGCCTAAATTCCCGCTCCGCCGCCGACGAACTCCCCAGCGTGAACCAATTTTTCCACATCCTCCATTCCGTCGAGCAACAAAACGGCTGCTGCGATCTCGGCGACGACAAGTTCGAGCACACCATCTATTCTTCCTGCTACAACCTCGAACAAGGCATTTTCTATTACACGACCTACGGCAACCACCAAATCTCCGCCGTTTCCCTCCAAAAATCCAACCTCGACTCGACCGATCTCATTACTTTCCCCATCATCGAAGCCGAACAAATCGCCTTCCAAAACTAATCCCCCAGAATTTCCAAAAATACTCTTAAAATTTGACAATCTTGCCCAAATTTCCCCAAGTCCCCAAAATCTCCCCAAAATCCTGCTAAATCCTTTTAAATTTCAGCAATTTTCCTTCAATTTTCCTTCAATTTTCCTTCAATTTTCCTTCAATTTTCCTCAAATTTTCCTCAGATCTTCAAAAAATCTCCCCAGAATTCTCCCAGAACCTAGCAATTCTGTCAAATTTTCCCGAAACCTCTTGACAAAAAGCATAAGCTGTGCTACAATAGAATCATAAGCCTCAACGAGGCTCGATCTGTAGTGGCAACCACTTAAATCTTCTTAGTAAAACTTAGCTTAACCTTTGTGCGCAGCGGATTTATCTATATCCGTGATGGACTACTAAGAAATTCCAGCTTCGGTGGCTATGACTGGTCTTCCTGGAAAAATTCTAATGTCCTGAACACCCACTACTTCTACTTCAACGGTCACGGTAATGTCAACCCCTCTGACAACGGCAGTCCTTGGTATGGTTTTCCTCTCCGCTGCCTAGCTAATTAGAGTATATGTAGCATGGATAAGTTAAAGCTTGTTCTTTCTTTGCCTAGATTACTTTTTCTCAAGGCGCGTCCGCGACGCCTGCCGTCGCAGGGTCGCGGCGCTAATCCTCGCCGTAGCTCCGGATCCTTTCACAAAAGTAATCTAGGCATAAAGCACCTTTAACTCTTCCAAATTGTTTTTGTGCGCAGCGGCAACGTCAATATCAGGGGCGGTAAGCTGAGGAGCTCTGGCATCAATGGCTGTGGCTGGTCTTCTTGGCCGCATTCTAATGGCGTTTATGCTTACGTCCTCGCCTTCGATGGTAGTGACGTCAACCCGTCAGGCGGCAGCGGTCGGTGGTACGGCTTTCCTCTCCGCTGCCTGGCTAATTAGAGTATATGTAGCGAAAAAGTCCAAGGATCAAATTTTAATGATCAAGCTTTGTGCGCAGCGGCTTTGTTTACATCGTCAACGGCAAGTTGAGATACTCTGCCATGAGTAGCTATAACTGGTCATCTTCGCCATATTTTAATGGGCTTTATACTTACTATCTCGACTTCAATAGTAGCAATATCTATCCATCAAACGGCAGCGATCGTCTCTTCGGCTTTTCTCTCCGCTGCCTGGCTAATTAGAGTATATGTAGCATGGAAATCCAAAAATCAGATTTCAATGATCAAACAATCATTATTGTGCGCAGCGGCTTTATACACAGTAGCATTGGCAGACTATCGATACCCGGCAGCGGCGGGAACGGCTGGTCATCTTCACCGCGTTCGGATGGATTCTTTGCTTATGACTTCGGTTTCCAAGAGGGTAAAGTCGCACCGTCAGGCTATAACTCCCGCTGGGTCAGTTTTCCTCTCCGCTGCCTGGCTAATTAGAGTATATGTAGCAAGGAAGCCTAAAGGCTAAACTTCGCAAAACCTCAACCTTTGTGCGCAGCGGCTACGTGTATATCAGTGACGGTAGATTGAAGGCTTCCGGCGTCCTTGGCTTCGACTGGTCATCTTGGCCACGTTCTACTGACATCTATGCTTACAGTCTCTCCTTGACTAATGCTGACGTCTACCCGTCAAACACTTACGATCGTTGGCACACCTTTCCTCTCCGCTGCCTGGCTAATTAGAGTATATGTAACGAAAAAGTCCAAGATCAAAAAAAGCGTGCGCAGCGCCAGCGTCAACATCGACACCGGTAAGCTCTGGCATCCTGGTCTTGGTGGCGGTAGCTGGTCATCTTGGTCGCGCTCGGGTGGTGTCTACGCCTACCTCCTCGACTTCGATAATAGTGCCGTCTACCTGTCGAATAACGGCAACCGTTGGGGTGCCTTTCCTCTCCGCTGCCTGGCTAATTAGAGTATATGTAGCAAGAAGCCACTCCTAGCATAGTTCGGGAACAAGGTTTATCGTGCTTTAGTAACTGCGGTTCGGTTGACTATAAAAAACTACTAGTTACCCTAGTAGTTTTTCGTAAACTAGAGATTAAATTGCGGGTCAACCGAACCGCAGTTCCTAAAGCACACCACTAATATCTTGTTCCCGAACTATGCCAACAAAAAATGGAGCCATCGACTGGGGTCGAACCAGCGACCTGCTCGTTACGAATGAGCTGCTCTACCAACTGAGCTACGATGGCACAACCCCATTATACCACAAAAAAGCCAAAACCCTCAAAATCCGAGAGTTTTGGCAATGAAATTATTTTTGCGTCACCGCATCAAGATGCCGAATAAAGATTACGTCGTCCAGAATCCCAATCACTGCTGCCGCGACCATCATCCAACCAATGACCGCGATCACGATTCCGACGCTAATAATCATATAAATCCCCAGCGCCATCATCACCATCGAAAGCAGCAGCACATAAAACCACTCTTTAATCCCGGCCGCGTGCATTTTCACCGCCGTATTCATCCTCACGAGCGACCCATAAATCATCCACGCCCCGACGACAATTCCGATCACTCCGCCGAGCTGCTCCCACATGACTACCGCAATCACCCCAAAGACCAGCGCCACAATCCCATACAACAAATCATTGTTATAAAAATCATATTTTCCATGCACCGCGAAATAATTAATGATTTTATAAACTCCTTTGATGATCAAGAAAATCCCTACGACATAAAAGATCAGTTTTACCATCGTATTCGAATTCGTAATCAATAAAATTCCCAATAATCCGATCACCAACGACTCGAAAATCGCCATCCATCCCGCGCTTTTCGCCCGCCGCAAAATCGGCAAATCCGCCTTCGCCGCCGTTCGTCGCTTCGTCCCCGCACTCCTCGAACCGCTTCCGGACGTATTTGTATTCTTCGTACTCCGAGAGCTACTCGTTCCCTTCGCGCTCTTCGTACCAGCCGACTTGCTAGCAGTCGTCTTTTTTGGCGTAGTTTTTGTTGCCATTTTGCCTCCTAATTAAACGGCTCTGCCGTACAAATATTTAACCTCATTGTACCATATTTTTCCCCAAAAGTATAAAATCATAACCATTTCATCCGAACGCGAGCTCTTTCGCTAGATCTTCATTAGCTCCAAAGCTTCGTCGAAATTCTTGAGCGCCCGCCGCATTTTCCCCCGCATTTCTCCCAGCGCCGTCACCCCCGCGCCCACGCCGTTCCCAATTCCCCCGGTCATCGCCGCCGACATAATCGTCGGCAAACATTCCGCTCCTCCGACGATCAATTCCCGACAATCCGCCAAACTCCGATTTACAAAAAATTCAACCATCTGCGCGTTTAGAAGTTCCTCGATCGTCGTCAAATTCTCCGCAAATCCCGAAATCCCATTTAGACAAATAAACGCCTTCGCCATACAAAACAAAAATCTCGGCGGCAAAAACTCATATTTCAAACAAATCGTCATCATATCGACAAAATACGCCGTAACGTTCTTCCCCGCAACCTCGTCGCAATACCTTTCCACATCCGCCCGAAATTTTTCCTTCTGCTTTTTCGACAAATCCGCATACGGTAATAACAAATCATAAATCTTCTCGCTTTTACGCGCATACGCCGCGAAGAAAAACTGTTTCAAAAGCCTCTGATCTTCTTCCGACAAAGCAAAAATCAACCCCATATCGAGAAATCCAATTCCCCCATCCTCCTCAATATAAACATTACCACCATGCGGATCGCCATGAAAAACCACCGGCTGATCATGAAACATCGCCCAAAAACTCGCCCGCACATAATCATCTATTCCCCTGTTAATTTTGCTTTTGTTTTCCTCCGAAAGCTCAAGCCGATTAATCGTCGGCGCCGCAATATATTCCATGACAATGACTTCATCGGTACAAAGTTCCTCATACAATTTCGGCACACTAATCCGCTTCGTCCCCATGACTTTTCCATTCACCCTCTCCGCAAAATCTGCATAAATTTTCATATTTTCCTGCTCATGCCGGAAGTCAACTTCTTCGCGAATCCAACTTAGATATAATTCCAGCGCCCGATCTCCTCCCGAAAAGTTCCGAAATCCCAAAATTCGACCATACCGTCGCACCATTTTTCGCATTTTTTCCACATCCCGCTCGACATTTTTCGTAACATCGCGCCGACGCACCTTGACGACGACTTCCTCCCCGTTCCATAGCCACGCTCGATGCACCTGCGAAACTGAGGCCGCTCCGACCGGCACCTCCTCAATCCGCTGAAAAATCTTCTCCAAGCTTTCCCCATACTGCGCGCGCAAAATCGCCTCAATCTCCGTAAAATCCACCGGTAAGCATTCATCACAAATCCCGAGAAGCTGCTGCCGATCTTCTTCCGTAAACACTTTACCATAATTCTACATCGCCAAAATCTGCGCAAGCTTAATGTATGTGAGCCCCATCTTCTCGCAAAACTTCCGCACCGCGACCCCTGTATTTTGCCGCAAAATCACTTTCCTCCCGAAAAGTTTCAAAATCTCCCAATAAAGTCTCATTTTCCAATTCTCCAACTTAAC
The DNA here is from genome assembly GCA_964578645.1 of uncultured Candidatus Saccharibacteria bacterium. Taxonomy (GTDB): domain Bacteria; phylum Patescibacteriota; class Saccharimonadia; order Saccharimonadales; family Saccharimonadaceae; genus Nanosyncoccus. The sequence continues at coordinate 3,005 of CAZODR010000005.1, read as the reverse complement.
AAAAAATGCTCACTCCGAGCATTTGGTGCGGGTATGGAGAGTCGGACTCCAATCTCATCCTTGGGAAGGATACATAATAGCCGTTATACGATACCCGCAAATCCTACTTCCATAATACCACAAAACCCGCCAAAATCCAACATTTTTCTCCCCTAATTATTCTCAATCGCGCCGTCTTTATCGATCTCGATATATTCCTCAACTTTCCCATCCGCATACAACTCCGCAACTTTGAGATCAAACTCCGTGAAGCGAATTTTCAGCGACGCATAATTGACCTGCGACTCATTCTTTTCCACCAATTTCACATAATAATATCCGTCGCCATTACTCGACAAAAACCTCTCGCTCACCTGCCCCGGCTCGAGCGTCATCGCCCGGTTCGAACGCCCGCCATCGACATTCATCCCATCGACCAGCTGCCCCGTCTCCTCATATTCGACGCTCTCCCCCAACTCTTGCGCAATTTTCATCAAATCTCCCCCATTCTCCGCCAACTTTTTTTCAATTTCCGCCGCCGTTTTCGTCGCCGAATCGTCCACCGCCTGGACAACTTTCGCCCGCATCAAAGTCAAATACAACATCCGCCGATATTCCCGCCGGTTCATCCCAAAATTATCGTTAATGATTTTCAAAAAACTTTCCGTGCTCCGCTCGACTCCTCCGACCTTGCGATGCTCGTCAAACGCCGCGTCAACTTCCGCCTCCGAGACCGTAATTCCCTTCTCTTTCCCCAATTTCAAAGCATAAGCATATTCCACCGCGAGGTCCAACGCCGCCCGTTTATATCCCTGTCGCACCAACTCCGCATCCTCACCCTCCCCGAGCTGCCCACCTTGCCGCTCAGCCGTCTCCAAATTACTCCGATAAATCATTAAATAATCGCTATATCGCACCTGCTCCCCCGCGACCTCAGCGACCGGCACCGGCAAAATCTGCGTCAACCGATAAATCATATTCCCCGTATCTTGAAACTTGTACAACATCGCCCAGCCGACAACCACCATCAAAACAATCGCCACGATCGAAATAATAATCGTGTTTATGACGAGCTTATGCTTCGCATATTGCATCGGATATTTAAATTTCCGCCCCTGCGCCAAAACTTCCTCGCGCCGCTCCTCGACCTTCTCTCGTTCCGTTTTCGGTTTTTCTTTAAACAAACTCATTTTACTCTATCAATTAAATCTTGTAATATATTATACGTCTTTTTCGGGTTTTCTACCATACTAATCTTCATCTTTCCCGTTTTCATCCGCAACAAAATCGTGCCATACCCAAAAATCCCGCCAAAAATCCCCGGAATTTTATATCCCACCTGCGACACTTTTCCCAGCCAAACATCAACCACCGTTTTCCGAAACAACCCCCGCTGCTGCACTTGCCGAATCCGCTGATTTGTTAAAATATAATAAGAAAAATACCATAAAAAATACCGATATAAAAGCAGAAGCGTTCCAATCGCCAGCGCACCCAACCATACTAGAAACCACTTCCTCTCCCCCGGAAAAACCACCATCGGAATCGCCCCTATTATAGTAAGCGCGATTAGCATGAATACTCCCCGCCAAATCGTCACAATATGTCGCCGAAAAACCAGCTCAACCTCTTCATCACTCCGCTGCCCATCGAATTCTTTTTCCTGCATAATCTGTCTTAATTATAACATAATAATCCGCATCCACGCTCCGCAATCATTCCTCTCTCTTTTCCCAAATCACCAAATTCACTTTCATTACCTCTCCTTAATCGACCAAATTCACCTTCATCAACTTTTCCAAATCACCAAATTCCTTTCCACGAAATCAACATTAGTCGCCAATCAAAATCTATGGTATAATATCAGTACGGTCTGGTAGCTCAATGGATAGAGCAGCTCCGTCCTAAGGAGAAGGTTGTGCGTTCGACTCGCGCCCAGATCACCATTTTTATCTCGAACTTATCAAACATTCGCGCCTGCTACATATACTCTAATTAGCCAGGCAGCGGAGAGGAAAGGCATACCACCGATTATAGCTATATGACGGGTAAACGTCAGTATTAGTCAAGTAAAGATAGTAAGCATAAATGTCATCCGAATGTGGCAAAGATACCCAGTCGTAGCCATTAACCCCAGAATGCCACAACCTACCGCTGCCTATATGAACATAGCCGCTGCGCTTAAATTCTACCGCCCATCACCGACGCCCACAATCCAACCAGCCTTGTATTACATTGTCTATACATTGTATATACAAACGCTATACATTGTATATACAAACGCTATACATTGTCTATACAATGTTAATACACTTTCATGATTAACCCAGTGCGCAGCGGCAATGTCTATATCAATAACGGCAAGCTAAGAGTCTCTGGGGCCAATGGCTATAGCTGGTCATCCTGGCCAGACTCGGGTAGCTTTTACGCCTACTTCCTCAGCTTCAATGATAGTAGCGTCAGCCCTTCAGGCGACTACGATCGCATGCTCGGTATTCCTCTCCGCTGCCTGGCTAATTAGAGTATATATACCACGAGAATAATCAAAATAAAAATCGAATTTATATTTTTGTGCGCAGCGGTAGTACCTATATGGACAGTGGTAATACCGGGAATCTCGGAACTGTTGGTCACGTCTGGTCTTCACGGAGCAACGATAAGGATACTCGAGCCTATTATCTCGCAGCACATACGCTAACGTTGCCGTCTGATCGCAATGTTTTTCGTTGGCGTGGTTTTCCTCTCCGCTGCCTGGCTAATTAGAGTATATGTAACACGATAACTCCAGATTAAAAAATGTGCGCAGCGGCTGGGTTAGTATCCGCGGCAGCAAGCTGGGGGTCTCTGGTACCAGCGGCTATAGCTGGTCGTCTTGGCCTCATAAAAATGGCGCTGTCGTCTACTACCTCGATTTCTTTAGTGGTGGCGTCAATCCATCAGGCTACTATGATCGTTGGGGCGGCTTTCCTCTCCGCTGCCTGGCTAATTAGAGTATATGTAGCAGATGGACCGTCTACACTTATTAC
>CAZODR010000004.1:0-79178 GCA_964578645.1 uncultured Candidatus Saccharibacteria bacterium | reverse complement strand
TGAGGGCTCTGCCCCGAGGTAGTTTATTTAGCCAGGCAGCGGAGAGGAAAGCCGAGCCAACGAGGATTTGCATTTGATGGGTAGACGTTATTGCCATCAAAATCAAGGTAGTAAGCATTAGTATCATCCTTAACCGACCAAGATGACCAGCTATAGCCATTAGTCCCAGAGGGTCCTAACCTACCAACGCCGATATGAATTCCGCCGCTGCGCACAACGGCTACATATACTCTAATTAGCCAGGCAGCGGAGATTAAAGCCGATCGAAGGGTTAGGATTGTTCGAGGCACTGACAGCCGAGGCGTCGAAGTATAGGCCTCTACGATAGGGGCGTGCCCAGGCATAGCCAGCGACTCCGCCATTTGCCATGACACCGCGCGATACATAAACGTCGCCGCTGCGCACAATATTAAAACTAAGTTTAACTAAGAAAATTTCAGTGATTATCACTACAGATCGAGCCTCATTGAGGCTTATAACTTCATTGTAGCACAGCTTATGGTTTTTGTCAAGATATTTCGGGAAAATTTGACAGAGTTGCTAAGTTCTGGGACGATTTTGCCAATTTTTAGTTAGAAGGTGTTGTAATTTTTACAACGTTATTGAAACTTTGTGCGCAGTGGCCTCACAAATGTTGGCGGCAGCGTATTAACTGACTCTGGTATCATCGGTTATAGCTGGACAAGCCAACCCTACTCAACTAATACTTCTGCCATCTATCTCACTTTTGGCGCTGGCGGTGTTTATCCATCAATTAGTAATAACCGTTGGGCTGGCTTTCCTCTCCGCTGCCTGGCTAATTAGAGTATATGTAGCGGAAAAAGTTCGGTGTGCGGAAAGAATGAGGTCGGAAAAGGCGACGTGGCGATATTGGCGCGAAATTGGGTTTGCAGGAATGCGGATCTGTGCTATAATTTTGGTATGGGGTGTTAGCTCAGTTGATTAGAGCGCTTCGCTGGCAGCGAAGAGGTCACGAGTTTGAGTCTCGTACACTCCACCAGGTTAGTGTAGTATCTTGAACGCCTCTGGGCGTTATTTTGTTAGAACAGGCCGTTACGGCCTGTTTTTGTTTTTATCGGGGTTTGTAAGTCGCTAACTTATCACCCCGTAGAGATAATAAACGGCTACGGAAAACCGGAGTTTATGATGTTTAACAATTTGATTAGTAGCGATTCTGAAGAAAATTTATATTAACGCTGCGGGCAAGTGAAATGAGGGTTATAATGATTATTAGGATTATACGGAAATTTTAAAGGGAGTAAGGAGAAAATGGAAGAAATTGACATTTTAGATCAGTTTGGGCAGTTTACCGGGGAGACGGCGAGTCGAGAGCGGGCGCACGCGGAGGGACTTTGGCATGCAGGAGTGGTCGTGTTTATCGTTAGCCCGGATTATCAACGGGTTTTGCTACAAAAACGCAGCGAGGAAAAGACGGCTTGGCCGGGATGCTGGGACGTTTCGGCGGGCGGGCATCTCGATGCCGGCGAAGATGCGGTCAACGCGATCGCGCGGGAAACGAAGGAAGAGCTCGGTCTCGATATTTCGGAAAGCGAGTTTCGTTATCTCGGCACAACTTTGTCGGACACTAAGGCTGGGGATGCGGGAAGAATACGGCATGTGAATGTGCATTTTATGGCCGTAAAAGATCTTGACCCCGCGGATTTGGTTCTACAAACTGAGGAAGTTGCGGATGCACAGTGGGTGGAAATTGACGAGTTGAAACGACGAATCGAAAATGGTTACGAAGGCTTGACGCGCAAGGATAGCGCTTACGCCGCGTTGCTGCGATTTTTGGAGCATAGGGCGAACTAGCCTTTGCTGGCGCCGTCGGCGGCGATGATGGCGCCGGTGACGTAGCTTGCAAGATTGCTGGCGAGAAAGAGAAAAACGTTCGCGATTTCATCGGGTTCGGCGGCGCGACCGAGCGGAATTCCGGCTGAAACTCGAGCCAAGGTCTCGGCGGGGAGAGCGGCGACCATGTCAGTCTTCGTCACTCCCGGCGCAACGGCGTTGACGCGAATATTATATTTCCCGAGCTCTTGGGCGAGCGATTTTGTCAATCCGTTGATGGCGGCTTTGGAGGTCGGATAACCGCAACCGCTAGCTTGGCCGTAGGTTCCGACCATGGAGCTAGTGTTGATAATGGTGCCGGATTTTTGGGCCTTCATATAAGGGACGACGGCTTTGGAACAGTTAAAAACGGCTTTGACATTAAGATCGATGATCTTGTCGAAATCGCTGACGGAGTAATCTTCGATCGGTTCGCGCGCAGAGATACCAGCGTTGTTTACGAGAATGTCGATACGCCCGAATTTTTGCTGAATTTTTGCAAAGGTTTCGGCGACGGCGGTATAATCGGTGAGCTTTGGGGCTAGGCCGGAGACAATAAAATTCGGATTTTCGGATTTTAGTTGTTTGACGGCGGCGGCAGCAGTTTCCTCACGAGAGCCAAAGAGAATGACGGTTGCGCCTTGTCCCAGAAAAGTGCGCACGATGCTGAGGCCGATACCGCGAGTTCCGCCAGTGACAACGGCGACTTGGTCTTTAAGTAAATTTGAAATCATGTTTCCTCCTATTGTTGATTAATTATAACACGTTTTGGCTTTTATAGTGGCGGTTTAAGTGACAACTGGAGTTTTCTACGAAAGTGATTGAGAATGATTATGGTATAATGTTGATATGGTGATGAAGACGGCGCAGAAAATTGTCGATACGAGCGCGAAGGTTGTGAGCACGGTAGAGAAAATTAGTTTTCAGAAGTTGTTCTTTATTTTTTTGATTGGATCGGTGTTTGGCGCGATTTATGAAGATATTTTGGTTTTTATAAAAACTTGGCATGAGACTGGTGCGGGTGTATGGATGTTGCATCGAGGAGTGATTTATGGTCCGTTTAATGTGGTTTATGGATTTGGAGCGGCGGCAATGTGTTGGTTGCTGTGTCGAAAACGGCGCAGCAATGCCGTGACGTTTGCTTATGCAGCGCTGCTCGGCGGCGGAATTGAATATGCGCTGAGTTTTTTGCAGGAAAAAATTGTGGGGACGGTTTCTTGGGATTATCACGATGAATTTTTGAATATTAATGGGCGTACGACGATTCCGTTTATGGTAGTTTGGGGATTGATGGGGATTTTGGTAGTGAAAGTGATTTATCCGGCAATTTCGCGAGTTTTGGAGCTGATTCCGGCGCAAGCACGCCAGGCGATATTTTGGTTTATGTTGATTTTTATGATTGGGAATATGTCGGTTTCGTGGTCGGCGTTGATTCGGCAGAGGTTGCGACAAAATAATATTCCGGCGTTGTCTCCGGTCGGGGAGTTTTATGATCGACATTATAATGATGATTTTTTGCGTAAGTATTTTCCAAATATGGAGCGAGTGAGAGCGAAATGATTATAATTGGGTTAGGTTGTATTTTGGCGGCGGCCGGGATGTGGGCGTGGAGCTTTGTGGTCCGGAAACGGAATTCCATGAGGCTAGAGCCGCGTCCGGAAGGCGAGAAAGTGCGGCCAGCGATTTTGGTCCCAGCGCGGGATGAGAGTGCGGTGATTGCGGATTTGCTGAATTGCCTGTTGCGGCAGAGTTTTACGATTTTGCCAGAAGATATTTATGTGATTGTCGAGAGCGAAGACGATCCGACGGTAGAGATTTGTAGGAAGCAGGGAGTAGGGATTGTTTTGCGGCGGAATTTGGCTTTGCAGCGTAAAGGTTATGCGTTAGATGATGTCGTGAAGGAGATTTTGGCGGCGGAAAAACATTATGATTTGTATTTAGTTTTTGATGCAGATAACTTATTGGCGGATGATTTTGTCGAAAAAATGGTGGAAGTTTATCGCCGAGGTTACCAAATCGCGACGGGTCAGCGGATGGCAAAAAATGGGAATGTGAGCGTTGTAGCGGCGGCTTCGGCGTTGACTTTTGCGATGATTAACGGAGTTGGAAATCGTTATCGTCTAAAGAATGGGGCGAATGTAGTATTTTCGGGCACTGGGCTGTTTGTTGCGGGGGCATTGGTCGAAAAGTGGAGTGGTTGGCCGTTTCACAGCTTGACTGAAGATTATGAACTTTCGATGTATGCGACGCTTGAGGGCCTCGCGACGACTTATGAAAGGGGCGCGAAGTTTTATGATGAGCAGCCGGTGAAGTGTGGGGAAACTGTGTTGCAACGAGTGCGTTGGATTCGCGGGTATTTTGATGTCCGGCGGGAATATGTAGCGAAGTTGCGAAAATTGAAGTCTAGGGATTGTGAGAATTATGGTAGCGTAGTGAAGGCGAGAGTGGGAGTGAAGCCGGTAATCCTGGGAATTGTTGGACTGATTATGATTAGCTTTGGGCTCGCGCTGCGGGCAGTCTCGGCGGGATGGGGCCAAGGAGTGCTGCTAGTTGTGTTGGGACTTATGGGCGTGATTTATTTCGGGCTGTGGATCTTGACGGTGGTGACTTTGAAAAGTGAGGATTTGGGGCTGAGTCGGAAGATGAAATGGAAAATTCTCTGGTTTAATCCATGGTATTTATTGACTTATGTTCCCTGCGCAATGAAAGCTTTGCTGACGAAAAATGTGAAGTGGGCGCGGATTAAACATGGGGCGAAATCCGAAGAAGTGAATTAGGCGGAGGCTATGTTATTTTGACGATCTAATATAGATCTCTATGCATCGCGACGGCGCTTTTCCAGCCATTCTGGGACAGGCGTGAATTCGATTTCTGGGCAATAATTAATATCGTCGTCTGTGACATCATAATATAATTTATAAATATTATCGATCGAGCCGTAATGTGCGTTTTTCATATCGAATCCGAGCTTGTTAGCGACTTTAGCTACGTCTAGCTCGTTTTGCCCTTCGATTTCAACTGTGCTCGGGATCCAGGGCCAGGTGTCAATATCGATTTCGACGTCGTCAAGTTTCCATTTTTCGCGGAGAGTTTCTTGCTCGGCTTTCACTTTTCGACCGCAGACCTTGATGAATTCGATAGCTCTGTCATAGTCGTCGACATAGAGATTGATTTCTTTAGCTCCGGTTATGGTTAGCTCGTCAATGCGCTTATAAGTGACTTCGATACGCTTTCCTTCGTCGCGTACGCGGATGAAGCTACCTTTTCCGGTATCAAAAACGGTGCGGCGCATGAGAATTTCCGGCTGAATTAGTTTCGCGCCAGCTTGTTGAAGTTTTGCGCGTAGTTCGGTTTTGTCGATATTGACGAATTTAGCTTCGATTTCGGGTTTCATGGCGTTTAACTTTCGGATTTTAGTTCTATGCCGACGGCGGGTTCGTTCGGGCAGGCTTCGAGCACTTTCTCGATGGCGTCGCGTTCGGCGCTAGTCACCCAGAGACCGTATTTATATTTTACGGAAACTTGTCTCGCGACATACTCGCAGCGAAAAGCTTTGTTTGGCGGCAGCCAAGTCGCAGCGTCGCCGTCGGATTTGCCTTGGTTTGTGCTACTATCGACGGCGAGAAGATTCAGGGGATCCGTGGCTAGCTGGTATCTTTGGTCGCTAGAGATATTTTGGGCGCCCTTTTGCCAGGCGTCTGAGAGGGCAACGACATGATCGATTTGGAGACCTTTAGAAATTTCAGATTTTTCTTGGAATTGCTTTTCTTCGCCAGTGTAGGGCTCGACAAACTTTCCGCTCAGGACGGTGCATTTGTCGTCGTCGAGCTCAGCGCTTTCGCCTAATTCACGTTTGAGGATAATTTGTCGAAGACTGCAGCCATTAATCTTGGGCCAGCCGGAATAAAATTCTTCGCGAGTGTAGCCAGTCTTAGGGGCGCGACCTTTCGTCTCGAGCTTAGAGAGAACATCCCGAGCCAAGGGAGCGTCGGGATCTAAGTTCGTCGAAGTTGTCGATGTTGTATTGTCAAATTGTGTAGCTTGTTCAGCATTCGCTTCAACAGTGTTTAGTAATTTTTCGTAACTGGCAGGATTGGCAATAATGGCACCGGAAAGTCCAGCGAGGATTATGCCTACGACAGCGATGCGCCGAGTACGATATGTTTTAGCCATAGCTTTATAGTATAGTATATTTTAGTTTTGTTCAACCCCATTGGACACGACATAGGCCTCAATTTTCTCGCCTAATTCTTGGAGCAGCTCAGGGCTTGGGAGATTTTCTGTCATGATGATCACGGCGTATTGATGCTTTTCTTGAACAAAATCGATAATGGCGGCATCATTATAAACTAACCAATTTGAACCACTATTATTATAAGCATAACCGGATTTTGCATAGACGCGGGCAAGATCGAATCCGCTCGGCAGTCCACGTCGAGGATTGTCGCCAGCTTCGGTCAGAGGCTGATTTAGCATCGAATCTTGGAGGCGGGCCCAGTTATCAATACTAAGCTCAGAATGATTCCAGAGAGCTTGTAGAAATAGTAGCATATCGGCTGGCGTAGTATAAAGCCCATGTTCGGTCGTATGGGTGAGCTGAAGATCGCGCAATAGATTGTCAACTCGTTGTTGACGCGCGGGATCATTATAAAAGTCTTCGCCGCAGTAATTGTCGGATATGCTAATCATGCGATTAAGACAGGTTTCGAGCGAATATTGCTCGCGACTTTCGTCAATTTCGACGATATCATCAAGACTGGCGGCTCCGCGATCGATTTCAAGATAGCCATCATAAGCAAAAATGAGTTTATAAAGCGAAGCGTTACTGAATTTGGTTTCTGAATTGTGCTCTGCGGCGTTAAGATTGTGATTCAGATCATGAATGATTAAACCGACACGGGTCGAAGCAGGGAGATCTTTTAGCCATGAGTCGATGACAGGTTGGAGATTAATGAAAGTTGGCAGATTTTCGTCAGGATCCAGGGGCGCACTTTTCTCGGTTTCGACCACGTTACTACTGGGAGGGCTTTCTCCCGAAACTTCAGTCTTTTTCGGGAAAATAATCATGCGCAGCAGGCTCGCTACGATTAGACTACTGATGAATGAAACGACAAAAATGAGAGTTAGGCGAAACCAGTTTTTGCTGATAATGCGCAGCACATACCTCCTTAACTGACATACTTTTAGTATGATTATAGCATGTGCAAAGAATAACGACTAGAAGCTGCTAGGTAATTTGATTTGGGCGGTGACAATGAGGCGATGAGTGGCGTCTTGGTCGGGTAAAGGCTCTCCGGCGCAAGTCATGAGGACGATAGTCTCGAGTTCGCTAGTTGCGAGGAGGCTTGCCATGTTGACGTCGGCTTTTTCGACGGTGTTGACGCTAGTGACGCTATAGGTTTTGTCGCCATATTTAATTTCGTTGCCGAGGCGAACTTGTTCGAGTTTTTTAAAGACGGTGGAAGAATGCCCGATGATGAGAGTTTTGTTGGGATTTTGGCTATACGATCCGGCAATTGTGTTTGGCGGAACTAGCTGCCGATCGACCATTTCGAGCCCAGCGACGGGGGTGTTGAGATTAATATTTGCAATGCTGAGGCTAGGGTAGCTCAAGGCTTCGGTCGAAGAAACTTTTTCGACGCTCATATGCGCATAGATCGGCGCGAGAAAAGAGAGTGTACCGACGATGGCGAGCCAAATGAATTGTTTCGACAAATTGGCGATATTGTGGCTGTTGATGCTTTTCGCGCGAGTATGCGCTTGTAAGCTGAGCCCTTGATGAGAATAACATTGATTTGCGCGGCTGAATCGACGCAGCGCGGCCCGATAAAACGGGTTGAATTTTTTTGCACCTTCCATAATACTTCTATTTTAGCATAGGCGCTTTGGAATGGGAAGTGGTTTTGCTAATTTTCTGGAAGTTTTTTGTGGAGATCGATTTCGACAGTAGTGCCGAAACCGACGCGTGATTTTGCGTTGACTCGCCCGCGAGAAAGCAAAGCGCAGGCGGTCGGGGAAAGCGTCGTCCCGCTGTCTTGGATGGCGATCTTTTTTCCGGGGCCAGCACTGATTTTGATTGTTCCGCCAGCGCTACGGTGCGCAGCGGTTTCGAGGAAACGATTAATCTCCGTACGAATAATTTCGGCGTCTTCAATTTCGCTTTCATGCTCACCAAGATCGAGATCGAGTTGAATTTTGGCGGCATTAGCTTTGGGTAGGAATTCGTTGTAGATTTCGCTAAGTATGACAGAAAGTCGCATAGAGCTCTCGTTAGATTAGAATAAGCATTACGCCGAGGACGATTAGCGCTAAGGTTATACGGTACTTACCGAAACTTTGGAGAGATCCGGGCTTTTTGAGGTAGCGTAGGAGATACTTTAGGACAATAATGCCGACGACAAAGGCGACGAGATTGCCTAGCGCGAGGATCCCGAGATTGTTCATAAAATAATTTCGGCTACTTTCGGACAAAAACATTTTTAAACAAACTCCGCACATGATTGGAATCGAGGCGAGGAAAGAATATTCGGCGGCGGACTCAGAGTTTAGCCCCATGATGCGCCCAGCTATGATTGTCGTTCCTGATCTTGAGGCGCCGGGAACTAGAGCTACGACCTGGGCTAGACCAATTGCGAGTGCACGTCCGGGAGTGAGTTGAGTTTCATCTTTCAGACTCGAGAGATGCGGAAGACGATCGATGATGATCATGATTAATCCAATAATGCCCATTGCAATACTGACAGTGATTAGAGAACTGAAAAAGGCATTATTCTCGATCAGATCGGACAAAACAAGTCCGATAATTCCGGCGGGAATAGAAGTAACGACGAGGTTGATAGCGAATTTATAATTACGATTAGTGAAAACATCTTTTATAATGCGCCATATTTTCTTGCGAAAGAAGATTAGAAGCGCAAGCAGTGTGCCGAGATTGATAAACTCGAGGATATAATGAAAGTTTTCTGCGGGGAAGTTAAAGATATGTTGGACGATTTCGAGGTGACCAGAAGACGAAACTGGAATAAATTCCGTAATTCCCTGCACAAATCCGAGTAAGATAGCTTCAAAAATTTCCATAAGTTTATTATAGCATAAGTTTATTATAGCATAAGATGATTTAAGTTTTGTCAGTTTGTTCTTTGTCGGGGGTATGAATGAGCGCGCGACGGAGTTTTTCGATGATGGGTTTGACTTGTTCGACGTTCAAAAAGTACCCAGCAAGAATGTAGGTACAAAGCGAGCCAATACCAATGACTACGAATTTCGGGAAAACCATGAAAATAGAGTCGTCGGTTGACATGAAAGGAAAGAATTTAGTGAGCGAATAGGCGACGCAGCCGGTAATAAAGGTCGCGGCGAGAATGCGGAGACTGTTGTGCCAAAAGTTTTTGTCAAGGAGTTTGCCGTTGGAACGTTTTTGGAGCAAGCTGAGGAGGATAATGACTTCGAGAGTGGTGCCGATCGACTGGGCCCACCCGAGACCATCGACTCCACAGCCAATAAGCGAGAAGATGATTGAGGCAAGGATAGTGAAACCAACAGCGAAGATTGAAACGAAAAATGGCGTTTTGGTGTCTTGGTGGGCGTAAAAACCGCGCGATGCGATATGGAAAATTGAATTTGAAATTAGCGAAAGAATAAGGGCGGCGAGGATTGAGGCGATGAGCGGATCGCCGCCGTTTTTGATAAAGCTGACGACATAGCCGCGGGCGAAAAAAGCGACAACGCCGACTGGAAGCGCGATCCAGATGATTGTGCTCAGGGCGGTGCGAAAAGTTTCGCGGAATTTTTGTTCGTTCCCCTCGCCGATTTCTTGGGTGAGTTGAGGAAAGAAGGCGGTGGAAATTGCGACGCCGATGAGATTTACGGGCATTTGGGAAAGGCTGTAGGCTTGGTTGTAGCTGCGCAATGCGCCAGCGCCCATGCGCGAGGAGAGATTTGTAGTCACGATAGTGTTAGCGTAATCAATTCCTTGATCGAGGCTGCGGGCGGGGAGAAGTTTGAGGACGGAACGAAAACCTTGGTTTTTCCAATTGATTTTGAATTCATAATCAAAACCGAGACCGAATAAGCCGATTAGGCTGACGCAGACTTGCAAAATAGCGCCGAAGACCACTCCAAGCGCAACTCCCATGATGCCGCCTTCGAAGATTTGCCAGCCAAAGATGTTTACGCCATTAGTAAACCAACCGATTCCGATGAGAATTCCGACATTATATAATACGGGGGCGAGAGCGTAAAAAACGAAGCGACCGAGGGCCTGCTGGATGCTGGAGAGGATCGTGGAAATGCTAAACAAGAAAGGGTTGATCGCGATGACGCGCATCATGTTAATGGCTAAAATCATACCGGATTCGTCTAGCCCGGGACCGACGATATAGCGGACTAGGAGATCGGCAAAGATGATGATTAAAACCGATGCGACTAGAGTTAGCAAAGCCATGAGATTCAGGAGGCTCGAGCTGAGCTCCCAGGCGGATTTTTTGTTTCCAGTGCTGAGGCGTTGGTTAAAGACCGGAATAAAGCTGACGGCGAGCGCCCCGGAAGTGAGGATAAAAAACAAAAAATCCGGAATCGTGAAGGCTGCCGTATAGGCGTCGATGCCCGTAGGATAGGTGTCAAGATAATATGAGTTTAGTAAACGATCGCGAAAAATCCCAAGCAGCGCCGAGAGTAGGGTCGAGCCGGAAAGTACAATCGCGACGAACCTGACTGGTAATTTGCGATTCGCAAGGCTGACGACAGAACGAAAACGATGTTTTTTTCGGTTTCGATTTGATAGCATTTTAGATTTCGGTGGCTCCGTCAAGATAAGGTTGTAAAACTTGCGGAACTTTCAATTTTCCACCTTTTTCGGCGTAATTCTCGATCAATACAACTAATGCGCGGGCTAGCGGAATCGCCGTGCCATTTAGAGTATGCAAAACTTCGACGGTGCCGTCTTCGCGGCGAACGCGGATATTGAGACTGCGAGCTTGAAAATCAGTGCAGTTTGAGCAGCTAGTAATTTCGCGATACTTTTGATCGACAGGGCTCCAATATTCAATGTCATATTTCTTGGCGGCTGGCGCACCGAGATCTCCGGCGGCATTGCTGACAATATGATAAGGAATCTCAAGTTCTTGTAAAATTTCCTCTTCGATCCCGAGAATTTTTTCGTGCATTTCTTTAGACTTTTCGGGGAGACAAAAAGCATACATTTCGAGCTTGTTGAATTGATGCACACGGAAGAGCCCGCGCGTATGTTTCCCATAAGTCCCAGCTTCTTTGCGGAAGCAAGCGCTATAACCAGCAAAGCAAACTGGAAGATCTTTTTCATCAATAATTTCATCCATGAAATATCCGGTGAGCGGCATTTCGGCGGTCGCAATCATGGCTAAATCTTCGCCTTCGATGAAATATTCATCACTTTGCTCGCTACTACGAGGATTGAAACCGCAACCTTCGAGAACTTTGCTCGAGACCATATCGGGGACAGTAATATAATGAAAACCATGTTCGCGGACTTTCTTGATTCCGAACTGCAAGAGGGCGTTTTCGAGCAAGGCTAATCCATCTTTCAGATAATAAAACTTCGCTCCGGCGACTTTTGCTCCGCGCTCGAAATCGACCCAGCCGCGCGAAGTCGCATAATCAAGATGATCGACGCCAGAGGCTTTCTTTTCGCCCCAAGCTTTTATCTCCAGATTATTTTCTTCGCCGCCGAGCGGAACATCATCGAAAATAATGTTCGGAACTTGTTTTAGTAAATTCGAAATCTCGTCTTCGAGAGTCTTGAGCTCGGGCTCGATTTCGCTGAGCTTGGCCTTGATTTCCTTACCTTTGGCGATGAGCTCGTCGCTAGGCTTACCATTTTTCATCTGGGCAGCAATTTCATTGCGCTCGCGTCGTAAAGCCTCGACATCTTGGAGGATGGTTTTGCGGCGATCGTCAAGTTGTAATAAGTCGGCGATATTGACCGAATAGCCTTTTTCACGAGTGGATTTTTCAACTAACGATTGGTTTTGGCGAATGAAATTAATATCTAACATACTATATATTATAGCACGCAATTTTTAATCTGGGATTTTTATCTCACCAAGATCCTCCGCCTCCCCCGCCTCCGCCACCGCCAGAGAATCCACCGCCGCCGCTAAAGCTGCTGCCGCTGGAGCTCGAACTGCTGGTCGTCGAATGGGTCGCGATGCTAGAAACAGAGCTGTGCATTTCGCGGAATGAACGGGCGAATTCGCTAGCGATAAAGGCGGTCCCGAAGTTGTTGTGGTACCAGCTAGGCGATGAGACTGAATCGATTTCGTAATATTTTTGCATTTCTTTCGTCCAAGATTTTTCGAGGCCGAGGACGATCGCGTAGGGCAAAAGTTTTTCGTAAAGTTTCACGATGCCTTCGGGGCTAGTGTCGACGCCTTGGACGCTTTGGAGGAAGTTAATGCGCTCGGATTCTGCGAGTTTGATATATTCTTTTAGACCGTCGAAATAGCGCGAATATTTCAGCCCGTCCTCGGTATGGCTAAACATCGGCGAAGTTTTAATCACGACGAATGCGCCGATACTAGCGACAGCGATGGCAAAAATAAGCATAAAAGCAATCAGGGGCGTCCCGCCGAGAAGCACTTTATAGTTCGGGATTTCGTCGAAAAGGAAGACGCCGCACATGATAATGGCAAAGACCCAGAGAGCGCAAAATGTGCCGAGATAAGTCGCCGAGTTAGCATTTTTAGCAGAGTGTTTTTTGGAATGATCTTTGGTCGCGGATTTTGGGATTTTCCCTTCGGAAAGCCCTTTGGATTGTAGTGCGCTCGCGACGGCGAGATTGAGATTAAGAGCATAGGTAGTAGCTTTGCCCGCGGAGCCGCTCGAGCGTAGTTTTAGGGTCATGCCAACTTCGGGAGAAAAGCTGTCCTTCGTGAGAATTTTGAGGACGTCAAGTTCAGCGGGAGTAAAATCGGCAGTTTGCAGACGAATTTTCCAATTATGTCTCGAGCTTTTGCCGGACTTTTCTTCGGCAATGAGCTCAAGCTTGCCTTGGACGGCCATTTCGATTAAGCTAGCGACATAAATTTGGCTGGGCGAGATGAGTGTGCTGCGAATGTAGTTCGTCGTCATTTCGGCGACGCTGAGATCTCGCGGCGGCGCATACTCCGGCTTGACGAAAAGTCCATGATAATAATCACGCTTTGGCTTACTGCGGCGCCAAACTATAAACGCATAGCTGAGGATTGCGAGCCCGAGAATGACCTCGACAATGCTCGTGATGACAAGGCGCAAATCTTGTCCAGTATGACCGATCGTGAAACTGCCCCCGGGGAGACGAACGGCGAAAGTTAGTCCCTCATAGCGGGCGACGCCAGTAGTCGAAAAGCTGAAACCGTCGGGAATTTTTGTAACTAAGCAACGGCCGCTGCCGCTATCGCCATACCTTCCAACATAGCAGCGCGTATCGCTGAGCGGGAGATTTTCCAGAGCCTCTTCATCGAAGTGGAGATTCGCGGAAACCGTGGCGAAGCTTTCATGCCAATCATTACCATTAGCGTCCCAATAAAGCTCTTGCCAAGTTTTTCCATTTTCGCTAAACTGGGTGATGACGTTGATAAATTCATAAGTTAAAACATAAGTATGTTCGCCATGCACGAAAACATCCGGATCGCCGATTTTGACCTCGAAATAGCCGTCCTTATTGTCGATCCGATAAGGTTTTTCGCTAATACCGTTATGCTTAATGTCGATTTCGAGCGCTCGATCGCTTGGTAAGGTGAGATTCTTGCCATTTTGGTTTGTATATGGTACGATGCGGCTCATGCCGTGGTATTGGTCGCTCTCGGGAAAATTCGCGACGATGGTTTCGACGACCTTGAGATGACTAATCCCAGATTCGTCTTTCGAGAGATAATAATCGGCCGTGAAGCTTTCGTAGCCATAGGTTTTATAGGCACTCGAGGTCTCTCTACTAGGCGTATTTTCGCGCGATTGGAGCTCTAACAAATCGTAGTCCGCGGGCACATCTTCAGGGGTAGCGACCGCGAAAGTCGGGAAATATGGTAAAAAAGCTTGACAAATTACGGTAAGTGTGATACAATGGAAGTATAGGGTCATTTTTCGCAAGAAATTTGACCGTCGGGTGTTTTTGGGCTGTTTTATCGACATGGCTTAGGCTCGATTCTTAGACTTTGGCGGGTTTTTGGATGCATTTTCGAGAATAGTCGTCTCGCGCTCGGCGGCCTTGAGCGTGCGACGGAGAGCGTTGATGGACTTTTGGAATTTTATGCCTTCGGGTTCGGTCATTTCGAGCTCAATGCGGCGAACGATGCCGTGGCGACCGACGATGGCGGGAAAACCATTATAAGTATCGCTGCAGTCGTCATAGCTCGAGACGCAGAGCACGCGACGCTCGTCATTCAGGATGCAATTAACGATCTGGACGACGCAGGCGCCGATGCCGTAATGTGTGGCGCCTTTTTTCTGGATAATGTCGTAGGCTTTGTTGCGGGCGTAGTCTTCGATAGCTTTGCGTTCGGGTTCGTCGACGAGGCTGGCGAGATTTTCGCCGCCGATATTGGCGCTGGACCAGAGCGCGAATTCGCTGTCGCCGTGCTCGCCGATTTGGTAGGCATGAACGGATTTCGGGTGGACGCCAAGGGTTTCGGCGAGACGATAGCGCAGGCGGGCACTGTCGAGGACGGTGCCGCTGCCGATGACGGACTCGGAAGGGAGTCCGGAATATTGCCAAGTGAGATAGCTCAGGGCGTCGACGGGGTTGGAAACGACGAGGAAGATGCCGATGAATTCGGCGGCCATGATTTCTTCGACGATCGAGCGAGTGATGCGAGCGTTTTTTTGGACGAGTTCAGTGCGGGTCTCGCCGGGCTTTTGGTTTGCGCCGGCAGTGAGGATACAAATATCGCAGAGTTTGGCGTCGCGGTAGCTGCCGGCGCGGATTTTCAGCCAGCTCGGCGCGACGGCCAAGGCATCGCAAAGATCGAGCGCTTCTCCCTCGGCGTCAGCGACGTCGATGTCGGTCAAAATAATCTCGTTGACGGCGGTGCGTTGGTTAATCAAAGCATAGGCAATACTGGCGCCTACGTTCCCTGTCCCGACGATCATGACTCTTCCACTCATATTAGTTATGATTATAGCACAAAAAATTGTCCTCGGAGATTTTTGATCGAAAATCTCCTGCTACATATACTCTAATTAGCCAGGCAGCGGAGAGGAAGACCGTAGCGACGAACACCCTCGTAGGAGGAATAGATGGTGTTGACATATACCGTAAGCGCGTAGGAATGCGTGTCACGAGTCGTTGTGCTGGACCTACTCCACTGATCTCCGCCGTTTGCGACATTGAGGAGGCCAGACTTCGAGGCGCTAATGTAGTTGTCGACAAAGCCGCTGCGCACAGAAATGAGGCTGTAAGCTTCGTGGAAATTCCGGAATAGAAATTTTCTTTGGATTTTAGAATTTTGTGCTATAATATTAGTAGTGGTCTCGTCGTCTAGTGGTCCAGGACGCCTGGTTCTCATCCAGGAAATCGCGGGTTCGACTCCCGCCGGGACTACCACCATGCTGATTTGCTGCTTTTGGGCAGTTTTTTTGATTGCAGCTGGGCTGATTATGGTGTCGTTTTATTGCTACATATACTCTAATTAGCCAGGCAGCGGAGAGGAAACCCAAGCCAACGATTGTTTGCGCCTGACGGGTGAACGTTACTGTTATCGAAGAGGAGGTAGTAGGCGCGGATGTTAGTAGAATGCGTCCAAGATGACCAGGTGAAATTATTTATTCCAATATGCCAAAGTCTACCATCGTTAATGCCGAGCATGCCGCTGCGCACAAAGTTTTCAATAATGTTGTAAACAATTATAACACTTTCGATCTAGAAATTGACAAAATCGCTAGAATTTCCTAAAAATCTTCCCAGAACTTGGCAAATTTGTCAAAAATTCTCAAAACCTCTTGACAAAAAGCATAAGCTGTGCTACAATGGAAGTATAAGCCTCGATGAGGCTCGATCTGTAGTGTTATATGCCAGATTTTAGCATAATTCTCCACTAGTTTGTTGCGGGTTTTCAAGATATTTACCAAAGTTCACCGAAATTTTCCTAAAGTGTTTTTCTGAATCTTTGTGCGCAGCGGTGTTCTGACTACAAAAGATGGTAAGCTAAGACGATCTGGAATAGCTGGTTATCCTTGGTCATCCTGGACATTACCCAACGAAAATAATTCTTGCAATCTAAATTTTAACGACAGTGCTGTCAATCCGTTAGACATTAGTAGCCGTTGGAACGGTTTTCCTCTCCGCTGCCTGGCTAATTAGAGTATATGTAGCACTTAGGATTCTTGGCGAGAGCGGATCACCGGGAATGGCACGGCTTCGCGGCCGCTGACGCCTTCGAGCAGCCAAAAATTACGCTCGCTATTTCCCCAGCCACAGGCGGGCGGCATACCATATTCGAGCATTTCCACAAAGTCGAGGTCGAGCATTTGGGCTTCGTCATCTCCAGCATCGCGCATGGCCTGTTGCTCCTGAAAACGCTTGAGCTGGTCGAGCGGATCGTTGAGCTCACTATAACCATTCCCCATCTCGGTGCCAGCAATGATTGGATGGAACCTTTGGGTCACGAGTGGATTTTCGGGGCTAACTTTAGCGAGGGGGCTGAGGCTGAGAGGCTCTTCGATGAGCCAATACGGGCCGGCGGAAGTTTTGCGAATCAGCTTCCAGAGATGGTCGATTAGACGCGCGTCGCTGACGCTGGGGTCGCATTTGACATTGTTGTCCTTAAGAATCTGGAGCATTTTCGTCCGATCGGGCTGGAAAACGTCGATGGCGAATTTTTCTCGAAGCAAATCAGCATACTTAATTCGCGGCCACTCGCAGTCGAGATCGATGTCGAAGTCGCCGACATGAAACTTCAGCGTCCCCCAAGTTTGCATCGCGACATATTTAATCATGGCCTCGTAGAGCTGCATGCCGTCTTCGTAGTTTTCATAAGCGGCATAACTTTCGAAAGCGATATGTTCCGGGAGATGTTCGTCGTCGACGCCTTCATTGCGAAAACGCGGGCCAATATCATAAACTTTTTCAAATCCGCCGCCGAGAAGGCGTTTTAGCGGTAATTCTTGGCTAATGCGGAGGTAATAATCCTCGTCGAGAGCGTTCATATGGGTCACGAACGGGGTCGCATCGGCGCCGCCAGTGGTTTTTTCGAGCACCGGAGTGTTGATTTCGATAAAGCCATGTTGGTTCATAAAATCGCGCGTTGCCTGCCAGAATTTCGAACGGCGCACCAGGCGTTCGCGGACTTCGGGATTTACATTCAGATCGACATAGCGCCGGCGATAACGCTCTTCCTTGTTGGTCAGGCCGTCATAGCCAGGCAATGGGCGCAGACTTTTCGTCAAGAGGCGAAGGCTGTTCGCAAAAACCGAAATTTCGCCAGTGCTGGATTTTCCGACCTTACCCTTGGCCTCGACAAAATCGCCGGTATCGAGAAGCTTGAGCTGCTTAATGCCGAACTCGCCCTCCGTAATATCGTCAGTTTTTTGCATGAAAATTTGGATTTCGCCGAAATAATCGCGGATTTTTACGAAGGCGAGCTTACCGAAGCTACGAATTGCGGTAATCCGGCCGGCAATGCAAACTTCTTGACCATCTTTTTCGGCGAAATGGTCGAGGATCTCAGAAATGCGCGTGTTTCGGGAAGATTTCGCTGGGTAGGGGTCAATACCGAGAGATTTGATAGTTTCGAGCTTGCGCAAACGTTCGTTGCGATAATCATCTAATGTCATACTATGTTGATTATATCATACTGCGATGAAATCGTAAAATATAAGGGGTTAAAACGGGAGAAAAACGGCCTAAGGTCGTGTTACTATTGACTTTTCATGATATGTGTGCTATAATGAAAGGATAGGCACTTGTTGGATGTCTAGAACGTTAATTTTGATGTGATTTAATGTCTAGACCAATATCAGGATAGGGGGAATCAATATGAATTCAGAAAAAAGACAAGGAGCCACAAGCCGGCTCTGGGTAAAATTGGCGTTTGCTGCTGTACTGATTACTGCCGTGTTGGTTGCAGTTTTGGCAATACAAATACGGCAGTCAGGCAAAGGGATGCCAGAGGTGTTGCCACGCGATTTACGCTGGAGCGACGACAATCATTTACGCGTCGGCGATTTTGGGACGTTTGCCTTTTTGACACCGGGGTGGTTCGGGGTCGATGCAGAGAAAATGTTTTGCACTGCGGATAGCGTTGCGGCTTATGGGCCGTTCGATTACGCTGGCGAATATGAGGAATTTATCGCTAGTAAAACTGTAACTACTGGGGTTGGCAAAAAGGAGGATTTGGTATCATCGGACTATACGTCGGTGGTGCTATATATTCAGCCGGTGCAGCGTGAAAGCGGAGACTGGCTGGTAATAAAACGCTTCCATCCCGGGATAGAAGAGACAAATTTTTCTGCGCTTCAGACGAAGAAGGACCTGAACGAGGCGAAAGAGCTGACACTGACAAAGCTGCAAGAGCAGATGTCGAGCCTGTCGTTCACAGTACATCGAGCGCCTTGGGGGATGACAAAAACATCCCTGGATGAGGCGACCGAAGGTATTATCGATTGGCAGGAAACAGACAAAGGCTTTATCTGGCAATAGATATTAGGTTGGTTCGGCATGCATCGTAACTTTAGACTAGCTTAAAGGCTCCTTTACGGAGCCTTTTGTCAGCCTAAACTCAGAATTTTGACTTTTTTGCCATTGAAATCGAACTCTTCGCCAACTTTGCGTCCGAGGAGAGCTTTTCCGATCGGAGCTTCATTCGAAATCTTGCCGTCGAGCGGATTTGCTTCGACCGGGCCGACGAGGGTATAAGTAAAATCCTTTCCGCCCATATCGATTGTAACCTTCGAACCGACGCTCACCTTGTCGGACTTGGTTGCTTGGATAATCTTTGCATTTTTGAGGATTTCTTCGATTTCAATAATGCGATTTTCGACGTTTTTTTGCTCGGCGCGAGCGTCCGTGTATTCCTGATTTTCGGACAGATCGCCAAAAGCTCGCGCCGTCGCGATCCGCTCGGCAATCGCGGGGCGCTGCGCAATAAGAGATTCTAATTCTTGTTCTAATTCGGCTTTTCCGTCAGCCGTGAGGTTTACGGTCTTCTTCATAACTATTAGTAGTTTATCACTTGGGCTGAAAATTGTAAACCCCTAAGCTCGGCTGCGGTCACTTTTCACTATTATTCTCTATCACTGACGCTACATTTTGCAAATTTCATCCATAGGAACAAGTTTCGTCTCGCCACTACGGCGATCGGTGACTTCGGCTTGGTTATCCGCGAGAGTTTTTTCGCTAATGACAATACGCTTCGGAATGCCCATAAGCTCGGCATCGGTGAATTTCGCGCCAGGGCGCAGATCGCGATCGTCAAACAGGCATTCGTCTTCATGCTCGTGGTAAAACTTTTCGGCAGCTGCTATGCCCTGGTCGCCAATGCCGATTAGACAATATTTATAGGGAGCGACACCTTCTGGCCAGACCAGTCCGCGGTCGTCAGAGAATTTTTCGGCGATGACGCCCATGGTGCGAGAAATACCGATTCCGTAGCAGCCCATGAGCACCGGCTGGCGCTCGCCATTCTCGTCGGTAAACTCGAGACCGAGCGGGCGGGAATATTTGTCTTTCAGGGTGAAAATATTGCCAACTTCAGCAGCTTTGGCCGATTGAAGTTCTTCACGTTTTACGCCGAGTTCGGCTAGCACCTCGTCGTTCAAAACTTCTTCATTGAGTACGATACTTTTATCTTCGTTGAACCAGACTGTATCTTCGCCGACTTCGGTCAAGGTTTGGTATTCGTGGCTGTATTTCGCAAAAACTCCGCCGCTAGCAAAGGTCTCAAAGGTATCGTCGCCGAGTCCCAGCCGCTGGTAAATCTTAGCGTAGGCCGATTCAACTTTGTGATAAAACACCTCATGCTCCTCGATATTGCGCGAGAAACTGTATAGATCTTTCATAATAAATTCGCGGCCGCGCATAATGCCGGATTTAGCGCGGAGCTCGTTACGGAATTTAGTTTGGATCTGGTAGGCATATACCGGGAGATCTTTGTAGCTTGAGATATAGCCTTGCATTAGTTTCGTGATCGGCTCTTCGTGGGTCGGGGCGAGGCCGAGCTCACCGCCAGCCGCGAGCTGCGTCCGAAACCAAATATCCATTTTTTCGCTATCCCAGCGATCGGTCTTTTGCCAAGGCTCGGGATTCTGGAGGCTAGAAAGCAAAATTTCTTCGCAACCGATAGCATTGAGCTCTTCGCGAACGACAGTTTCAATGCGCTCGAGGACTTTTAGCCCGAGCGGAAGATAATCATAAACGCCAGCCAACTCTTTATGGACATAACCGGCTTGGGCGAGAAATTTTGCGCCACGCGCGGTTTCATCTTTTGGGACTGAACGCAGAGTTTTGACAAATGTTTTACTTAAACGCATGGATATATTATAACACAGATGCTTCGAGAAAGAAATCTTGGTTTAAATTCGCTTGCGCCCGGTTTAGGCTCCGGCGGCGATATATAGCATGTAAAATGCGATGCCGTTCGAGAGTATATGAAGTAAGACTCCGCTCCAGACGGAGCCAGTGATTTCGCGCAAGCTACAGAGAACAACACTGAGCATAAAAACACTGACGCCGACGTTGAGTTGGCCGTGTAGCAGGGCGAAAACTAGCGAAGTGATAAGAATGGCAGACCAGACTTTGAGTTTTTTGCGGAGTTTACCGTAGAGCCAACCGCGCATGATGATTTCTTCGGCGATAGGAGCAATAAAGACGATGGCGAGCATGGCAAAAAAGCGGTCGGCGCTAGTCACAAAATAGCTAAAACCGACGTCCTGGGCTTGGTCGGCGTTGAACCAGGGGAAAATGCGGAAGAAATTCGTCGCCATGCTAGCGAGGACGATGTAGACAAAATAACCGATTGGTGCTAGGCCAATATCAACAAAGCTTGGCCAAAAACCGACGCCGAGATCTTTAGGATTCGACAGTAACATTTCTTCATCGAAGCCTAGTTTGCGATTTTTGCGGCGCTTAATAAGCTGAAAGAGCTTCCGCGGTAACACGAGAATTAGTACGGGGCTGAGGCTATAATTCAGGAGATAAAATATTAGTGTCCAAAACGGCGTCGTAACCGCCTCGCCGAGCAACCAGAACATTGGATAAGCGACAATGAATTGACTAGCAATCAGGGCCAAAACAGTCCACACGACGAGGAGAATAATCGTCACAATATCTTGGCGCGAAAGTTTTTTGGATGTGGCTTGATCTTTCCGGCGCGTTGGTCTTTTCTTTTCGGGCGCTAAGTTTTTCTCTTTGGGCGTCGCTGCGCGAGGACTCTTGCTAGACGATGTCTGAGTTTGTTTAGGCACTCCACTGGCCTTAGACGTGCTACGAGATGATCTCTGGGCGATTTTTGCGCGATTTTCCATTTAGAACAGCCTTATGATATCAAGAATTGAGATAACGACAATAAGCATTAGAAGTACCATAAAGGCGCGCGAAACGATGCGCTCCTCGGTTTCCTTTGTGAGCTTTTTGCCGCGTAATTTGTAAACTGCGATTATGAGCCAGCGGCCACCATCGAGGGCGGGGATGGGTAAGACGTTCATGCAGGCAAGCGAAACCGAGATCAGGGCGGCGAGGAAGGCTAGATTGGTCGCGCCAGAGCTAGCGAAAGCGGGGAAAATTACGCCAATGATGCCGATTGGGCCGGAGACGGATTCGCTGGCGGTGCCGATGGCGGTTTTTCCAGCTTCGCGGATGGTGCTGTCAGTGCTGAATTGTTGTACGACGCCAGACAATAAGTCCCAGACCATGACGCCAAGTCCACGGAAGGTTTCGCCAGTGAGCTGCAAAGTCGTTACGGCACCGACGAGGGGAGCTGACCAGCTCGAGCGGATAAAAGTCTGTCCGTAGTCCATGACGACTCCGAGGCTGTATTCGGAACCCTCAGGATTGAGTTTTGGCTTTAGCTGGACTTCGTCATCCCCGCGTTTGATTTTAATTTCGACTTCTTCGCCGGCGTGATCGCTACCGTAGCTAGAAACGTCGGCGGGATACATGACGGTTTTTTCGCCGATCGAAATGATACGATCCCCGGTCTCGAATCCAGCCTTTGCGGCGGGAGAATCCGCTTCGACTTCGGCGACGGTCACGCCTTCGCCGATAACTTTCGCGTCGTTACCTAGATAAAATTGATGTTCGATGAATTGCGGCATGCCAGTAAAAGCCAGGATTGTCAAAAGCACGAATGCAACTAGCCAGTTCATCGCGACGCCAGCAAAGAGAATTTTTGTCTTCCCCCAGAAACTGGCAGAGCCGAAAGTGCCCTTACGGCGATCGGCGTCGGATTCTCCATCCATGGCGCAGAAGCCGCCGATTGGCAGAAGATTGAGGCTGAATATTAAAGTTTTTTGGGGCTGATCCCATTCGGACTTGGGTAGCTTAAGCCATTTTTTTACGCCTTTCTTCCCTTTTTCCCAACCTGGATTTTTCACCCAGGCGACAATGCGAGGAGGAAAGCCGATGCCGAATTCGTTGACCTTGACGCCGTTACGACGAGCTGCAATGAAATGTCCGAACTCGTGTGCAACGACCAAAAACATTAAGATAATAATTCCAATGATGATCCCAAAAACAATATTCATATAATATATTATAGCACGGATATTGCGTGAGGGTAAAATTCGCTTATGGAATTTATCAATTCTCTAGATCTAGCGCCAACTTACTTTCCAAAGCGACGCTGTCGTCCGGCGTATTCACGAAGAATCATTTCGCAATCTTCAGTTTTGAGGTCGGGGAAGTTTTTCTCGAGGAAGAGAAATTCGGCATAAGCGGCACGCCAGAGTTGAAAACCTGAGATGCGTTGTTCGCCGCTCGTGCGTACGATTAGGTCGCAGCTGGGAACTTCGGGATGGTAAAGATATTTTGCGAAGCTATCGGGAGTAAGCTCGGTTTCGCCGGCAGCGATCGCTCGGGTTGCGGCGTCGGCAATTTCCCAGTGACCGCCATAATTAAAGCATATGCAAATAGTCATTCCGGTATTCGTCGCAGTTTGGGTCTCGGCATCAAGCATCTTTTGCCAGATTTTCGGCGCGACAGGTTCGGGACGGCCGAGGACCATAATCCGTAGATTTTGATCTTGACATTTTTTCGCTAGCTGAGAGAAGCGCACGTCGACAAGCTTCATGAGATAGTTGATTTCTTCGGGCGAACGATTCCAATTCTCGGTACTGAAGAGGTAGAACGAGACAAAATCAATTCCCTGGGTCTTTAGATAATCGACGAGAAGTTCAACTTTTTCGAAACCACGCTCATGACCCTTCAAGGTCGGCAGACCACGTTCCCTTGCCCAACGACGATTGCCGTCGACAATGAACCCGATGTGGTGAAGTTTTTCGGCCATAATCTAGATCGCCATGATTTCGGCGGATTTAGCTTTAAAAATTGTATCGATTTTTTCGGTATAGGATTTTGTCAAATCGTCAACGCTTTTCTCGGCCTTTTTCGTCACATCTTCGGGTAGCTCGGCGGTTTTTAGCTCTTTGCGCGCATCTTCGCGAACATTGCGAATCGCGACCTTCGCCGCCTCAACTTTCGTCGAAGCAGTTTTGACGATCTCTTTACGGCGTTCTTCGGTCAAAGGCGGAATTGGCACACGAACGACATGGCCATCGTCGCTAGGATTAAGCCCTAAGGTCTGGTCATCACGAATCGCTTTCGTGATATTTTGGATGTTTGAAGGATCATAGGGCGTTACAAGCAGCATATTCGCGCCTTGAGCGGTAATATTCGCAACTTGATTTAGAGGCATATATTCGCCATAGGCTTCAACTTTGACATTATTTAGCATATCGGGATGCGCGCGACCGGTACGGATTTTCTTCAGCTCGTTCTCAAAACGTGAGATTGCTTCGTCCATGGCTTTTTTATATTCACTATCGTCAAACATATTACCTCTCATTTAATTTAAGTTAAAAAGTATAGGAGCGATTTGCTCCTATACGGAATTAGTCAGTGTCTTCAGTCACGCCGACTTCGAGACGTTTGAATTGGCTGACGGTGATGTTCTCGCCAGTTTTCGCGATCGCTTCTTTGATAAACTGACCAACAGTCTTCGTGTCGTCGAGAATGTATGGCTGCTCGAGCAAAACTTTGTCCGAAAAAGCCTTTTTGATTTGGCCAGAGATGATTTGATCTTTCATATTTTCTGGGCCCTTGAAGTTTGCTTCAAAATCTTTCTTTTTCGCCTTGAGTTCGCTCTCGGGGATGCTTTCCATATCGACATAGAGCGGATTCATGCTAGCGATTTGCATAGCGATCTTATGGGCAAGATCTTTGAATTCTTCAGTCTTCGCGACGAAGCTAGTTTCACAGTTTACTTCGACGATTGCTCCGAGGCGTCCATCATGAACATAGGTTTCGATGATTCCTTCGCGCGTCTCGCGATCGCCGCGCTTTTCGGCTTTCGTCATGCCTTTTTTGCGCATAGCGTCGAGGGCTTTGTCGAAATCGCCCTTGGCCTCGACGAGAGCATTTTTCGCATCCGTGAGCCCAACTCCGGAAAGTTCCTTAAGTTTTTTAATCAATTCGATCGAAACAGCTTTAACTTCGTTGGCTTTTTCTTTGAGTTCTTCGCTCATATTCCTCCTTGAGTTTAATATATGAAATTTAGGAAAATGCTATTTTAGGCTTGCGCGGCCTTGCCGGCTTTGATGGCGGCGGTGATGTAATCGAGAATTAGTTGGACGGATTTGATCGCATCGTCGTTGCCTGGGATGACGTAATCGATGTTCGTCGGATCGACATTCGTATCCGTGAGCGCGAAAACAGGGATTTTCAAGCTGTTAGCTTCTTTGATGGCGTTTTTGTCCTGGATAGCGTCGACGACGACTAAAGCAGCTGGTTGCTCGTGCATTTCCTTAATACCGCCGTAGCGTTCATTAAGCAAATCGATTTCTTCCTGGAAGCGCTGCACTTCTAGCTTCGAATAGCGAGCTTCGAGTTCACCGGAAGCCATGCGACGCTCGAGATCATGAAGCTTTTTAATCTGGCGATTAACGGTCGCGACATTGGTCAAAGTCCCGCCGACCCAACGCACGGTGACATATGGCATATCGACGCTTTCGGCAGCAGTTTTGGTGATTTCTTTGAGCTGTTTTTTCGTGCCGACGAAAAGGATCTTTTTACCACTGGCGGCGATTTTTGTCAACTCTGGCAAAGCATTCTCGAGGGCCTCAACGGTCTTTTCGAGGTTAATAATATGTCCACCTTGGCGTTTACTATGAATATATGGGGCCATTTTGGGGTGCCAACGGCTAGTTTTATGACCAAAATGGCTGCCGGCGTCGAGAAGCGCCTTAATATCGATATTTTTCGGATCGACTGTCATGGTTTTCCTTTCACTTTGTTACGGGTTTTATCAGGAAACCTCCCGCAACTGTTTCATTAAATTAACTATATAATACCATTGTATCACAGATTTTTCAAAAAGTCAAGAGGAAAATCGCATTTTCTCAAAAAATCCCCATATTTTGGGGATTTTTAGGCAGATCTAGACAATTCGCTTACTTTTGCTCGGCTTTTTCAGCTTTTTTCGCAGCTTCTTTTTCGGCTTTTTTGGCCTTGTTGGCTAAATTAGCGCGGAGAGCCTCAGCGCGCTTTGCACGAGCCTTGAAGCGATCGACGCGACCTTCGGTATCGATAATCTTTTCTTCGCCAGTAAAGAACGGGTGCGAAGCGGAAGAAATCTGTACCTTAACTAGAGGATATTCGTTACCATCCTCCCAGGTGATGGTTTCGTCGCTTTGGGCGGTCGAACGAGTCAAAAACGAGAAATTCGCAGCTTCGTCGGAAAAGACCACAAAGCGATAATCTTTAGGATGTGATACTTTATTACTCATAATTGTTTACATTATAGCAAAGATTTTCGTGGTTGTAAAGGGCTTTCGGGATCTGAATTTGGGTTTCTTGTGAGAAAATCTTGATGCATGAAAAACGGGAGCGAAGCTCCCGAAAAAGGTGCGCCTTCGACTAGGCTAGCGAAATTATTGAGCTTTTACGCCGGTCCCGCCGCAATCAGGGCAAATGTCGTCTCCAAAGAGACCCGGAATTCTTCGCGATCCGCGACAGCGCGGACAAGTTTGAATTCGGCGTGCGCCGCCACAAGTGCAGCGGTTGGCCGCGTCTTCGCTAGTATAAGGTTGCCTGCAACGTGGGCAATGATATATTCCCATCCATAATCACCTCCCCTCGGATGAGTATAGCGAGCAAAAACTCTGTAAGTGAACGATTTTTGTCGCTTACAGAGCTTGATTCTAGCACGATGGCTATAAAAAGGCAAACATAAGCGTCTCGGGGCGGCGCTAAAAGACGCTTTTCAGGACGAAGTTCACAATTGCGAAGGCCAACATTGAGATAACTAGACCGACGACGCCGTAGAGAATTGTGTTTTTGGCTTTTGAGGCTTTCGAAGGGTCTCCTTGGGAAGTCGCGAAAGTAATACCGCCAATGACGATTACGGCGACGGCGATGATACCGACTAGGCCGACGATAACGTTGATAATCTTTACGGCGACGTCCATGGCGTCATATTCGGTTTTGGCGAGATTACAGTCGGCAGGAGTTTTAATATCCTCTGGCGCCTTAGCCTTACTTCTATCCGTTTTATAGAGCGAACTCTTCGGACAGTCAGCGGCGCTGAAAGCGTCTGCGCTGCCGCCGCTGCTACCTTTGCTTCCGCCTTTGGCGATGATTTCGGCGCTATGGCTACTAGCCTGGCTGGCGACCGGGAGCGCAGTGATGCTGAAGGCAGAGATGATTAACGCTAACCCTAAATGTTTGATTTTCATAAAACCTCCTTATACTTAACTTTATCTTATAGTTTCGTAGCGATAAAGTCAAGCATTGGCTTCAATTTCGAGGAGTTTCGAAACGAAGGATTTTATGTCCTTCAGGGTGCGACGTTGGTCGGCGGCGAGATTAAGCTCGGGATTTTCGAGGAAATCGAGGCTAGTAATCTGGCGATAGATCGCGGGGAGGAGCTGTCGAAGCTCAGCTTCGCTGGTCGCAGGATAATCATAACTACGATCGTAAACTTTGCCTTCTTGATCGGGATTTACGAAGAGAATATGCCCGCGAGTGACTTTATACCCACGAAAATTCGGCGAAAGCTCGACGAGCAGCTTATAAAATCCGAGCTGCAAGGCATATTTATAGAGAGTGGGGTGACTTTCCCACTTGTTTTTATGGTAGTTGCCGGTTTTGTAATCATAAATTTCGATCGTTTTATCCTCGGGATTGACCGCGAGATGATCGATTTTTCCGGTCAGGGGGATATCATTCAGGGCGAGATGTTCGGCACTGAAATTCACTTCGGCGCGCGAATGCTCGGCGCAAATAATCGGGCGGAACTCTTTCAGGACGATTTCGAGACCGTAGGCGCCCTTAGCTTGGAGCTCAGAGATTTCATGAGCCGTGAGCGGTAAATCAAGGCTTTTTTCGCGGTAAAATTCAAGCGCCTCGGCGTTGCTGAGACCGTTATTCGTGACTTGTTCGAGGGTCGAGTGTATGAGATTACCATAAGCAAGCGCGGAGGTCAGGGGCTCGTCAGGAGCGCGAAGAATCTGGCGACGATAGACCGCCTCGGGTCCGGCATAAATAATGTCAATGAAACTAGTCAAATCGGTTGCGCTCAGGCGGTATTTCTCGAGTCGTGAGCGCAGCAGGGTCTTCAGATCGGGGCTCAGAACTTGGTAGGCCGCGGACCAGCCTTGGCGCTGAGCGGCGATGCGCGTGTCGGTATCGAAATCTTCGTAGTGGAGCTTGATCTCGTTATGCCCGGTGGGAAGCAGGGGCGAAATTTGGGTCTCGGCTTTCTCGTCGCGCTGTTCGTTGAGATAATTAAGACGGGCAACATTTTTTTCGGAAAAATCGGTCACGGAATTAGTGAGTATGAGGTGGCGCTTCGCGCGGGTCACGGCGACGAAAAGGAGGCGCAGCTGTTCGTCATCGGTAATGCCGGTATGGCGAATTTGGGCGAGGTTTACTGGCAGGCTGAAGAGATTATTATTCCCTTTTGCCTTTCCCCAAGCCAGCTCATCGACGGCAATGAGAAAAACATATTCGAACTCTAGGCCCTTGCTTTTATGCGCCGACATGATCTGGACCGCGTGCTCGCCGTCGCGATAAGGGCTAGTATTAACAATCCCGGCGTCGGCAGCAGTATAATCCGCGAGCATTTGGATAAAGTCATCGAGCTTCGGGCGCGTCGCATGGGTATGGGCAACGACGGTGTTTTTCAAAACATTTAAATTTTCATAAAGTTCGAAGTTCTCGACGGTGTCGGAGTGGCGGGAATAATATTCGAGATAGGGCGAGCGGAACTCACAGCCGGGCGTCTCGCACGCGCTAATCAGATAGTCCAGCCAAAGCTCAAGCGGAGTGTCGAAAGAAAGCATCGCGAGCTGAGCTAGCCAGCTGGCAAGATCATGGAGGTACTGGTCGCCGGAATCGAGCAAATATTGGAGCGCGCTTTGATGTTTTTCGTGCGCACGTTGGACGGATTGCAAGGCGACGAGGGGCGAAACTTCGAGCCAAGGAAAAGTGAGAATTTCTAAGAGACGGTGCGAAGGCTGACGTTCATGAGCAAGATCGGAGACAAATTCGGCAATCACGATTAGCTCGTGGATTTTCGCCTCGTCGAGTAGGTTGGACTTTTTTTCATAAGCAATATTGATGTTTTGATGCGCTTTTAGATATGGTAGCAGCGGCGCGATATATTTATGGCGCGGAGCAATGACGGCAATTTCCTCAGGATCGACGCCATGTTCGATTAATTGCGAAATTTCACGCGCCAACCAATAATATTCATCGTTCGCAGCTAAGAATTCATGACGTTCGATCGAAAAATCATCCGCCGACGCCCCTCGAGATTTCGAGCCTAAATCAAGCATGGAACGCAAGACTTTATCCACGCCATGATGTTTCGCGAAACTATCTTCGACCTGCTCGGCGATATGATGAGAGAAATCCAGAATTTCTCCAGTGCTACGATAGTTGTCGCGCAGGATGACAACTTCTGCGCCATAATGATTTTGGAAATCAAGGAGATTGGAAGCATTCGCGCCCTGGAATTCATAAATCGCCTGATCATCATCGCCGACCGCCATAACCATAGGCTTTTCGTAATCTGTCAGCAGCCGAATCAGCTCGAACTGTGAAGGATTAGTATCCTGGAATTCGTCGAGGAGAATGTATTGAAAAATTTCCGAAAGGCTGAGACGAAAACCGCGATCCTCACGCAGGGCACGGATAGCCTCTTCGATCATGTCGGCGAAATCGAACAGGCCTTCGGATTGAAGCTTTTCGTCATATTGGCGCATAATTTCGGCGAGCGAAGCCAATTTACGATTCGCGATATAATCTTTCAGGCGATAAGCGCCGTCTTCGTTGCGCTCGAAACGCTTGTTTTTCCAGGCGGTCAACGGAGCGACGCTGGGCTTAGCTTTGGCGGTTTCGGTTTTAATTATTTCCGAAAGTTCGCGTAGATAGAGATTCGCGCTACGCTCGATATGGCCGACGATGGGCTTCGGGCTGGAATATTCGCTGAGCAGCTCTAGCAGTGGCTCATAAACTTCGTTCACGGCGAGGTCAAATTTCGAGCGCGGTTGGAGCTTTTCGAGAATGCTACTCGCAAGTTCGCCGAGGCTGGCGCTATCGCTGAGGTTTTCTTCGGCGATGGTCGCGAGATTCTCGGCAGAGAGGCGGGCGGACTTGGCATGTTGAATGGTTTCGGCGAGGTCGTTGATGTTGGCGGTTTTAAGAATGTCGGTCACGGGAAGCCGATCCTGGATTTCGCGGAGAATTTTATAGCTAGTGACGTTATCAATCACGGCGTCAAGTCGACGGTTGAAATTTTCAGCGTAATTTTTATAGCGATCGAGAATGTTCGAGCCAAAAGCATGATAAGTATAAATGTTGACTTTACTGGCAGCCTTCCCGACTATGGTTGCCAAGCGTTCGCGCATATTACTCGCGCCGGATTCGGTAAAAGTCAGGCAGAGGATGTTTTCGGGGTTAGCGTCAGTATGTTCAAGGATATAAGCGACTTTGGCGGAAAGTAGTTGCGTTTTTCCGGTCCCCGGGCCAGCGAGAACTAATAGTGGCCCGTCAAGATATTCGACGGCGGCGGCTTGCTCTTTGTTTAGTCCCATGTTGTCTCCATAATTTATGATTTACGCTCGAGAATTGCGAGGTTTTCTAGATGTGGTGTGCGGGGGAAGAAATTATAGGGCACGATTCGGCGGATGTCGTAGTAATCAAGCAATCCGGCGAGATCGCGGGCTTGGGTCACGGGGTTGCAAGAAAGATAGATTAAGCTTTCGGGGAGCACGGTGCGGAATTTTTCGATTAGTTCCGGGCGGCAGCCGGCGCGCGGCGGGTCGATAATCACGGTCTGGTCCGGAGCGATATATTCAAGAGCGTCTTCTGAGCGGGCGAGCACGCCGCGCGCCGCACGCACCGGGCGACAATTAGCTTCGAGTTCCGCATAAGCCGATGAATCGCACTCGACTAGCGTCAGATTACGATCCCGCGCTACGGACAGCCCAATGGTCCCGACCCCAGCGTAAAGATCCAGAACATTTTCCGTTTTAATCCAAGGTTTAATTTCTTGAAGCGCTAACGCATACACGGGCAAGTTGATCTGGAAAAATCCATTCGGTGAATAGGAATATTTTTGTCCAAGAATTTCGTCTTCGAGAGGTCGAAACTGCGGATGTGGGCAATGATTCTCATAGAGCCCGCCACTCACTTTCCCAGATTGATTAGAGCGGAGCAACAAACTCTGGTATTTGCGCGCATCTTCGCCACGCTGATTCAGATCAGCGAAAATCACTTCTGCCTCTTGCCAAATTTCTGGCCGCTCGAGGCTAGACTGCGCGACGGGAATCTTGCGATGGCTGCCACGAGCATGAAAACTCGGGTGGATTTTTCCGTCGTCATGATCATAATACAGGGCATATTCCATTTTATTACGATAGCCGTATTCTCGACCATCGGTTTGGACAGGCAAAACTTCGAGCGTACTGAGATCAATTCCCTGTTGGCGATAGATTTCCGCGAGCAATTCTTGCTTCTGTTCCAGCTCGTAAGCATAATCAAGAATCTGCCAGGGAGAAGTCGCGAGATAGCAGACATCGCGAGGCTGGGAGCGTCTCGGCGATTCGCGCTCGATCTTCGTCGCTGTCGCCTCGAGATAATGCGTTTTTTCTTTCGTGACTAGACATTCAGTGACGATTTCTCCCGGAAGCGCACCCCAGAGAAAGATCTTTTTGCCATCCGAAAGCGTCGCTATGGCTTGACCACCAGGGACCAATTTCTCAATCTCTATTCGTTTTGTGATATATTTTTGCGATTTTTTAGCTTTTTTAGGCATTTTTCGGTAATTATTCTTGAAATTTATTCATCTCGTGATATATTGGTCTATTCGTATCTCAAGGCTTCAATCGGATTCTTATGGGCGGCCTTCCAAGCAGGCACCGTCCCCGCAACAAAGGCAATGAACATAATCACGAGTACGAGCGGAATAATATTCCATGGGGTAAAGACGAAGAGGTTAAAGGTCGGCAATTCTTCGAGGAAACCGCCAGGAGCATGCACGGCGAGGTTGACCAAATTACCGATGACCATTGCGACTACGACGCCGACGATTGAACCCCAGAAACCGAGGCCGATCGCTTCGATGGCAAATTCGCCGAATACGCAGCCAGATGACATACCGAGGGCTTTGTCGAGGCCGATCTCGCGAGTGCGCTCCTCGACCGACATGAGTAGAGTATTGACGATACCGATGGCAGCAGCGAGCAAGGCAATTCCGCCAAAGATCGTGAAGACGATCATGATTGCGTCGAAGAAGACATGGACCATACCCATCATATCTGAGGTCGTCATAGCGACGAAGCCTTTTTCGTTCAGAAGATCCTTGATTTCTTGCTCCGAATACTTTTCGCGGTCAAACCTAGCATGGACGGCATAGACCGGTTTTTTCATGCCTTCAGGATAATATTTGTCCGACACATGCTCGAGCTTTTTCAGCAGTTGCTCGGTAATAGCATGACCATTGAAGGCGACTACGCCGCTAGCTTGGACACCAGCGACCTTGGCCTTGAATTCTTTAACTTCGTCGGTCACGGGATCTTTTACGCCTAGGATTACGGTTTTGCCAATAATATCGGCGTCTGAATCATAGCCAAGTGCTTCGGGATAGCCCGCCTCGAGCGCAATCAAATCTTCGCTTTCGTCGGCTGCGGGAATTTCTCCGGCCGTCATTGGGACCGTAAAGCTGCCCGGAGGCATTGTTCCGGCGCCATTAGCCTGAAAGCGTTTGCCGGTTTTTTCGCTTTTGATGTATTCTAGGCTGATGCCATTGTCTTTCGGCTCGACCGTGTCGGCGTCGATGCCGGGGATTTGTTGGATTTCTTTGATTTGGTCGTCGGTGATTTCGGAAACGGTGCTGGACTCGTTATATTCGTGGATTTCGCTACTGCCCATCATACTCGACATACTATCGGCCGAACCGCTGTCCATGATGACGATGTAATCTTCGCCACCGATCATGGCGGTCTGGTCGTCGATAAACTGGTTCACGCCAGTATTGATCGCGACGTTGAGGATGATCGTGAAGCTGCCGACGAAAATCGCGAGGATTGTGAGTAAGGTGCGAACTTTGTTGCGGAATAGATTATGGTTCGCTGTGCGAATAGTATCAAACAGACTCATTAGGCTTCCTCCTTTTCGGTTGCTTTGGCACTAGATTTTGTTGTCGATTTCGATCTTGGTTTCGAACTTTTCGCCGTTGTCGCATCCTTGGTCTTTGGCTTGGTCGCGTTGACAATCCGGCCATCGGAAATGCGGATTTGGCGATCGCAGAGCGCGGCCAAATCGTCGTCATGCGTCACGATAATAAGGGTCACGCCTTTCTTTTTGTTTAGATCGAAAAGCAGTTTAATAACTTTGTCGCCGGTAGCTGAGTCGAGATTTCCGGTCGGCTCGTCAGCGAAAAGAATTTTAGGATCATTAACGATCGCACGAGCGATACAAACGCGCTGTTTTTGTCCGCCCGAAAGATCGTTGGCCTTGAACTTCAAACGGTTGCTGAGGCCGACAGTGCGCAGGGCTTTTTCGGCGAGTTCGCGGCGCTTTGCACGCTTCACTCCGGCGATCTTTAGCGGCAAGGTCACGTTTTGGAGAACGGTATCCTGCGGATTCATGAAAAATTGTTGAAAAACGAAGCCGAAACTTTCGTTGCGCAATTTATTAAGAGCACGATTTTTAAGCTCGGTCGAATCGACGCCATCAATTTCGACGTTGCCTTCGGTCGGGCGATCGAGCAGGGCGATTAAGTGCATGAGAGTGGACTTCCCAGAGCCGGATTTTCCGACAATAGCGACCGATTCGCCTTTTTTGATTTCGAGATTAATGTTTTTGAGCGCGGTGAAAGCAGTCGAACGTTTTCCGTAGACTTTCGTGAGCTTTTTTACTTCAATGATAGATTCCATTATTTGATTCTAGCATATTAGTTTGAATATTGCCAGATTTGACCTTCCGCCGTGTCGAGGACGGAAATGCCGGAAGCCAGTAGCTGATCACGCAGGCGGTCGGACAGCGCATAGTCCTTTTCGGCGCGGGCATGCTGGCGCGCGGTCAACAGCTCTTCTTGAGCGCTGGATAACCTCGGAGAATCAGCAATCAATCCTAGCCCGAAGATGTGATCGATTTCTTCCCAGAGTTCGAAACCAATTTCTTCCCAGCTGTCAATCAGCGCGAAGGCGGCTGCCGAATTCAAATCTCGGTTTAGAGTATCACGTAGCTTTTTCAAATTAGACTCAAGATCTTCCGAATTCTGGGGCGCTAAATCTTGGTAACAACGCGCAATGCGATTACGCCAACTCAGGCGATGATTTTTCGCTGCGCTAAGAGCGGTAAAGCTAAAATCACGCTCCGAACGGTAGTGCCCCTGGAGAACCCACATTTTGAAATCGAGCGGAGAAAAGCCTTTTTCGCGCAAATCTTCGAGCGTATAGCCATTGCCGAGACTTTTGGAAAGTTTCTGGCCTTCGCTAGTGAGATGATTACAATGTAGCCAGAAACGCGCGAGCGGTTTTTCGAACGCGGCTTCGCTTTGGGCAATCTCGTTCGTATGATGGACGGGGATATGATCGATGCCGCCGGTATGAATGTCGATCGGTTCGCCCAGTTCTTGATGAATAATCGTCGAACATTCGAGATGCCAGCCGGGATAACCGGGCCGGTCGAGATAATCCCAGCGCATAGCGTGATTTTCTCCTGGTTGGATAAACTTCCAGAGAGCGAAATCAGTCAAATTGTGCTTTTCGACGGACATTTTAACTCGCGCGCCAGCCTTCAGGCCGCTGAGATCGAGGTGCGCAAAGTCGGCATAATGCGGAAATTTATGCGTGTCATAGTATATTCCATCGCTAGTTTCGTATGTAAAGCCCTTTTTTGTGAGAATTTCGATGATTTTTATATCATATTTGATATAATCAGTTGCGCGTGCCCAAACTTCTGGCGGGGTCAACTCGAGCGCACTGTAACCGGATTTAAACTCGTCAATATAGCGCTCAGCGATTTCCCAGACCGTCGAGCCGGACTTTTTTGCGCCTTTTTCGAGCTTATCCTCACCTTCGTCGCCATCCGAAGTCAGATGGCCGACGTCGGTCAAATTCAGGACGCGATACGGAATATAGTCATTTAATTTCAGCACACGAATCAGCAGATCCCAATAAACGTAAGCCGTATAATTTCCAATATGCGGCGAGCTATAAACCGTCGGACCGCAGGTGTAAAGCTTGACTTTTTCGGGATTTTGCGGAGTGAATTTTTCAACTCGACGGGTTAGGGTATTATATAGTTCAAGGCTCATTGGCTTCTCCAAGGTTGCGTAAAATATCTTTTAGCTCGATCAGGATTTTCATACGTTTTTGTGCGGAAATGTCATGATGACCCATGACGCTGACGAAGCGGACATGCGCGGAATTTTGGTCGGCGATTGCCTTTAGGTTGCTACGCATGACGAGGGGATCGAAATGACCGTGGATGATTAGGGTCGGCGTGCGTAGAGCGCAAAAGGTTTGGAAATTGGATTGGTTGAGAATGATCTGTTCCATTGAGCGCGCGAAGGCGGGAGTTTTGAGATATTTACTATCGAAGTTGCTAAAACGTTGGATGAAATTCGCAATCACGCCGACGGCCGGCTCTTCTTCGGCGAGGCGATGCAAAGAGCTATAAGATTTCGTGTAGACGCGGTCGGGGAGTTTTGCTAGCTCAATCGGCAATAATACTGGCGGCGATACCAAGATGAGACCGGCGATATCGACCTTGGGCTTGTGCGCCGAAACATAATTCGCCGCGATCAGCGATCCCATGGAATGACCGACGAGGACCACCGGGGTTTTGATTTTTAGACTTTTGAGCGTGTTGTCAAGAGCATGATTATAGTCGGAATAATCGTAGTCGAGCCAGTCGCCTTGGAGGGATTTGCCGAAACCCAGGAGATCTAGAGCATAGAAATCGACATCATCGAGGTCGGGATTATGCGCAAACTGGGCAAAACTGGTCCGCCAAGTGTCGGAAGTTGCGGAAATGCCATGCAAAAAGATTACGGTCAAACGCGGAGTTTTCACTCGACGTTTCAGAGCAATTTTCATGCAAATTGGTCGGCGAAGAAGTTTATGGTAAACTTTGACCCAAAAGTTATATAATTTGCTGAGTCCACGGGTCATGATTTTGCCTCTTCGATAAGTTTGGGAATGATTTTCACGAGGTCAGCGACGACTTCGTCGTAACTCGTATCATAGGTCCGGAATCCTGCAGCAAAGGGATGGCCGCCGCCGCCAAAGTAGCCGGCGATTTGCTCGGCGATCGGCAAGCTTGTGCGTACTTTGCCGGTAACTTTGCCGTCTGGGTAAGTTTTGATCGCGACAGCGACGACAACATTTTCAACTAGGCGCATTTCTTCAATAATCAAAACGTTGGGGTTATACTCGTCAGAATAGGCCTGGATATCCTCGAATGGAATATGGACCGTGGCCAGTTGGCCGTCGAGCGCGTAATCAATGCGCTTAATCAAATCGGCTTTGTAATCCAAAATCCGCGGAGATTTTTTCATGAATTCGCGGCGGCGTTCTTCGAGCAAATCAGGCTTCACGCCGAGGTCGATTAAATCAGCCAGGATGCGCATGGTTTCGGAATCGACCGAAGCGCTGACCAACCCTAGCGTGTCGGCGGAAATCGCTGCGTAGATCGCTTCGGCGGCCGGCAACGGAATTTCCAGCTCGCCAGCACGGGTAATTTTATAAATCAGTTCGGCGCAGGCCGGCAAAGGCTCAATAATAGCTTGGTGCGGGAATGATAAGTCATCGGGAGTTTCATGGTGATCGAGGACGAAAACTGGCTTTGAAAATAGCGCCTGGCGAATCGCAGAATCGTCGAGCAGTTTCGATAACAAAATTTCTGCCGCCGTATCGACGATAATATAGCCGTCGGCCTTGAAATCAAAATCAGTCGTCACACGCGACCAATCCGGGAAATAATGCAGATATTTCGGCAGATCAATCGGACAATATAGCGAATTTTCAGTTTTTGCCAAAATGTAATCCAAAGCAATCGCGGAGCCTAGAGAATCGCCGTCGGGATTTTCGGCTTGGATAATGCAAATGCGGGATTTATCACGCAAAAAACTGGTAAACTGATCGTACATATAATATATTATACTCTATTTTGGTGATTTTGGCGATTGATTATTCGGTGGCGTTGAGGAACTGGCACTACGCGAAGCACGAGAGGCTGCGCGAGACCTAGAGGACCCAGATTTGCGAGGTGATTTCTTCGCGGGCGTTTGGTAGGGGAAGGCTTTGACGAGGCGACGGTTAAGCTTCCCTTTTTCCGTGAGAATCTCGTGGACACGCTCGGAAATTTCTTCGGTAGCATCTTTCGCAACGGCGCCAACAGTGACGCGCACGCCGAGAATAAGCCATAGGGAAAGCGCGATGTCAAATATAAGGACTGCAAGAAGTATGCCAGACAAGGCATACAGCATAGTCGGAGGTATGCCGCCATAGATTTTTAGTAGCGTAGGCGTGAGAATTTTGACAATCAGGACGCCAATGATTCCAAAACCTATTAGAGCTTCGAGACAGATGCGCCCGTTGAGATTCATGGGGCGTTCGCTATAATCCCACCAGCGGACGCGGAAGAGTTTTTCCATGATGAAGCTCGTAGCATATTCGAGGATGGCGGCGCCCACGATTGAGACGCAAAAGACCGCTAGGGGACTTTCATCTGCGGGGAGAAGGTTCGAGAGTAAGACGGCTCCGACGCCGTAGATGGGGCAGATTGGTCCAATCAAAAAACCGCGGTTGACGACTTTGCGGCGTTCGGCGATGCCGACGATGACTTCCATGAGCCAGCCCAAAAATGAATAGGTCATAAAGATGAGAAACCAGAGCATAAAAGTTTGCATGGTTATAGCTCAATTCTTTCTAATGAAATTTGAAATTCACGGTCAGTTAAGGTCGCAAAGTTTGTCTTCATGATCCTATTATAGCATAGTTTCGCCGATTAAAAATGTGCTTTTGGCCGCGGGAAAGCTTCTTGCGAGATTTTTTTCATTACTTCGTGCTCTCCTTTTTCGAGAAAAAGATCATGCTCGGATCAAAGAAAGTCCCTGACGGGACCTTCTTTTATTCCTTTGTGTTCCTCTTTTCGATAATCTCGCTGGCGACGTTTGGTGGAACTTCCTCGTAGGCAAAGATTTCCATCGAGCTGGCGGCGCGACCTTGGGACATCGAGCGCAAATCGGAAGTATATCCGAAGAGATTTGCGAGCGGAGCAAAAGCTTTGATTAGCTTCGCGCCGCCAGGCAAGTCTTCCATGCTATCGATCCGTCCACGGCGAGAATTAATATCGCCAATGACGTCACCCATGAATTCTTCTGGGGTAGTGATTTCGAGGCGCATGATCGGCTCGAGAAGTACTGGGTTGGCCTTTTGAATGCCAGCACGAGTTGCGAGGCTACCGGCAAGCTTAAAGGCAAGCTCGCTGGAGTCGACATCATGGTAGCTACCATCGTAGAGCGTAGCTTTGACATCGACGACTGGGTAACCGGCAATCACACCACCATTCAGAGTCTCTTCGATACCTTGCTGGACAGGCTTGCGATATTCCTGAGGGACGACACCGCCCTTAATCATATCGATAAACTCGAAACCTTTTCCAGCTTCATTAGGCTCGAATTTCACCCAAACATCACCATACTGACCGCGACCACCGGATTGTTTAATATGCTTCCCTTGAGCTTCGGCAGTGCCACGAATTGTTTCGCGATAGGCAACTTGTGGAGCGCCAGTGTTGGCTTCGACGCCATGTTCTTTCTGCAAACGATCAATGGCAATCTCGAGATGGAGCTCACCCATACCAGAAATAATAGTCTGCCCAGTGTCTTCGTCGGTATGAATTCGCAAGGTCGGATCCTCTTCGGCAAGCTTTTGCAGGCCCATGCCCATTTTTTCTTGGTCAGATTTAGTCTTCGGCTCGACGGCAATCGAAACTGGTGGATCTGGGAAAGTAATATCCTCAAGATGGATCGGATGAGACGGATCGCAGATAGTCGTACCTGTTGTAACGTCCTTCAAGCCGACCACGGCAGCAATGTCGCCCGCAGCAATTTCCGAGATTTCCTCGCGTTTATCGGCGAACATCCGCACGATACGACCAATGCGCTCTTTATCGCCGGTCGTAGCATTGAGAACAGTGCTACCAGTCGTCATTTTGCCCGCGTATACACGGATGAAGATAAGTTTACCGACGAAAGGATCGGTAGCGATTTTAAAGGCAAGAGCTGTCAATGGCTCATTATCGCTCGCTTTGCGCACAACTTCGTTGCCGGTCTTCGGATCGATACCGACGGTTTGGCCCTGGTCGCGATCGAGCGGGCTAGGGAGATAGTCCGCGACTAGATCAAGAACTTTCTCGACAATTACTCCGCGACCATCACCACCAGTCACGAGGAAGAAATCGCCATCAAGAACACGTTTACGCAAAGCGGCTTTGAGCTCGATTTCGGTAATTGCTTCTTCGCCTTGATTGAAGAACTTTTCCATCAAAGCTTCGTCGGCCTGGACAGCCTCCTCGACGAGCATACTGCGAGCATTTTTGGCTTTCTCGAGCATGTCAGCCGGAATATCGCCAACGGTTAATTCGTGGTCAGCGTAATCTTTGTAAGTATAAGCTTTCATGTCGATCAAGTCGACGACGCCACAGATGTCTTTTTCGAAGCCGATCGGAAGATGGATGGCGACGGCATTTTTCGAGAGACGATTATGAATGCTATCGAGAGATTTATAAAAGTCACCGCCGATTTGGTTGATTTTGTTCACAAAGCAAATGCGCGGAACACCGTATTTCGTCGCCTGGCGCCAGACCGTCTCGGACTGCGCCTCGACACCCATTTTACCATCAAAAACTACGACTGCACCATCAAGGACGCGGAGGCTGCGTTCAACCTCAGCGGTAAAGTCAATGTGACCCGGAGTGTCGATAATGTTGATTTTATGACCCTTCCAGTAGGCGGTTACGGCAGCAGAGGTAATCGTAATACCACGCTCGCGCTCCTGCTCCATCCAGTCAGTCGTGGCGCCGCCATCGTCGCCTTTCACAAGACTAATTTTATGTTTTAACCCAGTACGATAAAGAATCGCTTCGGTTGTGGTGGTTTTGCCTGCATCAATATGGGCAATAATCCC
Organism: uncultured Candidatus Saccharibacteria bacterium; assembly: GCA_964578645.1. Lineage (GTDB taxonomy): Bacteria > Patescibacteriota > Saccharimonadia > Saccharimonadales > Saccharimonadaceae > Nanosyncoccus. The sequence continues at coordinate 39,482 of CAZODR010000004.1, read as the reverse complement.
AATATTACGGAATTTTGATAAATCCTTGACTTCACTTGCCATACGGTAGTTTTCCTTTTATTATTACTCTCCCAAGCCATGCACAATAATAGCACGCGACTTGTTACCTTAAAATAGACTTTTCTTGATTTTAACATAAATTTTAGATTCTGGGTAGATATTTTTCGGGATTTCGCGTAGGATGCGATGCGTAGGGGATGGGAAAATTGCAAGTCGAGTTTAGGGCGATGAGATAAAAGCATGAGAATTGACAGCCTTTTGTAGAGATATATAATATATTTATATATGAAAGAGTCAGAAAAGCACTTGAGCGGGGATGAGGGCGCCGAAAATAGTGGCTGGGAGAGATTGGCGCAAGAAGCCCAAGCGAGCGTTGGCTGGGAAGATGTGGGTAGAGAAGCACCAAGCGTCAATGCGGCTATGGAGAATGGTGATTTGAAGAATCGTATGGAACTGCGTTCAGAACGCACATCGCTTAGTGATGCGGAGTTGGCGATGCTAGATTCGTGCGAGACATGGCTTTATCGGAATCAGCCAAAGGTTTTTACGGAGCTTTGGAATCAAAAATCACGTTTTTCGAAACCGGTCATGAAGTCATTTGAGGAAGCGCTGGTGAATTACTATACGATCGACGGTCAAGCGCTGCCGGCTCCGAACCAACACGCCTTTGGGCTCGCGGCGGATTTGTTTCGAGATTTAAAAATACGTTCTTGGGCAGTGGATTTAGGAAAATTATTTCAGAGAGATGAGACTCAGGTCAATGAAATCCAACAACAGTACTCGCTCGCGAGAACGATACTCTTTCCGCCCGAAGAGGAGCACCAGAAAGAAGAGGGCAGGGCTGGCATTATCGCACGTATTTTGCAAAAGCTGAGGAATCGGCACGGTTCAGAAACAAAGGAACAGGAGTACGAAGATAATTATAAAGAAACTTTCCTAGCTTGTTTAGTGAATGGTTTTTCGATGAAAAATCACAATGAGAAAGATTTGGAAAAGTTAGCCGAACTACAACGCGAGACGGCTGAGGATAAAAGTCAGACACGGAGAGAAATTATGTCACGGGTGATTGCTGATAACCTGGGAGACGGGAAAGAGTATGTATCGATCCTGGAATATGCGACTATGCAGCGTGATTTGCTACTAAATGATGCTCCGGAAGTCGTCCATACGGCGCAAAACAGTGTTTTGAATGCCTATGTGCGCGCTGATGGGAAGGAGAAGTTTGGCAGCGGTTATTTCGGAGAGAAGATTTTGCCATTAGTGATGGACGAGAAGACAGCGATGCGACGAGATAGCACCATAGAACAACTGCTGTTTTCGCGGTCACATGAAGGTGACGATAGAGAATTGAAGCCGATGATGGATTATGCACTCGAAGAGATGGTACCGTTGATTACGCCGGAAAATATGGAATATTACCGCGAGAATTTGATTTGTAAAAGTTTCGAGAAAGCGAAGACTGTCGAGGAGCTGGTGCAGCTTGATCATGTCATGCAGGATAAGCTGTTTCAGTTCGTTGCGAGACAGAAAAGAGTTAGCGCAGAACCTCATGCTCGAGATTATGCTGGCTCTTTGGCGCAAGAGTTTTGGCAAAGAGAAGTGGATGACGTTTTGGATGAGGACGGTGAGAAAGTTTTGGATGCGTTAATTTTGGTAGCTGAAGAGCGAGTGATGCCGCTTCTACAAGAAAAGACGACTACGACAAACTATATGATTAAGAGACAGTTGTTGAACACCGCGCTGGAGAAGAATTATGAGCTGGAGTTTCTCGATTACCTTCGAGATACGGTGTTCCCAATGATTAATGCAGAAGACGCGAGAATAGATGATTTTATAGATGGGCGGGCACTTAGAGGAGGGTATCGGATTAGGGATTATGAATTTGAGTGTATGACACAAAAAGTTTCACCGCGTGCAATTAATCGGCTTTTAATGCAGCGCAGTGAATTACCGACTAGGAGTATTCAGGCTCTGGAGCAGAATCGGATTGATGCCTTAGCGATTGAAGATGTTGTCGTTCCTGACCACGGATTTATTCACGATCAGGAACCGATGACGCACGATGTGATTGCAGCGATGGTAGAGTATTATGATGCGGCGAACAGTGGCGATGATGCGGGAAAATTAAACGGGGCGACCGAACGGCTGGCGCGAGTGCTGAAGGAGGCGCAAAGTATTGGCCGCCGCTATGGCGGTCTCGAGGATCTGCAGGAGATGGCATTTGATTTAAAGAATTACGATCGACGGATTGCGGGCGTGATTGACGATGACGGAATTGCAGAGCGGAGTTATAATGAGCCAGCAATCGAAGTTTTGCGGCGGTTAGAGAAAAATACCCGACTGGAGAGCTTTGAGGTTCCTAGAGTAGCGAACGAAAAGTGGAGAGAGCTGATGGAGGCAGTAAAAATCCGTGTTAACCCGGAGAATGGTAAAATACGGGCGGATTGGCAGAGTGTTGGTGGGTTAGTTAAGCATGCGAATGACTGGTTAGTTGCAATGCAAGAAAAATATGGAATCTTCGCTGATAATATGGAGGCGATTGCTTTTACTGAGCGGGCAGCGACATTTGCGCTCAGAAATGTTACGGAAAAGCAGCGAGGAGAATTGGCATACGATGAGAATTTTAAGGAAATGGTGCGATTCCAAGAGTTAATTGGGAGTTTTGAAAACTATGACGATCGTAAGTTTGAAGAATTTTATGAAAGATTTCGGAGTATGCAAAATGAACAAAGTGCGGAAAGGGGTTATGAAGGTTTTGCGTACTTGCAGAGAAGGATTTTAGAAAATAGCCGTGGTTTAGCTAAGGAATACCGCAAGGAAGGTAATCCTGAACGAGCGATGCGTATGCAGTCGGGCAACCTTTTGCATGAGCTGGTCGGGCTGACCGATATGCGCCCTCCGGAAACTTTGCGCGAACGTGCAGATTATATCGCCAGCGGACAAAAATTAGGCGAAAGCTAAATTAACGGTGTACGCTCGGAACTAAGGACATAAAGATTGTGTTTTGCGCGGGTCATAGCGACGTAGAGGAGGCGTTTCTGGTCGGCGATTTCGGCGGCGCGCGTATCGCCAAAGAGTTCAAAAATCGTCGCATGTGGATGGCTAGAAGCAACAACTTTACGATCGACTTCGAGGAGGATTACGACTTCCGACTCAAGCCCCTTCGATCGATGCATGGTCAAGAAACGAATTTGACGTTCAAACTGCTCGGCGGTGAGAATATGCTCGCTGAGCAAAGTTGTTTTTAGTGCGAGCTGTAAGGCCTCGAGGTCAATGCCTTCAAAGGAAGTGAAATTATGGCGATGAAGAAGCATAATCTCAGAATGAGCGTGATGCTGAATAATTTTCGTAATAGTTTTTAAAAGGCGCGCAGCATCGGGCGGAACTTTGGCCGGAGGCTGGTGCGCCGCGTGCGCCAAGGCTTTCTGGAAACGACCATCGCCGAGGGCATCCTCTTTAATATCACTAAAATCGAAACGTTGTTTCGCGGGATTGAGAAATTTAATTTTTCCCAGCTCATGACTAAAAGCTTGCGCCGGGATCGCTTGGGGATCGTAAGTCGTGAGCATAAAATAATTAGCACGCATAACGATGCGCTTTGCGCTACGATAATTCGTCGCGAGCGGAATCGAGACAGCATCTTCGCTAAAGAAACGCTTAAAGTTAATAAAATAATTCACATCCGAGCCAGCGAAGCGGTTGATGGCCTGCCAATCATCACCGACGGCAAAAAGATGAGCGGCGGGCGCCAAGCGACGCAGCGCGACAGTCAAGGCATAAAATAGATATGAGAAATCCTGATATTCGTCGACCATAATATATTTTAGCCCGCATAAGTGAAGGAGGCTACAGGGCTCAGGCGCGCCTACGTCCGGTTCGCTTGGCGCCCGCCGCGGATCATTTTTCGTAGCGGCCGAATTCATAAGCTGGGTTGCTGTTGCCATAAGCATATTAAAGTCAATTTTGGGAAATTTAAGCGTTGCGGTATAGTGTTGATAAGTCGAGAGCGCAAGCTTATGCCAAAATATGTGTTTAGTATAGCTAGAATCTTGGGAATGTTTTTTAGTATATTGTTCGACGGAGGCTTCCAGACGAGCCAAGCCCTCGTTACCAGGAAATTTTTGGCCAGCACGATTAATAAAATTGCTAGTCAAGTTAAGAAGTTCGCGACGTTCGGGGGCGCTGGCATGATATTTAAGATTTTCTAGACTGGCATCGAGACCAGAAGTGATAGTAGTAATGCGCTCATGCTCGTCGATAATTTGCGGATTGAAGCCAAAATGTTTCGTAACATCAAGAGCAAATTTATGAAAAGTCGAGGCAGGGCGAAGTTCTCCGCCGGTAAGCGGTTTGCCATCAATTTTAACTGCAGCAATGCGTTGGTTGACCTCGGCAGCGGCAGTGCGATTAAACATAAAAATAGCGATTTCGGACAACTTAATCTCATGCCAGGCAACGAGAAAGGTAACCTTTGCGACAATGACACGGGTTTTGCCCGAGCCGGCGCGCGCAACTACGAGAGTATTTTTATGAAAATCACAGACAGCGCGCGCCTGGTCAAAATCGAGCGTATAAGGCTGATCGTAAAGCGTAACATGCGTCGCAAACCAATCTTGGGCCCGTTTAACTTTCGCAGCATCCGCTCCATCATCTTTAGAATTACCATGAGCGTAATCGCCGACAGCTCCGCTAGAGCGCCGGGGATATTCTAGCACTAGCGAAGTTTCTTCCTGAGAATTTCTTGGGCCATGGCCGGGTTTGCTTTGCCATGCGACTGTTTCATAACTTGCCCCACGAGAAACCCTAGAACTTTTTCTTGGCCAGCGCGAAAATCGTCTTGGGCCTTTTTGGTTTCTGGTTTTGCTAAAACTTCATCAACGATTGCTTCGAGCGCACCAAGATCATTCTCTTGTACGACGCCAAGTTCCTTCGCAATCACGCGAGTTTCCTTATAATGCATTTCGGGATCAAAGAATTTGAGAAATACTTCCTTCATCGCTGTGCTCGAAAGCTCGTTTCCGGCATTCATTTCGAGAAGTTCGACTAGCTGCGTAGCGCTGGGAAGCTCATCGTTCAATAAACTAGTGTTTTCTTCGGCGAGCAAAACTGAACTAAACAAGTTCGCAGCCTTGCGCAGATGTTGTTTCGCGGTCTCGGGTTCTGACTTTTGTTGCAGAGCATCATTCAGTTCCGACAATTTCTCCACGAGAGGCTGATAATCAAGCAGAACTTCGACGATGTCTTCAGCAATAATCTCGCGCAACCAAGCTCGATGCTCGCTCGGAGACATCCGCAGCTTAGATTTTTGCTCAGCAACAAACTCTGCGCTCAGTCGCACTGGCGGAATATCCGGCTCGGGCATATAACGATAGTCGGCGGCGCCTTCTTTGCTGCGCTGGCCAGTAGTCTCGCCACTCGCATCGTTCCAGCCTCGAGTTTCTTGGATAACTTTCTCGCCCTTTTCAAGCAACTTTACTTGACGTTTAATTTCATATTCTACGGCACGCTCAATACTGCGAAATGAATTCAAATTTTTGACTTCTGTCCGGGTCCCGAGTTCTTTACTTCCCTCTTCGGCGACGCTAATATTGACATCAAAACGCATGTTACCGTTATATAAGTCTCCGTAAGTCACGCCAGCATAAGTCATCGCGCGCCAGAGTTCCTTCGCGTAATCACGCGCCGCGCTAGCGCTATGAATATCAGGCATGGAGACAATTTCGACTAATGGCGTCCCGGCACGGTTCAAGTCTACTAGAGAGTAGCTAGCTTCGTGGCTGGATTTCCCAGCGTCTTCTTCGAGATGTGCATGTTCAATCCGCACTTTATCCCCATCCGGCAGCTCAACATACCCTTCGCCGATAATCGGAAAATACATCTGGGTAATCTGGTAACCTTTCGGCAGATCAGGATAGAAATAATGTTTACGATCGAAGCGCGATTCAAGGTTAATCGTAGCATTCAGGGCATGGCCAGCGCGTACGGCGTAGACAATCGCCTCGCGGTTTAACCGCGGCAGCATACCCGGCAAGGCATAGTCGACCGGCGAAATGCAACTATTTGGCGCCTTCTGGCGGGCGTCATTATCGACTTCAGAAAATAGTTTAGTTTTTGTACTGAGCTGCACATGACATTCGATGCCAATAGTAGGAACATATTTCGTCATTTTAGATTGCCCCTAGGTCTTTTAAAGCTTGGCGAAAAGCACTCAACGCACGATGAGCTTGACCATAGTCAACCTCGAAACCATGTTCATGCGCAATTTGGTTGCGCAGTTTATGCGCCGACCAAACAGCATTGGGTTTTTCGAAGCGTTCGTTGACACGTTTCATGCGTTCGCCCATAGTCTTTCCAGGAGTGCCCATTTCATTCAAAGCCTTGTCGAGCAGCTTATCGCCCTCGATTACGGCGAGACTATAACTTCGAGGATCATTTTTCACTAAGCTATTCTCAATTCTGAGCCACTTCGTCTGGTATTCTTCGACGTCGAAGGTATAGCTGCGTTTACCAGTCAAGGTAATAGCAATGAGCGCCAGAATTCCGACGGCAATAATAGCGATGGCCAAAAATATTACTGATGGCATTAAACTTCTCCTTCTTGATTATGATTTTCCTCTGGCGTAATTTCCGATTCCCCACTAATTTGCCCAGCAAACCGAATTAATTCGCGATCACTGCGTCGAGGGCCGACTAGCTGCAGACCAAGATCGAGACCTGCGGGAGTTTTGCCAACAGGAATACTAATTCCGGGGATTCCAGCAAGATTAAGCGGAACAGTCAAAACATCTTCAAGATACATTGCAACAGGATCATTCGTCTTCTCGCCGAGTTTAAATGCCGGGCTCGGGCCGACTGGAGTCAAAAGAAAATCGCATTTTTTAAAAGCCTGAGCATATTCATCGATAATCATAGTGCGAACTTTGGCAGCTTTCAGGTAATATGCATCATAAAAACCGCTGGAAAGTACAAAATTTCCAATCATAATCCGGCGCTTGTTTTCGGGCATAAAACCTTCGTTGCGAGTATTTTTATAGAGATCGGCGAGATGTGCGGACTGATCGCTTCTGAAACCATAGCGGACGCCATCGTGCCGCGAAAGATTGCTGGAAATTTCCGCCGGAACGATGATATAATAGGCAGCCAGCGCATGTTTTAAGGCCGGCAAATCGAGCTCGACAATTTCATGCCCAGCGGCTTTAATTTCGGCAATTTTAGCTTTCAACGCGTGGCGAATTTCGGGAGCAATGGCATCATTGTCAAAATCGCGCACAATACCAATACGCTTCGTAGCGTGGTCACTAGTTTTTGTTTCTGTATAATAATCTGGTAGGCTAGTCAAGTCCTTAGGATCCTGACCGCTGGCCACTTCCATCAATAAATCCAGGTCGGCAGCTCGCTTTGCAAAGAATCCGACACAATCCGTGCTAGAGGCCATGGCGACTACTCCGTAGCGACTAATTGTCCCGTAGGTTGGTTTCAAGCCAAAGACTCCGTTCAAACTCGCTGGCTGGCGAATCGATCCGCCAGTGTCCGTGCCAGTCGCAAATTCAACAATCCCAAGCGCGACTGCCACCGCGGAGCCACCAGAGCTCCCGCCAGCAACACGCTCTAAATCCTTCGAGTTTTTCGTCGGACCGAAGTAAGAATTCTCAGTCGAGCTCCCGTGAGCAAAAGCATCGAGGTTGGTTCGGCCGATCATGATCGCTCCCTCGGCTTCCAATTTTTCGACCGCTGTAGCCGTAACTGGACTTTTAAAACCTTCGAGAATGTGCGCTGAGGCTGTGGTTTCGCCAGCGGGGCAAAGAAAATTATCCTTCAAAGCATATGGTACGCCCGCTAAGCGCCCAACATCCTCACCCTTGGCAATTCGTCGATCGATTTCTGCTGCCTGTTCCAAAGCCGCATCATTAATCCAGGTAAATATATTATATTTTTCTTGATATTTATGCGCTTTCTCGAGGGCGGTCTGCACAAGACTGACTGCGCTAGTTGTTTGATCTGCGATTTTCATATTTTTCTATAACACTTTCGGTACTTTTATTTGTTGATCTTTGACTTCACGCGTCAACTCGAGTAGCTGTTCAGGACTCGCGTCCTGCTCGAGAATCTCATCATCGCGCCAGACATTTTCCATCTCAAAAACTTGATAGGTGGGCTGGATGTTTGCCGTATCAAGCTGGTCAAGCTGCGAGATATAGCCAATAATACTTTCAAGATCCTTGGCAAGAGACTTTTCTTCATCTTGCGTCAAGGCAATACTGGAAAGCTCGGCGAGGTGCGCAATTGTTTCCTGATTAACTTCCATGGTTATCATTATACTACAAGGTTAGGATTTGGTAAACTTCGTAAAAAGTAGAGAACAAGTCAGACTTGTTCTCTACTACCGCTCAGACCTAGGGTTTAGAGTTCAGCGACATCGTCGGCTGATGGCTCGCTACCCAAGTCAGTATTCTCTAGAGCAACCTCTTCTTCTTCGGCAATCGTCACATCCAGCGGTTTTACGCCAGTACCGACAGGAATCTTGCGACCGATGATAACATTCTCTTTCAGACCCTTTAGATGATCAATACGACCATTGATGGCAGCATTAATCAAGACATGAGTCGTTTCCTGGAAGCTAGCAGCAGAGAGGAAGGAATCGGAGCAAATCGAAACCTTGGTAATACCGAGCAAGAGATTCTCGTAAGTCGCGGGTTCTTTCCCAGCAGCCTGCAAGCGTTCGTTTTCAGCGATAATCGTGGCGCGCGAAGCGATGTCCCCAGTAACGAAGCTAGAGTCTCCGGGTTCATCAATCATGGCACGGCTGAACATTTGGCGGACGATAATCTCCAAGTGTTTAGCAGAGATTTCGTGACCCTGCGCAGCGTAAACCGCGATTACGTCATTCATAATATAACGTGCAGTTTCTTCGGCACCCTTATAGCGCAAAAGATCCTGGAGGTTAAGCGAACCAGCAGTGAGACGATCCCCAGCTTCGAGACGATCGCCAGATTTCACGATTAGTTCGGCCTCGATCGGGATTTCGACGCGGATTGCGGCGCCAGCATCGGCAACGATCACAATCGCGCCATCAACGAGTTCGGCAATACCATCCACTGGAGAAGTGAGCGGCTCTTTACCTTCGCCCTTGTCAGCGATAACATCGCCAGCAGCGACACGGGCACCGTCTTTTACGCGTGCAGTGCGACCTTGGAGAGGGATACGGGTAGTCTCGCCAGTATCAGGCGTGAGCTGGACAACATATTTATTATTATCTTCCCAGACTTCGACACCGCCAGTGACGGGCGCAGTGTAGGCTTGACCCTTTGGCGTACGCGCTTCGAGCAACTCCTCGACGCGCGGAAGACCGCGGGCGATAGCACCGGAGCCAGCGACACCGGAGCCATGCTTTGTATCAAGCGTAAGCTGGGTACCAGGTTCACCAAGGGATTGTGCCGCGATCACGCCGACTGGTTGATTAGCTTCGACCAGCGCACGAGTCGACATATCGACTCCATAAGCCTTACGCGGGACGCCAACAGTCGCCGTCGTAGTAAGGACAGATTGAATTTTAATGCTCTCAATGTTATCATCGGCGGCAATCTGTGCGGCAATTTCGGGAGTAATGAGCTCATCGGCATCGACATAGCCCGGAACTGGTTCGGCAGTATAGCGCCCAGCAATTCGAGCCGCGAAGCCAATACCAGTGTATTCGCTTTCGGTTTTGAAGATCTCGAAACCCGGATCTGGCGCTTCTTCATTAGTCGTGAAGACATCCTGGGCAACGTCGACTAGGCGACGGGTCAGATATCCAGAGTCAGCAGTACGAAGAGCGGTCGAGACCTGGCCTTGACGAGCTCCTCGAGTCGCAATAAAGCTTTCGAGGGTATTAAGACCTTTTTTGTAGCTACTTTTAACTGGGAGCTCGATCTCGTTGTTGTTAATATCGACCATGATTCCAATCTCGGCGGAGGCCAATTTCACGTTAGAAATGCTACCGCGGGCTCCAGATTGGACCATCATAGCAATATCCGTATCCATCTCTGCGAGTTTGCTCTTCAGAAAATCGGAAATGTTTTTATCGATCTCGCGCCAGTTGGCGACTGTGAGACTATAACGCTCTTCCTCGGTGACCAATCCCTGATCGAATTGTTCCTGAATGAGCGCAGTTTTGGCATCGCCTTCAGCGATAAAGTCATCGATTTCCGGATAGGTCGGATAGTCATCCTTCGCAGTCGAAACCGAAGCAATCGTCTCGTACTCGAAAGCGAGGTTCTTGACAGCGTCGGCAGTTTTCACCATAGCTTCAGCGCCAAATTCGTCAAAGATTTCCGCCATGACGTTTTTGAGCTGCTTGCTAGTCTGGACGAGGTTGTTGTAAGGATATTTCTCAGGCAAAACTTCGTTAAAGATTACGCGGCCGAGGGTAGTATTGCGAATTTCGCCCTTCGAAAACACACGGATCGGAGTTTGGAGCTCGATTATTCCTTGATCATAAGCCATTTCAGCTTCATAGACCGAACTGAAGGGTTTAACTTCTTTCTTGTCTAGGCCCGGCTTATCATAAGTCAGGTAGTAAATACCAAGGACAACATCCTGATAAATTGCTAGCACTGGCGCACCATCGGCTGGTTTAAGCAAGTTTTTACCCGCCGACATCAGCTCGCGAGCTTCTGCCTGCGCAGCATCGGAGAGCGGCAAGTGTACAGCCATCTGGTCGCCATCGTAGTCGGCGTTAAAGCCCGAGGCGACTAGCGGGTGAAGTTGAATCGCTTTACCGTCGATCAGCTTTGGCTGGAAAGCCTGAACCGAGAGACGGTGCAAGCTCGGCGCACGGTTGAGCAAGACATACTTACCTTTAATACATTCATCGAGACCATCCCAAACAATTGCTTCCCCGGCATCAATCATGCGCGTAGCATTGCGGATATTAGCGGCATATTCATTAGCCATGAGCCAAGAAACGACGAAAGGTTTAAAGAGCTCGAGCGCCATTTGCTTCGGAAGACCGCATTCATTAAGCTTCAATTCTGGGCCGACAACGATTACTGAACGGCCGGAATAATCAACGCGTTTACCGAGCAAGTTTTGGCGAAAACGTCCTTGTTTACCCTTCAGGAGATCGGAAATACTTTTAAGCTTGCGCCGACCGTTTTGGGTGCTGGCAGAGCGACTACTATGCACGGCAGAATTATCGATCAATGCATCGACCGCTTCCTGGAGCATGCGCATTTCGTTATGACAAATCACCGCTGGAGCGTTGAGTTCCAAAAGCTTGCGCAAACGGTTGTTACGGTTAATTACACGGCGGTAGAGATCATTTAAATCCGAAGTCGCGAAACGCCCGCCTGGAAGAGCAATCATTGGGCGCAGATCTGGCGGAATAACTGGAACAATCGTCAAGATCAGATCCGCAGGCTTAATTCCGGCAGATTCCATGCCTTCGAGAACTTTGAGCCGTTTCATAATGCGCTTTTGTTTCTGACCTTTGGAATTTTCGGACTCTTCCCGCAGATCAGTAATCATGGTCTTGAGATCAATCTCGTCCAACAACTTCTTGATCGCGGTAGCGCCCATTTCGACCTCAATCAGTTCATCATAGTCGTCGGGCAAATTACGATATTCCTGTTCACCTAGAATTGCGCCTTTGACCATTTTCTCGAGCATATTTTTGCGCAGGAGATAATCAGCCTCGAGCTGCTCGGATTCCTTTGCCTGTTCGTCGGCCAGCGCCACGACATTGGCGTTAGCGTCCTTAGCCATTTCTTCGTAGCGCAGTTTGATGGCTTCGCGCGCAGCAATCGTATTTGATTCGAGATCGGCGAGGCGCTGAGCGATTTCCTCTTCTTTAGCATCAATAATGAGGTAAGCAGCGAAATATACTACTTTCTCGATATTTTTTACGGTGAGATTGAGCAAAGTGCTAAGCGCGCTAGGGCGACCACGCATGAACCAGATATGCGCAACCGGCGCAGCAAGGGTAATATGCCCCATGCGCTCGCGGCGCGAGATACTTTTTGTGACCAAATTCCCTTCTTTGTCAACCGCCGCCTCGCGCGAACGTACGCCCTTGAGCTTAGAGTCATGCGGGTTAATATCCTTCACCGGACCAAAAATCCTTTCGCAGAACAATCCATCGCGCTCCGGCTTTTGGGTGCGGTAATTGATGGTTTCTGGCTTCAGAACTTCACCATAACTCCAGTTCAAGATATCTTCTTTGCTCGCCACGCTTAAACGAATCGAGTCAAAGTCGTTGGCGCTGATAAAATTATCCATCCAGGCCATCTTACATCTCCTCTCCGAGGTCAGCGAGATCGGCATGATCAAAATCCTCAGCCTCAGTTATCTCGATGCCCTCATCATCTAATATTTCTTTCGCCTCAGTTTCATCAAGATCAACTAAGGTTTCTTCGGTTTTGATGTCGTTTTGGTGTTTGGCATAAATTAATTTATCGTCATGGGATTTTTCGATCTCGCGGGAAGTTTTTTCGATCACTTCGCTAGCATCAGTCGACTCACCATGATCAAGCAGATCGACTTTTAGGCCCAACCCTTGGAATTCTTTCACCAAGACATTAAAGCCTTCTGGCAATTTCGGACCTTCGATCGGCTCGCGCTTAATGATGCTTTCATAAGCTTTGGCACGGCCATAAACATCATCGGACTTAATCGTAAGCATTTCCTGCAAGGCAGTCGCTGCGCCATAAGCCTCGAGCGCCCAAACCTCCATTTCCCCGAAGCGCTGACCACCATTCTGCGCCTTACCTCCAAGAGGTTGCTGAGTGACGGCGGTGTATGGGCCGGTTGAGCGAGCGTGAATTTTGTCTTCGACCATGTGGTGCAGCTTCAGCATATGCATGACGCCGACGCTAGTGCGTTCATTAAACGGTTCACCAGTCAAACCATCATAAAGTTGGACGCGGCCATCGCGAGCGAAACCGGCCTTCTCGAGTTGGTCAGAGATCGTCTCGTCGCTGACACCGTTAAACGGCGGGGTTGCGACCTTATAGCCGAGCGCACGGGCAGCCATACCGAGGTGGATTTCGAAAAGCTGACCAAGATTCATACGGCTCGGGACGCCCATCGGACTAAGCAAAATATCGATCGGTGTACCATCTTCCATAAACGGCATGTCTTCGACCGGCAAGATACGCGAAACCACACCTTTGTTACCGTGGCGACCAGCGATTTTGTCGCCAACATTAATCTTGCGCATTTCCGCGACATAGATTTTGTACTGTTCGATGACACCGGCTTTGAGCTCGTGGCCTTCTTCACGGGTGTATTTGCGCACGCCGACGACCTTACCAGTGCTAGAACCGTTCATACGCACGGATGTGTCGCGGACATCTTTAGCTTTTTCGCCAAAGATCGCTCGCAATAAGCGTTCCTCGGAGCTGAGCTCCTGCTCGCCCTTTGGCGTAATTTTACCAATGAGAATATCGCCTGGCTGGACTTCCGATCCGACGACAACGACACCGTCTTCATCGAGATGGCGCAAGCTACGTTCGGGGACATTTGGAATATCGCGCGTAACCTGCTCTGGACCAAGCTTCGTCTCGCGAACTTCAACATCGAAGTCCTTAATATTAATACTAGTCAGCTGGTCGTCTTCGACCAAGCGCGAAGAAATCACGATCGCGTCGTCCATATTATATCCACGCCAAGGCATAAAGGCTACGAGCAAATCTTTCCCGAGAGCCAGCTCGCCATCAGTCACGGACGCGCCTTCGATGAGGATGTCGCCCTTTTTCACCTTTTGTCCACGGACGACTTTTACGCGCTGATTATAACAGCGATCGTCATTAGTTTTCTCGAAGTGCTGAAGTTTGTATTCTTTCTCACCGTCTTTGTACTTGACAATAACGCTAACACCGTCGGCCTTTTTGACTTCACCGTCAGCTTCGGCGATGGTGATTTGCGATGTATTAAGTGCCACAGCCCGTTCGATACCAGTACCGACAGTTGCAGCATCGGTGCGGAGCAGAGGCACAGCCTGTTTCTGCATAGCGCAAGCCATGAGTGAGCGGTCAACGCGGTTTTTCTCGACGAACGGAATCAAGCTAGCGCTAGTTCCGAGAATTTCCTTGTGCGCGGCATCGATATGAGTGACGAGATTCGAGGCGACTTGGCTCGGGCGGCCTTTGACACGCGCCGAAACCCAATCTTCGACAAATTCACCTTTATCATTCAATTTAACACTCGCATCGGCAATGATCATGTCATCTTCGCTGGCGGCGTCAACATAGACGACTTCGTCAGTAACTTTACCATTTTTGACTACGCGATACGGGGCTTCGATAAAGCCATATTCATTAATTCGAGCGTAGGTCGCCAAGTTCAAAACCAGACCAACGTTACCGCCTTCTGGTGTCTCGACAGTACAGATACGGCCGTAATGTGTCGGGTGGGCATCGCGGACATCGAAACCAGCGCGTTCACGGGTCAAACCGCCAGGCCCCATCGAGCTCAGGCGACGCTTGTGCGCAAGCTCGGAATAAGCGTTAACTTCATCCATGAGCTGCGAAAGCTGTGAGCTGGAGAAGAATTCCTTGACTGCGGCGACCACAGGGCGCGAGTTCAATAGTTGCGACGGGGTGACTTCTTCCGGATCGGCCATTGACATACGGTCGAGAATGTTGCGCTGTAAGCGAAGCATCCCGAGCCGGAACTGCCTTTGGACCAATTCGCCGACCAATTTCACGCGGCGGTTGCTGAGACTATCGATATCATCGGCCGGCTCTTGAGTGTTATTCAGGCGAATAATCTCGCTAATGATGGCGACAAGATCCTTCATCTGCAAGGTGCGGTGGGCGGCGTCGTTCGGAGTGTCATAGCCAAGGCGACGGTTAAGCTTAAACCGACCAACCCGCGAGCAGTCATAGCGACGATAATCGAAGAAGGCGCGCTCAATCATCGATTTCGCATTCTCGACAGTCGCGAGATCGCCCGGTCGCAAGCGGCGATAGACTTCGAGCAAGGCCGCTGATTGCCCGCTAGCGGTGTCTTTTTCGAGCGTAGCATTAATATAGCTGACTGGGCCATTATCAATCGCCGAGAAAGTATTGCGAATTTCCTCTTCTTTCGCCATCCCAAGCGCCTTGAGGAAGGTCGTGACCGGAATCTTGCGGCGACGGTCAATCTTGACATTGATACAGCCGGTGGGCGTCGTCTCGAATTCGAGCCAAGCTCCGCGCCCCGGAATGACTTTCGCGCCATAGTAACGGCGACCATTCAATTCATCAGCGGTGAAGAAAACTCCAGCCGAGCGAATGAGCTGCGAGACAACGACGCGCTCGGTACCGTTAATAATGAAGGTCGCGCGGTCGGTCATCCAAGGATAATCACCGAAATAAATATCCTGTTCCTTGACCTCGCCAGTGACCTTATTGGTCAGCTCGACCTGGACGTGCAGCGGCGCGGCATAGGTCGAAAGATTATATTTCGCCGTTTTCTCATCCTCAGCAGGAGTTTTGAAATAATAATCTTTGAAGCGCATTGATAGCTTCTGCCCGGTGTAGTCATCGATCGGGTTTAGCTCGTTAAAGACCTCGCGCAGGCCGGATTTGACAAAATCTTCCCAACTATCCTTCTGATGCGCAATCAGATCGGGAATTGGCAGCGCTTGATCGCCCTCGGTGAAAAACACGCGATCGTCGGCAGCCTTTGTAGGTGTCGTTGTTGCTTTACTCACACATTTCCTTTTCTTTAGTGTTTGATAATCTCTCTCGCCAAGCGAGAAAAGCCTCCGTCACCCCTGAGAACCGAGTAAGCTCGACTCTAGAAGGTGCTTAAGCTCTTAGCGCCGAAGATTAACTGTAATATTTTTGCGCCAAAAGTCGCCAGTTTTAGCACAACCCAAAATATCACTCACTACTTCTTAGGGACATTTTAGCGGATTTTGGCGATTTTTACAAGGGGTTTTGTACGATTTTCGGTCAAAATCTCGATTTTGGCGATTTTTGGCCTAATTTTGCGAAATTCTATTGACTTTTTCGACGAAGTGTGCTATAATGGAAGGATGGGCTAGTTCTTTACTAAAATTCCATACGAAGGGAGGGATATTATGGAATTAATCGTACTAAACCGCAAGCTGGCTTGGGTAAGAGGTGACTGCGGAAAAACTTTGGAAACGAGACAAGTCGCTGGCGGCTGGAGAGTTTTGAGCGCGAAAGGCTGGTCGGTGAAATTGGCGCTAGTCATGCAGAGCATCGTAGTTTCTGATGCTCATGGACGCCAGAATTTTTTACCGCTAAGGGATTGTTTCATCCGCATCCGCGAGGATTGTGATACTCCGGAGACAATCTGGGTGGCGCCGGACGTGGATATTGTTTGGCTGCACCGGCATTTTGGCATTAGCCAAATGCTATATCAGGATCCGAATGGGGTTTATGAAAAGTCCCAGACACCATGGTTTCCGGCCGATACGGATGGTAATTTCTGCTATCTGTTTGTCATGACCGATGGAAAGGCGATGACGAATCTGGGCGCGAGCGAAGAAATCACGAGCGCGCTGCGGAGTTATCGGGGATTTTTGGACTGGACGATCGAGGCGGCGCGCTGGGCCGTCGTCTTTGAGGCTTGCCAAAAGCAAAATCCGCTGGAGGGGCGGCTGGAGCTGACGCTGGCGGTGCAGCCGGGGACAAAAATCATTGCTCTAGTCCCGGAATTCGAGGCATATCTGGAAAAGCAGGGTTATGCTTGGTTCGGAAGTTGTCTCGACAAAATTTTTAGCTAGGGATTAAAGCCTGCGGCGCAAGAAATTGCGCCGTATTTTTATGGCTCTAAAACCCCCGGCTAGGCCGGGGGTTCAGTTAAGTTCTACATTTAAGTATCTGACATACTCACCTACAATGATTATGTAATCCGTCAGATTGCATAATAACATTAAGAAAGGATAAAGACGTATGCCAGATACAAATACATTATCTCATATAACGTGGAATTGCAAATATCACATTGTGTTTGCGCCAAAATACAGGAGAAAAGTCTTCTATGGCCAAAAACGCTTAGAAATCGGTGAGATTTTGCGGGATCTTTGCAGATGGAAAGAAGTAGCAATTCTGGAAGCGGAAGTTTGCCCCGATCATATTCATATGCTCGTAGAAATACCGCCCAAAATGAGCGTTTCTAGTTTCATGGGCTACCTCAAGGGTAAGTCTAGTATCATGTTTTACAGCAAATGGGGTAATATGAAGTTTAAGTATCGGAACCGACAGTTTTGGTGTCGAGGCTACTATGTGGATACTGCGGGAAAGAATACGAAAAAGATACAGGAGTACATTAAGCATCAACTTGATGAGGATCGTAGCCTCGACCAACTTACTCTTGACCTAAACGACCCGTTCAACGGGTAGCTAATAACAAGCGCAGAAGACGGATTACACCACGCCACTCTGGTGGCCGCTAGTAACAAGAGGGCTTTTGCCCGTTCAGAGAAAAACCACCGGCTAAGCCGGTGGATACTTATTATGGCTGGGATTAGCTAGGCAGGAAAAAGTTTAACATAAGTACGACTAATACCGTTTTTCTGCCAAAAATCGGGCCGCGCGATCAGCTTTTGGGGACGACGAAATTTCTCGCGGACGAGTTGACAAATTTGCTGGACGTTCGTATAGTTAGGGATAGCATTATCCTGGACGACACAATCGCCGCCGACAGTATAGGCGATAATATCGAGATTCTCCGGATTTTTCTGCGCGGGGCGTAAGACGATCTTTTGCGCGCAGAAAGTGACTTCCTCGCCATAACGTTTAACCCGGTCAGTGATCGAGATGAGCTTTTTCGGACAATAATCTTGGAATTTTTCAAGACCTAGCATACGGAGGAAATCCCCAGCGCGCAGGGTCTGGTGCGGGTTGGAATCATCGACGGTCGTCGGAGCGTAAATCGGCGAGAGGTCGTATTTATGGACAAGATAGAGCTTTTCGCGAGCCCGAGTCAGAGCGACGTAGAAGAGACGCTTTTGTTCGTCGAGCTCTTGCTGCGGAGTGGCGCCAAAAACGCGGTAAAGATAGCTATCGGGATGAAAAATCGGAAAGCGCCCCATGTCCGATTCGAGCAAAACCACAATATCGGCTTCGAGGCCCTTGGCGCGGTTCACGCTGCTGAAATGGACTTTTTCGATCGGCAGGCGACCGGCGGATTTTTGGAGGCAAATTTTTCGAAAATGCTCGAGGTTGCATTCTTCATGATCGCTGAGCTTAATTTTGTTGGCACGATTCAAAACCATAATGCTTTTCCCGGGATTATCATGAACAATCTGCAGCAAAAGAAGTATATAACGATTAAGCTTGTCTGCGCGCGCAATTCGACCCTGGCTACTGTCCCAGAATTTTCGAATTCGCTCAATGATACAATTATTAAGGATTGTCCCCGAGGAATCTGGGCGGAGGCTGTTTGCAGAATTATAGTCCGCGATCGCTACCTCCATGAAGTGATTTGTGACTTCGACGATGGTTTGGCAGCTGCGGCGATTGGTCGAGATCTTGAGGCGAGCGACATCATCGGGGAAATATTTTTCAAAATTTTGGAAGTATTCGAGAGAAGCGCCAGCATAGCCATTGATTGCCTGCCAATCGTCCCCGACGGCGAGAATTTTCAACGCGGGATTACGACGACGAATCGCGTGAACTAAGCGGAGGAAGAGCAGTGAAAAATCCTGGTACTCATCGAGCAAGAGATATTCAATCTCATCGATGGCGGTTTTCGAGCCGGCAGCGCCAGCGGCAATGTTCCGGGCGGCGCGCTCCATGGACAAAGCATAATCGTCAGTAACGATATGATCTTTCGGGAAAATTTCATCAATCAAGCCGCGCGCGCCGCCCGCAGGATCGGCCTGGAGCTCACGAAGATAATATTCATAGGTAGCGAGCGAAATCTGATAGAACTTGCGGACCTGGGAGTTCGTCTCGCGACGGCAATCCTGGGTCAATCGAGCAAAACCCCCCGGATATTGTTGCTCGGCACGGCGGATGAAATTCGCCACACGCTCATTAATCTCTCTCGTGACTACGAGATTAGCCTGGAACTTCTCCAGCAGAGCGTCGGGAGAAAGCTTCCTAGGCGTAATGCCGACAGAGGTGAGCTTTTCAGAGAGAAAAGCCTCGAAATCGGAGCGGGAAATTCCGGGCTGATAATTCGTATAGATCGATTTTTGGTAGCTAAGAAAGGTCTGGAGATAGCGATCACTCTCGGCGGCACGCGTCTGAATTTTCGCAGGATCGAGCCATTTGCCAGCATAAAACCAGCGCTTGAAAGCCATTTTCGCCTTGTAGGCTGCATAGTCGCCAATGACTCCAGAGCGATTAATTTCGGCGATTTCCGAGTCGGTCTCGTCGCCGCTAATTCCCCAATGTTCCCAGAGAATTTTCTCGCCCGCGACCTCGAGACAAAAGTCGGGCTTAAGTTCGTCATAATCTTCGAAATAGGCAAGAGAGTCGGGCGTAGCATAACGCTTGAGCTTTTTGAGATAAAAGGTTACGCCTTCATATTTAAAATCCAGGTCATGCTCAAAGAGGAAGTCAGCGATAATTTTCTCTCCGCGCGATTTCACTCTCGAACCGTCGAGGGCTTCATAGCGCAAATTGCGAATTGTGGCATAATAGCCCTGGTCGGTCGCATAGTCCTCACGCCGCGGCTCATAAGAATCATCCCGGACAAAGTCATAGAGATGCTGCGGGTCAATGACTTTATTCACGATTTCGGCGATATAAGCTTCTTGCTCCTGATCACAGAGATATTCACCGGCTTGATGGCCAAATTCATGGGCAAGGCTGTGAAAAGTGCGCGCAAGATTTTCGACCCCAGGGAGCTTCTCACCATCGACCCGAATCGCATCTAGGCGACGCTGGAAATCCTCACGCGGCTCACGGTTAAAAACTAGAGCGAGAATTTTCGAAGCCGGAACACCTTCGAGGGCAATTAGGTAGACGACCTTCGCAATCAAGGTATGGGTCTTCCCGGATCCAGCCCGCGCAGTGATTAGGGCGTTTTTGTGCGGGTCAAGGACGGCTTCCGCCTGCTCCCGGCTGAGCTCATACGGAAACTCGCTCTGGCGGACGTGTCGAAGAAACCAATTTTGCAACTCTACGATACTCATACTTCCATTATAGCACACATCTCCGAAAAAGTCAATAGTTTTATCATTTTTGGGCGATTATTCTAAGTGCTGGAGGTTAAAATATGGGTTTTCTAAGCGTTAGAGGTTAAAAACTGATTTTCATTGGGAAAGGATTTTACGAAAAAAGTCTTGCCAGAATTCTAAGCATGAGCTATAATGGAATTAGTTCGAGAGAACATAAGGCTAACTGCGAGCCAACATGAAAGTTGAGAGCTTCTATGTTCAAAAAGTCGCCTGGGGGGCGATTTTTTGGTGGTTGAGGCGGATTTTGCTAAATAGGCCGCTAGGTTAAAGGTTCTTAAGAATTAAAACAGGGACGCCAGAATGGCGTCCCTTGGGTTCTCTAGAGAACCGCTTCGAAGCTATGTTTTTGCTTCAGTTTTTGTATCTCTCCCTGGCTGTTAGCGTTTTGATACGCAGCTAGGGCAGAGAGAGCGGCCTGCTTTTGCTCTCCATTCCAGCGTTCGGCCTGGTCCTCATGGCGCCGTGCTTCAGCAGCATAAATCGCCGCCAGCCATTCCCGCTCAGAAATTCCGCGATAATATGTTCGCGTAACTGAGGTCATATTGCTCGGATAATGGCCGTTGCGGATAGCGATCGACATGACAGTGCCGCGAAGTACTGGCCCATAATCCTCGATGTCGACATTTGCGACCCGCCTCACGGTCCTACGCGCCGGCTGATAATACGACTGTAGCGCGAAATCTGTCTGCTGCTGGTAGAACTTCTCGCCCTGAAGATGGCAGATCCAGAGCCATTCTTCTTCGAGGCGATCGGTATTCTTAATCTGAGCTTTGCCGTCGACGACGGTATAAAAAGTCGTAAATGACTCAAAACTCTCGCGATCGGCATTGACACAGAAGCGCAGGAACTCGGCCAACGAATGGCGATCATCGAACTGATAACGTCCATACGCATGCCCGCCGTCGCTCGCGGTCAGTTTCCAAGATTGCTCCCCGCTCTCGAACTCAGTCCATCCCAGCCATAACAGCTTTTTGCGCTGTTTCGCAGTAGAAATTCGCCGCGACTGAGGCTTTTTCGTCGGCCGAGGCGTCGGAACGGGCGTTGGCACTAAAGTCGGACTGGGCGTCGGCGTGGCCGGCGTAGGCGTAGAAGTCTCGACTGGTCGCGCCGCCGTCGCTAGCGGAGGTAATGACCCCGCGCTAGGCTGTGCTGTCGCCAGATTAGCTTCCGATACGAGATCGTACAGCCTAGCGCTAGCACTCTCATCGAGGTTCGTCGTACAATCCTCAACTCCTCCTGCCGGCGGCGCGACCAAAGCTATGGCCTCGGTCTGGTATCGCCGTCGGTCGCCAGAATCGGGACAATCCAGCTCTGAGCTAACTACCGCCATAAATCCCAACGCCAAAATGGCGCTTACAAAAACTTTTCTTCTCATAAGTTTCCCCCTTTTACTTTGAGTTTTACCTTAATGTGCTTTTCGAGCATCAAAATTCATGCCCATACTTCCATTATAGCACACCTCGGCGAAAAAGTCAAGAGTTTTGTCGACTACCTCAGGCTAGCGACGGTGCACTTCTTGGTTTCGTTGTTGAAAGTCGCGCCGAGAGTCTGGTCATGGCGGTTGACCCATATGTAGGATTTCGAGGTTTCGCCGACGCTATACAATGTCCCCTCAGCTCCGCCAAGTTTCTTGACCAATTCTTCGTAAGTGAAGGAGCCGGAGTTGAGCATCTCTTGGAGCTCGCTGGCGGACGGGAAGTCGACATTGTCGTTTTTGATCGTGGATTTGTCGATTGTAGCCTGGATGCTGACCGATCCGGTCGCAGTCTTGCGGGTAATCCAGTTTTTGGAGTCCAATTTCCAAGTATATTCTTCGCTATAATCGCTCTTTTTGCCCTCGACACCGATAATTTCGGTGATTTTTTCGATGCTGTCGCTCGGGCTGAGCTTTTTCATACATTCGATGACGGTGCAATTCCCCTGCGGCTGTTCGGTGACTGCGCTACTACCCGAGCCGTCCCCGCCGTCTGTCTCGCCAGAATCGAGAGCGATCAAGCCGATAATGCCGGCCGCGACGAGAGCAATGATGATTCCGCCGACGATGAGAGGCGTGGCCTTAGTTTCGGAACTATTTGCTTTCTTCGACTCGGAGCTACTACCGCTTTTCTTGGCTCCGGATTTATCATTCGCGAGGGTTTCAGTCTTTTTCGTAGCGTTTGGCTTTGCCGCTGGCTTAGTGCTATCCATGAATTTTCTCCTTATTTAGTCCCATTTTAGCATAAAATTTCCAGAATTCGCAGTTTTGCGCCGTAGATCTGGGATAAAAGTGGCTTTGCGCTGGAGATTTTAGCGAAAAAGCATATTTAGTATTGACTTTTTCGACCATGTGTGCTATAATGGAAGTATAAGCTTTTTAATCTGTAAAAGCTTCGCAAATGTTGACATATATAGAGAAAGGGCCCCGCGGGGGAAGGTGATAATTATGGACTTTTACATTGGGACGAAAATGGCAGAAAGAGCACCAAAAGCTTATGCGCTTTGGGCTTTTATGGACTGGCGCGAGAAATCTTGGTACTCACCGGAGCTGATTTTCGAAAATTGGGAAATCAGTATGGTAGTGGATGACAGCTGGGATTATAGCGACTGTCCGCAGCTGCCGCGGCTTTATACGGAATTATTTCCGGCAACGGCTGAGAATATTTCCTATGTACGGGCTGCGCGACGCCTGATCGAGCGCGTAGACTCTTCGTATAAGCACATACGCGGCGTTCTGGAGCGCTATATAGCGCAAAAAGGCAGACGCTGTGAGGCGACTTTTAGGCACGGGAGAGTACTGATGTGCCGTCAGGACGATTCGTCGCAGACGTACTGGTTGACGGCGAGAGGCGTTCAGTCGCTGATTGAGCACGAATTCAACTCCGACGAGGAGGGGCTCGAGATCGCGAAGGGACTTGCCGAGAGCTGGTCTAACGTGACTGAAGGGATGCTGGAAATTTTCCAGGAGACTTTAGAGATGCTGGACGATGCGCTGGGCTGGAAGTCTGAGATCGTAGACCAGAAGTTTCGGATTGTGGACAGAAACGATCCGGAGCGGGAGCGCTGGCTCTTCATTAGTCCGAGTGAACTCTGCCTGGAAAATTTCCAGCTGCTGATGTCAACAATTTAGAGGGCGATTGCCCACTTACCCCTGGTCAAAGCTTTGCGCCGCGACCAGGGGCTTTTACTTGCGCTAGAGAATCTAAATTCCTAAATCTCGAGATCGTCGAGGTCGGCGAGTTCAGCGCGAGTCTTCTCGGCCAGCTCGGTCGCCTCTTCACCGCCGTCGAGCGGAGCCTCGCCTTCTTCCTCGTCATCGCGCAACTTACCTACGGCCTCAGCATCAGTAAAGCTTTCGCTGCGATTATTATTCCCCATATCATCAGTGTTGACAACTTTTAGATTATAACGCGCACCATTCTTCGTACCTAAGACGCGCAACAGAGTGCGGATACTCTGGGCGGTTGCGCCCCGTTTACCAATCACACGGCCAACATCCTCTGGGTCGACGCTCAAGCTGAGCAATACGCCGCGTTCGTCAATCTCACGGTCGACAACAACCTTGTCTGGATTGTTTACTAATGTCTTTACGATATATTCTACGAATTGTTGGTCAATGGTTGCCATATGTTCTGATCTCCAGTTTTATTAATAGCTATGCTTTTATTATAGCACAGAATTTGAAAATGCAAGCTGGAGTTTATAAAAGCTTGGAGGGATATTTATAGTATAAATTCTAGTTTTCGCCTAGAGCTAAAAACAGCCACTAGAAATCTAGGAGCTGTTTTTGATCTGATACTAGCTACTAATCTTAAGCTTCGGCGGATGCTTCCCCAGCGTCGCTCGGAGCTTCTGCGCTCGCAACCTCGGCTGCAGGCTCTTCCTTAGGCTGGTTCTTGCGCAGTTTATCAGCATGCTTCGCCTGGGCGTGCTTCGCGGGCGCTTCTTTATACCAATCGGGCAATTTAATACCTTCTTTTTTCAAAACATAAGCTACCCGGCTCGACGGCTGAGCGCCATGCTCGAGATAAAACTGGACTTTTTCTTGATCCAAAACCACACGTTTGGTTTCCGGGTTGTAGTTGCCGACCTCGGCTACAACACGACCCGAGAGCGGGTGGCGCTGTGATTCCTGGACGACTATCCGGTACACGGGAGAGTGTACGCGGCCATTACGCTGCATGCGAATCGCTAGCATTTTTTCTCCTTAATTATTGCTCGTTTGATTATAGCAAAGATTATTCGAATTGTAAAGGATGAAATTCTGGTTGCACTGCGAATTCATTTT
The DNA here is from genome assembly GCA_964578645.1 of uncultured Candidatus Saccharibacteria bacterium. Taxonomy (GTDB): domain Bacteria; phylum Patescibacteriota; class Saccharimonadia; order Saccharimonadales; family Saccharimonadaceae; genus Nanosyncoccus. The sequence continues at coordinate 15,093 of CAZODR010000004.1, read as the reverse complement.
GGTATAGTGAAGATATGAATACAGGTTTAATTATATTAAGTTGGGGGATTTGCGCGGCTTTGGCCGTTGCGGTGTTATTAAAAAGCGGGATTTTGACGATTGAAATCGAGCGGGAGCATGAGAGCGATCATGATCGGGGCGGAGATTCGCAGAGAGATGACGATAAGGGAAAGTGATGACGAGCAAGAATGATCACGACAGGCAAAGACAATGATGACGAGCAAGAATGATCACGACAGGCAAAGACAATGATGACGAGCAAGAATGATCACGACAGGCAAAGACAATGACGACACCAGGCAAAGATGAGCGCCGCGGGCCTAAGCCTTGGGCTTATGGCCACCCTGCTGTTTGAGATAAAGCTTGACGCCTTCGGCCGCAGCCTTCCCTTCGGCTTCTTGCTTTGAATGACCCGAGCCCTTACCTTTGAGCTGTCCGCCGACATAAACTCCGACGGTAAAGACCTTGTCGTGGTCCGGACCCTCTTCGCCGAGGACCTTATAATTCGGCGTAGCGCCATCACTATGTTGCGCTAGCTCCTGCAGATACGACTTCGGATCGCGCCAGCTGCCATCTTCGAGAATTTTGTCGATTTTCACGAGGATATGTTTTGCGATAAAATCTCGCGCAGCATCGTAGCCTTGGTCGAGATAGATCGCGCCAATGACCGCCTCGAAACAGTCGGCCAAAATCGAAGCATGTGCGCGGCTCGAGCCATGTTTCTCGCCCTTCGATAGTCGCACGAGCGGTTCGTAGCCCAGTTCTTCGCCGGCAGCACCGATGCTCTCAGTGCGCACCAAGGCCGAGCGCCATGCAGTCATAATACCTTCGGGCTCGTCATAGCTGCGATAGAGAAAGTCGGAACTAACGAGCTCTAGTACGGCATCTCCGAGAAATTCGAGACGTTCGTTGTGTTCCTTGACGCTCTTTTTGTGCTCATTGACATAGCTACGATGCGTGAGCGCGGTAATCAGAAGCTCGATATCATTAAACTCAAACCCGAGTTTCTCGCGTGCAAAAGTTTCATATTGTGCTTTGATGATTGGATCCATTTTTTCTCCCAATTAGATACCTTGACGGATTTTATTACGCGCGACGAGCATGAGCTTTTCGATATCTTCATACTCAATTGCGTCAATAGCGTCATTAAATTTAAACCATTTTATACCCTTCATCCATTGTTCCTTAGTAGGGATTTCGGCGTCATCGAGCGCGCGGACAAGATAAATTTGCGTCGTCATAAGCACAAGCTTATCAACGCGGCGATACTGAAAATGGATTTTTCCCAGCCAAGACAGAAGCTTGATGTGGAACAGTCCAGATTCTTCGCCAATTTCGCGCACGGCGGTTTGTTTCGCGGTTTCGCCCTTTTCGATGTGCCCCTTAGGGATGGTCCAGCGACCTTTCGAATCCTGAATGAGCAGGATTTCAATGTCCTGGCCGGTTTTATCGGGGCGAAAAACGATGCCTCCGGCAGTCGGTTCGCGGACAATTTCTTTAATAGCCGGTTTTTTGAAGACCCGCGTCGTCAAGCGAGAAAAGGCGTTGGTCTTTTCGCGCTCAGATTTCAGAGGTAGAGCTTCCGGAACCTTACGATCCTTCGGCAGCTCCAGAGATTGCGGCGGGGCCGCCAAGTCACGATTCTTGGACTTTTGCTCAGTCGCCTTAGGCGACGTGGCTTTTGTTCGCGGCGGCGTCGACCCGGTCGGCACTGACGACTTGGTTCTTTTCGGCTGCGGTCGCTGCGTCTGGCGCACCGACTTCCGATTGTGTTTTTGCTTCATGATTTTTCTCCTTAGGAGATGATTCTTCGTTATAAATTTGGCGATATGCAGTGCCGAGAACACCGTTGATGAATTTCGAGGAATTCTCAGAGCCAAAAGCCTTGGCTAGCTCAACGGCTTCATTGATAGCGACTTTCGGCGGTACGGCATCAGCCGAAGACTGCAACTCATACAAGCCCATGCGTAAAACATTGCGGTCGATAGCAGCGATCGTCGAAATCGGCCACTCCGGCGCTAACGGCTGCAAAACGGTATCTAGCGGCTCAAAATTGCTCGCTACCGCCCGCGCTAATCCGTAGACAAACTCGGTATCGCCCAATGCTTTTGCGTATGGCTCGATGTTTTTCGCGACAATGCTATCAATCTCAGCGGTCGCGTCCCCAGCCTTAGTGCGAAACTCGTATTCATACAAGCTCTGTAATACAATAATTCTCCCCAAGTGCCGGTTACTAGCCATAGTTTTTCCTAGTTTTTCCTTTTATTTAGATTTTTTAGTGTTAGTAGTGATCTTCGTAGTCGAAGTCTTTTTTGGTGTCGCAGTTTTGGCTTCCGCCTTTTTCGCTTTAGTAGTCATATTACTAGCCGGTTTGACGGTTTTTACCTTCAAATTTGGCGTTTTCTTAGCAGTTTCGAACGCTTTGACCGGGGACTTGCTGTTCACAGCGCGGGCCAACTTCAGGCGAAGATGACTGCGGCGAAGTCCGGTCTTGCGTGGACTACTCTGTTTCTTAGGTTCAGGCATAATGCTCCTTTTATATAAAATTCTTAATTGATATTATCATATTTTTTTCGTAATATCAAGAGGTTTTTCAAAGAAAGTTGGCGGTCCGGGAACGGGCCGCCAACGGCAGTTTGATCTTCGAGCAGGTTGCTCGCTGCTTTCTATGAGCAGCCTGCTTCGCTAGTGGCGTTTGCCATTATTTTTGGCAAAGTCGACCACGTTTTTCTCCGATTCCTTTCTGTAATCGGAGAGGGATTTTAAACCCTTCTGAATGATTTTCTGGGCTTTCTTAAGCAACTTTTTAGCTGCTTTTAAGGCTTTGGGCGTCCCTTCTTTGATTAGCTTTTCAGCCTTCTTCAGAAGTTTCATCGCCTGCTTTTTAACTTTCGGTGCGAGCTCCTTTACTTTTTTCTGAAGGGATTTTAATGCCTTCTGGAGTGCCGCCTTAGTCTCCTCGGACTTCAGTTTCTGAACGGCTTTTGAGGCCGTGTCCTTGACTGAATCCCAGAGGCTGACTTCTTCCGAAGCTGCTTTGGTTTTCGCAGAAGCCACTACCGGCGAACAAACACTGTCGCTAAGCGCCGAGAGGGCGTTTAGGGCGATCAATACTGCCACAAAGAGAGCAATTGCTCTCTTAACTAATCTTTTCATAGTTTCACCCCCTTTCTATGAAAATAACGTGCTCTAGAGGCCATATTTTCCAGCCTCCTACCTCTATTGTATCACACATTATCAAAAAAGTCAAGCTTTTATGGTAATTACAGGCATTTTTGGCTAAAACTCCGGATTTTTAGGGAGCGCTACCCCTAAAGCGTCCTTTAGACGACGAGATTAACCAGCCTCGCTCCGCGCGGAACGATCACCTTGCGTACAGGCTGATCGCCGATGAAACGCTGGACGTTTTCGTCGGCGAGGGCGAGGCGCTCGAGCTCAGCGGCGTCGCCCAGCAGATCGGGAGCGACCTGGAGACGGGCGCGGAGTTTGCCATTGACCTGGACGATAACCTCAATAACCTCGGCGACCAGATATTGGTCGTCCCAAACTGGCCAAACGTCGTCAGCGCCAAGATGTTCGAGCATTTCGCTAGCCAAATGCGGCGCGAATGGCTTGAGCAACTTCGACAAAGTGATCTTGTCGTCCATACTTGCGCCGGATTTATAGAGAGCGTTGACGTATTCCATGAGCGCCGCCACGGCGGTGTTGAAGCTGTTGCGGTGGATGTCTTCAGTAACCTTTTTGATGGTCTTGTGGCGCAAAGCAGTTTGGTGCGGACGTTGATCCTTATTCTCCTCATTCTCTACAAGACCATCATCAAAGCACAGTGTCCAGCAACGGTTCAAGAAGCGGTAGACACCGCCGATAGCTTCGGTGTTCCAGGCTGCGTCTTGGTCATATGGACCGATGAACATCTCGTAAGTGCGCAAGGTGTCGGCGCCATAACCACTTTCGATCACCTCTAGCGGATCGATGACATTGCCCTTGCTTTTGCTCATTTTTTTGCCGTCTGGGGCATTAATATAACCGTTATAAAGTAAGCGCTTAACCGGTTCGCGGAAGGGCAGATAGCCTTCATCGGCAAAGAATTTGCACCAGAAACGCACATAGAGCAGGTGCGCCACGGCATGATCGCCACCACAATAAATATCCGTCGGCGCCCAATATTTAATCGCTTCCGGATCCCAGGCTGCCTGATCGTCGTGCGGGCTAGTATAACGCCACAAATACCAGCTCGAGCAAGCATAACCATCGAGCGTATCGGTCTCGCGCGTACATTCGATATCATTACCGTTTTCGTCTTTCAGAGTGACCTTCAGCCAATCCTTGGCCTTGGCGAGGGGCGAACGACCAGAATCGTCGGGCTGATAATCTTCTACCTTGGGATGCATGACCGGCAACTGGTCTTCGGGGATCGGATGCGCATTGCCATCTTGATCATAAGCGATCGGGATCGGACAGCCCCAATAGCGTTGGCGCGAAATCAGCCAATCGCGCATACGGTAAGTCACCTTCTGACGCCCGAGGCCTTGGCTTTCGAGCCACGCGACAACCTGTTCGCGCGCATCTTCACTTCTCGTGCCATTAAACTGCTCCGAATTGACCAGCTCACCCTCGCCATGATAGCAACGACTGTCATCGTCGCTGTTTTCTGGTTTTTCGATAACTTCTTTCACGGGCAGTTCGAACTTTTCGGCGAACTCAAAATCGCGCTCGTCATGTGCCGGCACCGCCATAATCGCGCCCGTGCCATAGCCCATGAGGACATAATCGGCGACCCAAATCGGGATTTTCTCGCCAGTAGCCGGGTTAATCGCATAGCTGCCAGTGAAAACACCAGTCTTCTCCTTGTTCTCTTGGCGCTCAATTTCCGATTTCTTGACCGCGGCCTGGCAGTATTTATTAACCGCTTCGCGAGTATTGTCGTTTACTAGATACTGAACCATTGGATGCTCGGGCGCTAAGACTAGGAAGGTTGCGCCGAAGATTGTATCGGGGCGAGTAGTGAAGACGGTGATATCTTCAGTCAGCATGCTTGCGTCTTCTTCGAGAGACCCATCTGTCAGCCCGTCTTCACGGGTGCCAGATTCTGCTCGCTCAGCTTTCGCTCGCTTTAGTCTCTCGACAGAAGCGCAAGCATGCTGACTAACCTCATCATCTTCTTCACCCTCGAGGGAAGGCTGTGCCCCCCGCTCCTTAATCACCTCGCTGCTTTTTACTGGTTTTGGTTTCTCGACAGAAGCGCAAGCATGCTGACTAGCCTCATCATCTTCTTCCCCGTCTTCGGGGGCAATTTCAAACTTAATCTCGGCGCCTTCGCTGCGGCCGATCCAGTTTTTTTGCATGGTTTTAATCTTTTCCGGCCACTCGAGCGCATCAATCCCCTCGAGCAATTCGTCGGCATAGTCGGTAATCTTGAAGAACCATTGCTTCATCTTTTTCTTTTCAACTTCGTGACCGCAGCGCCAGCATTTACCGTTTTCGACCTGCTCGTTCGCGAGCACAGTCTTATCTACCGGGCACCACCACTGATACGACTCCTTCTGGTAGGCCAGACCCTTTTTATAAAGCTGCAGGAAGCACCACTGCGTCCATTTATAATATTCCGGATCGCTGGTATTAATCTCGCGACTCCAATCGACGGCGTAGCCGAGCTTTTTCGCTTGTTTGCGGAAATTTTTGATATTGTCCTCGGTCGCCTTTTGGGGCGAAATCCCAGTTTTAATCGCGTAGTTTTCGGCTGGAAGCCCGAAAGTGTCGTAGCCAAACGGGCGAAGGACGTTCATTTCCTGCTGCGCATAGAACCGCGCCAAGACGTCAACGATGGTGAAATTACGCACATGGCCGACGTGCAGCCCAGCGCCAGACGGGTACGGAAACATCTCGGCGAGGTACATTTTTGGGCGATTTTCGTCGATCGGGCCGGCCTTGAAAGCCTCGGTCTCGTCCCAGATCTTTTGCCATTTTTGTTCAATCTTCAGAGGGTCGTATCTTTCCATAGATATAATTATAGCATGATTTTAGGGAAAATTGCAGGAAGACCTGGGTTTTGACGAAAATCTATTGACTTTTTCGGAGATGTGTGGTATAACGGGGGGATGGGGTAGTTTTTAGCTTATTCTTGCGACTGCGCTGATTCCTCCAGCCTCTGCTCTAGCCTTGAGACTCTCAGATCGGAGGTGCCATATTGATTATTAATTGGAACTGTTTCCAACTTCACCTTTTTGCCCCTTGCCGTACCGGCAATATCTACTGTACTTTTATCTTTATTGCGGCTCATGCGTAAATGTTCTGTAACTTCTCGATTATGCGTTCTGGCAATATCGCGTTCCTGTTTTAGCTCGATCCGACTAACTTTTTTCGGTCGGTCATCCCTATCAAGCTGCCGATTAAATTCGATATTTAGCATTTTTTGATTAGCGAAATTATCTGCATCCATTTCGTGAGGCGCATAAGTTTTGACCTCGCGATAGTTTTCATTGCCATTTGTATCATATTGAGAATGGGTAGTCTCGTACCCAGTAGAGCGGGAATATTTAATTTCTACTCCGCCCGTTTCTCGCCTAATACGCTCTTCATTAGTAGCAAGATATACTTGATCGGTGAAGACTTCGAAGCCACCACTGATTAGCGGGTTGAAAGTGCTTTCTTCAAAGCTATTGACTATCTGGGAGTCATGATTATCGAACCTGTCACGCTCGGCATGACCGACCGACATTATGACTTTACCTTTTTGATCGACTCTGAGATCAAATTCGGCTTTGCCCCGTTGGTGGCTTTCTCTACCGGTGTCCCCCGAGAAATGTAGGCCACTAGCAGGATCCTCCTCGGCTTTCAAACTATGCGCGAGCGACTCTTTGATGTGGCAGCCTGATATTTTTTCATCGAGAATTCTCATGAACGCTGGTTTGTTGATAATTTCTTGCCTGGCGCCCATTTTTTCCAATTGTTGGCTCAGTTTTTGTATGTCATTAATCATTTCTGGCGAAGGGTCGCAACGAAAAATGCGACTATTTACTAGTCGCGAAACCAAACAGCTCACCGTTTAAAGTAAACTGCGTAAATAGCCGCACATAGCCTTTAAACGGTAAATTAAACTGTTTGATTTCGCACTTTTATCGTAACGCACCCTGGCGGGATTTTCGGAAAATCGTTGAGATTCTATTATATAATACAGTTATGGAAGTTTTGCCAGTATTACATAATATCCGGTCAACTTATAACGTCGGGGCGATTCTGCGCACGGCGGAAGGTCTGGGGATAAATCAGGTCGGAGTTTCGGGCTATACGCCGCGTTTTAATGACGAAAAGTTGTTGCCACATCTGAGAGCGAAGCTGGATCGCCAGATCGCGAAGTCGGCGCTGGGAGCGGAAAAAATGGTCACGCAGGAAGAAATCGCGGACCTCGCGAGTTGGCTAAAGCGACAAAAAATCGACGGCTGGACGATCATGGGGCTGGAAAACAACCTTGCGCCCGCGGAGGCCGAGCGGAGGATTTTGCTAAACGAACTCGATGCGCGCACGACCGGCGGGCGCGAGATCGAGAAGATAATTTTAGTCCTAGGCGAAGAAGTCGAGGGTATTCCGGCGCCGATACGTGAAGGGTGCGACTGGTTTCTCGAGATTCCGATGAAGGGTCGCAAGGAGTCATTTAACGTCTCGATCGCCGCGGCGATTGCGCTCTGGGAGGTTTCTAAAGAGTTTTAGGGTCGAAAACAACCCCTATATTTCTATTATAGCACACTTCTTCTAAAAAGTCAACAGTTTTTTCGGCTTCCGACGCTCTCCGGGAGGATTTTTAGCTACTTAATGACCTTTTCTTCGTCCGGCAGCTGCATTTCCTTGATTGCCGAAGTGAAGCCGTCGTAATAATTCGTCTTGATTGGCGGATGACCGATTTTGTTCGCGGCTCGGACAATTTCCTTAACGTCGTCGGTCATTTTATAAATTTTCGTGTCATTTTTCGAAACTAGGCCGAGCGGAAGCATTTTGCCCTGGATGAAGCGGTCCAGCGGCCGCCAAAAACTCTTCCCGAAGAGGAAAACTGGCATCTTGGGCATTTTCCCTTCTTGCATAAGAATAATAATCTCGGAAAGCTCGTCCATTGTCCCGAGACCGCCTGGGAACATGACATAAACTTTCGCCGACATCGCGAGCATGACTTTGCGGGCGAAGAAATACTGGAATTGCATCGTGTCGGTCAAATACGGGTTCGGAAACTGCTCGTGTCGCAATGTAATATTCAGACCAATACTGCGACCACCATACTCGAATGCGCCATGGTTCGCGGCCTCCATAATGCCTGGGCCGCCGCCAGTAATCACGGCATGGCCGTTTTGCGCCAGCAACTGCCCGAGCTCGCGGGCTTTTTTACAATATTTATTGTCTTGGGGCAACCTTGCGGAGCCAAAAATCGTCACGCCTTGGGGGAAGGTGCGGACAATTTTCAGACCGCGCTCGAGATCATTGGCATAAGCCTTAGCACGAGCAATATCTTCGGCTTCGAGTTGTTTTAAAATTTCTTCATCTAGCATAACTTCCTTTCTTAATTAAATTTTAAATCATGAATTGCTTGGATTGGCATAGGATGCAAATCTTCCTTTCCGGTCAAAATTCCGGTCTTGGCGCCGTATTTCTGGACAACACTCGCGGCGCTGGCGGCGCCGAACTCGAGCGCCGAGCGGAAACTAGCGCCATCAGCATATTTCGCGAGGAAGCCCGAGCCGAAGGCGTCGCCAGCGCCAGTCAAATCGCGAGCCCGAACTTGCTCGTAAACACTCAAGCGATAAACTTCCTCATGATTAGTCGCAATTGCGCCCATAGCACCATCGGTAATCAAAACCGTCGGGCAATAAGCCGCGAGCCGGCTCAATAATTCGCTAAGTAGCACTCCAGGCACAATGCGCGCAGCTTCACGCTTATTCATGAGTAAAATATCGACTTCGCTAAGCAAGCCGATGAGCTTTTTCTCGGCCTGGAATTCGAGCTCGCCAGGATTAAACATTACCTTCGCGCCAATGCGATGCGCAGTCTCGAAAAAGTCCAGCAGAGTCTCCATCTCGCCGCCAAGGCTGGTCGCATACACCCAATCCGGCGAAATTAGCTCGAGGTCGCTGGCGCGCAAGTTTCCAGCCTTGGCGGCGACACCGCGATGCGTAAGGATCGTGCGGTCGCCGGTCTTCGCATCGAGCAAAATTACGGATGTCCCCGTCCCACCGCGCAAAAAGTTGACATAACTATTATCAATCCCCTCTTCATCGAGACAGGCGAGCACGGCCTCGCCGGCGACATCACGCGAAATATTACCAATAAATATGGTTTCGTGGCCATAGCGCGCGAAACTAACGGCAGAGTTCGTCCCGCCGCCACCAATGGTATATTTCACCTGGTCAATGTCGGCCTTCGCCCCAATAGTCAGATCTTTAAAAATTGTCTGGCCCGCGACTTCGGTACTAACAAAATCATCATGATCGATGAGGTAAATATCCTGCAAAGCACTACCGAGGCTCACGATCCGCGCCATCTAGATCAGGACGCCTTTCTTCTCGGCTTCGACGACCAAGGATTGGTACATCGCGGCGGCATCTTCGGCGCGAGAAATAGCGCTGCCGACATTCAAGACGTCGATCCCGTCGTGCGCCAAAGCTCGAATATTACTCAAATTAATCCCGCCGTCCCAACCGATTTCGATATCGGGCTTAATCTTGCGAATCAGGGGAACTTTTTCGGTCTGCATCATGTCGATTGCGCCGCCTTGAGCGCCTAATTGTCCGGCAAAAATCATCGCATGGTCGGCGGCGGCGATGAGCGAGGCAACCTTTCCGGGATAGGTCGCTTTGATCATGGCGACTCCGGCGCGAATGCCGGCCGCGCGCAGCTGATTAAAAATAGCTTCGAGATTATCATCAGCTTCGGCATGAAGAATACAGAGGCTGGGCTTCAAGGCTAAAATCTGTTGTAAATGCTCGCTGGGACGCGCCGACATGAGATGGAGATCGACCGCGACGCCTTCGGGAAATTTCATACTCGTAAGCGGAACCATGGTCGTCGGAGCAAAACTGCCGTCAGAGGCGTCGACCTGGATGCGCTTCGCAAATTGTTGGAATTCCTCAAAATTAGCGTTAAAAACTTCGAGATTGTCGGTCGTAATCGTAGGCGCGATAACGGACATACTTACTCCTCTTCGCTAGATTCAGCGGATTTTGCGGGCGAGGAGACGATGAAACCATCTTCGGTAGTCGCGGTTTCGGCCAAAATTGTGTCGAGACGCTGGGCGCGACGAGCATATTTTGGCGTTTTTTTCGGGCGCGCGTGACAGAACGCCTTAATAATGCGCTCCATCGAATCGACATCGAGATCATCGGCTGGCAAACAGAGAATGTTCGCATAATCATCTTCGCGGCCGACACGAGCGCTGGCTTCAGTATCAGCGTGAATGGCACGCGCGCCCGTCAAACGATTCGCCTGCATACAGACGCCATGGGCAGACCCACAGAGCAAAATACCAAAGCTATGCTCGTCGCGCACCACTGCACGAGCGACGGCGACCGCAATATCATTAAAATCATCATCCGCGTCATAGCTCTCCGCCCCGAGATCTTCGACGATGACATTCTCATGACACTCATTCAACATCGGAAAAAGATCTTCTTTTTTCTTAAAGCCACGATGATCGGCTCCGAGATAAATATGATATTCTGGCATTTTCCTCCTTTGTTATAATTTCAGTCTATTACACTTCGCGCCCAAAATCAACCGACAACTCGACGAGGCGATTCGAATAGCCCCATTCATTATCATACCAAGCAATAACTTTCACGAGCGTCCCGCCGACGACATCGGTCAAGGCGAGATCGACGACTGCGGAATGAGAATTGCCGCGAAAGTCTGAGCTGACCAACTCGTCATGAGTGACGTCGAGAATGCCTTCATAATACGGCTCACGCGCTGAGCGCTCGAGAACTTCGTTAATTTCCTCTTTCGTCACTTCGCGTTTCAGAATCGCCGTAATATCGGCCAGCGAGACGACGAGGCTAGGGACGCGCACGCTGAGACCGTTAAATTTCCCTTCGAGGCTCGGAATCGTCACGGCGGTCGTCTTCGAGGCGCCAGTAGTCGTCGGGACGATGTTGACCGCGGCGGCGCGAGCTTCGCGAATGTCCTTCGCGGCGTCGTCGACCAACTTTTGCGAGGCGGTATAGGAATGGACCGTAGTCATCATCGCGCGATCGATGCCGAAGTTATCCTCGAGCACTTTCATGACCGGAGCGATACAGTTCGTCGTGCAGCTGGCGCAGGAAAGAATTTCGTCATCGGCCGTCACGACCTCTTCGTTGACGCCGAGGACGACGGTCTTCGCGCCAGTTCCCTTCGCGGGGGCGGAAATAATCACCTTGCGCGCGCCAGCCTTAATATGCGCGCGGGCATCGGCAGGATTCGTGAATCGCCCGGTACATTCCATAACGGCGTCGATTTTCAGCTTGTCCCAAGGGAGGCGCATGGGTTCGGGCTCACTCAAGAAGAGAATTTTCACGCCATCGACGATAATATGACGGTCATCGTAGCTAATTTCATGATCATAAACGCCATAAGCGGAATCATACTTCAAGAGGTGAGCAAACTGTCCCGGGTCACCCAAACTGTTTATCGCAATAACTTCAGCATCCCGGCGCTCAAAAGCAATCTTAAAAGCGCAACGTCCGATCCTGCCAAATCCGTTGATAGCTAATCTCACCATTATGTTTTGCCTCCTAGTTGTATTTGTATTTTATTATAGCATAAGATTTATAAGATTGGGGGATTTTTGCGCAGCTTACGGCGCTTTTTGGCAAAAATTCGTTGTATTTTTTACAACATCTATAGATTTCTTGCAATTTTTAGAGGAATTCCTTGACTTTTTCGGAGATGTGTGCTATAATGGAAGTATGGGCATTAATTTTGCCGAAAAGAGGAAGTTCCTAGCAAATTACGAGCAAATCAGTGAAAATTAGGCGAATGCTAGGCAAATCCAAAACTGAAAGGGGGAATCCGGATGAAGACGGATGAGAAACTGGCAGAAAGCCAGGAGCAAGAGAGCGCAAAAACTGAGGAAAGCGCAGAAGGCAAAGAAAGCAAAGGAACGGGCCAGGGCGGCGGCGCAATGCAGAATGAAGAGGCTGGAGATCGGCAGACCGAGGCGCAGAAGACGAACCAAACTCAGGATACCGCTGCGTCCATTGCTGCGACCATATTAGCCACATTTGCGGTTATAATGGTTGTTTTAGTGGTGGTGTTTGCCAATTGGCCGAAAAGTTCTAAGGATGATTTTGAGGCGCGACTGGCGGCTTGCGAGGAGGCTTGCGGGCTGACAGAGCCGAAAGATGATGACGCGCAGACAAAATCAGGCGCAACACAGGCTCCAGAGAGAGATGCCAAGAGTAGCGAAAAGGCAGCAGGCAAAGATTCGGACAAGCAAAAGTCCCAGACAAAGGGCGATGAAGCGCAGAAAGCCACTACGGGTCCGAGTTCACCTTCGCCAAGCCCGAAAGCCAAGGAGACCAAGCCGGAGCCTGTGGAGACTCTGTCTCCGGACCAGCTAACTTATTTTTGCAACATACTCGGAGTCTACAGAAATGGCAGCAAGGACCCTAAAAAGTGGGAGTCTCCAAGAGTCTGCGCTGATGTTTGGTATTTATCGGACGAATCCGATTATTATGACGAGTGGCTGGTAGCGGCCGCGCATCCGAAGCTGAGCGCGGAGCTGTTGCATTATTTGGCTTATCGCTGCGATTCTAACTATATCTCGGAGGAAGAGAACGCGGAAAAGCTGGCAAAGTTGGTTTTGGCGCACAAAAAGTGCGACAGTGACTGCATTGAATACTTATCGAGTTCAGACTATAATGCAGTGCGCGAGGCAGTGTATGCGAAGCTTCTCGGCTAACACCTAATTTTACAGACGCTTAAACATGTTTAAGCCCCATAGCAAGCTATGGGGCTTTTTTATTATGCGTTTACTCGACACCACGCTAGCTTTTTTAGATCCTAAGCACGAGCAAAATGCGCAAAGGCGCGGTTGGCTTCCGCCATGCGGTGACAATCTTCTTTCTTCTTGAACGCGGCACCGGTCTCGTTGTAAGCGTCGACGATTTCTAGCTCGAGGCGTTTCGCATATGGCATTCCCTGGCGAGCGCGAGCTGCCTGGACTAGCCAAGAAAAGGCGAAATGCTGCTGACGATGGCCGCTAATCGGAAACGGAATCTGGTAGTTTGCACCGCCGACACGGCGAGATTTAACCTCGAAATCAGGGCTAACGTTCGCCAATGCTTTTTCGAAGATTTCGACTGGATTTTCGGAGTTAAGCTTTTTCGCAGCGCCTTCGAGAGCCTGATAAACGGCCCGCTCCGCGACTTGCTTTTTCCCATCAAGCATGGATTTATTAATCAACCGCTGGACCAGGACGCTCTGGTACTTACGATCGGGGGTAGCTTTACGCTGGAGAGATTTAGTAACTTTTCGTGGCATGATTATTCTCCCTTCTTCGCGCCGTATTTCGAACGGCCTTGTTTACGACCCTGAACACCTTGCAAATCGAGCGTACCGCGGACAATATGGTAACGGACACCCGGGAGATCTGGCACACGACCACCGCGCACAAGCACGACCGCGTGCTCCTGGAGGTTATGTCCTTCCCCGCCGATATAAGCCCAGACTTCCTGACCATTCGTCAAGCGCACACGCGCAACCTTACGCAAAGCGGAGTTTGGCTTCTTCGGAGTCTTCGTCGTCACCTTCAAACAAACGCCACGCTTCAGAGGAGCGGCTTGATTATAACGCTTAGTCTTTAGAGTATTGACAATCGAACCCAGCGCCGGAGCTTTTGATTTTTTCGCGGCTTTATGGCGCGGTTTACGAATTAATTGATTGATAGTTGGCACAATTAAAATTCCTATTATATTATAATATTTAGCCGCCTAAGCACAGCAATTTTAGACAGCCCGAAACTCTTTTGTCTATTTTAGCGCAAAACTCTCCAAAAATCAAGGTCTTTTAGCGAAATTGGCGAAAATTACGTTCTCGAAAAGCTAATGATTTATTTTTGGTTGAAGGTCAGCGCGCAGCGGCATCCTAAACGGGGTAAAATTAGTGCTGGCGGGCACGAACGGCCACTATTGGGCTGCGCTACGCTATAACTCTACAGTTGCGCATATTTTGGCTTTCGATAGGAGTACGATTAAGCCATCTTCGGCTAGTGATGCAAGCAACTCCTATCCTCTCCGCTGCCTGGCTAATTAGAGTATATGTAACAAGAGAAATTAAGAATTGCGTATTTTGCTTGCAGTGCGTTGCGGATGTCCTGACAAAGCTCATGCAGAATAAGCAAAAACCTAATCCTTAATTTTTCCAAGTTATTTCGTGCGCAGCGGCGCGATCCATATTTATAACTATAAACTAGATTGGTCTGCCATGAATAGTTATTCTTGGTCGTCTTGGCCATATACTGCTGATGTTGCCTACTATCTCGGCTTCTACGGCAGCGGAGTTGCTCCATCGGATGCCTATCTTCAACGTCGTTACGGTTTTCCTCTCCGCTGCCTGGCTAATTAGAGTATATGTAGCACGGAAGAATAAGTCGGCAATTTCGCAAATTATCAAGTTTTGTGCGCAGCGGCTATATTCGTAATGACAGCGGAGCATTGAGGGACTCCGGTATGGATAGCGATGGTTGGTCATCTCAGCCACATTCTGATAGCATCTACGCCTACGCCCTCGGTTCCCATGGCAGTAACGTCTACCCGTCAAACTACGCCGATCGCTGGCTTAGCTTTCCTCTCCGCTGCCTGGCTAATTAGAGTATATGTAGCCCGGAAATCCTAGCTTTAGTTTATCAGGTTCAAACTTTGTGCGCAGCGGCTATGTCCGTATTGATAGTGGTAAGCTAAGGAACTCTGGCAGCGGTGGCTATGGCTGGTCATCTTGGCCGCTCTCTAATGGCATCTACACCTACATCCTCTCCTTCGATGGTAGTCTCGTCAACCCGTCGAACAACAGCAATCGTTGGATCGGCTTTCCTCTCCGCTGCCTGGCTAAATAAACTACCTCGGGGCAGAGCCCTCA
>CAZODR010000003.1:0-95007 GCA_964578645.1 uncultured Candidatus Saccharibacteria bacterium | reverse complement strand
GCAATCGTTTCTTCGGCTTTCCTCTCCGCTGCCTGGCTAATTAGAGTATATGTAGTCAGGAATTCGCGTAAAGTTTAGCTTGTTTACATTCGAAAAACGCAGCGAATGGTACATCCAGAACGGCGAAAGTTAGAACTTGACGGTTCGACCTTGGTTCCATATATACTTGAATCATAGAAGTAAAGCGTATACGCTTCGGTTGCGCTTGGAAAGTTCTGTGACCAATATAGGCCTGCTCCGCCGGTAGCCAGCTTCCCATTTTGTGGCGAGACGTTGCTACTCCCGACATAATAATAAGGGGCTTTTTTAATTGCAGAGACAGTGATTCCATCAAGCAACGTATTGAACCAATATCCATTCCCAGCCATAGGCAAGTTCCAACCCTTCGGGCATATTGAATAGCCCAAGTTGCCACTACTGCCCCCCATCGTATTAGCTGTGCCAGCTGTTGCTGCTCCCCAAGAATAATAATTACCATAAGAATCGTGTCCATCTGTAACGTGATTGCCTTTCCACATGTCGAGACTAGTATCCGCGGTGTCACCTGGCACACCTAGTTTAAGCGCATCATTCGGAATAGTCCAATCTCCACGAGAATTGGAATCTTTTGCCGTTAAGACCGTCCCTTTGACAAAATCATAGGCAAGATTTTGTGTCATCCAACACCTTGCTGCATCCCCTACGCGATCTTTAATTTTGGCGATGTAGTAAGTTTTTCCATCGCGAGAATCGGTAAGCTGATATTGATTAGCGCCCTGAGCATCCGCTAGTGGCATATTTTCACAAATTTCCGGGGTCATTTCTTGCATGGTGGAAATCTCGGAGATGTCGGATGGTGGCAGAGGGTTTGCGATGACTGACAAGACGACCGCGTTAGCATACGTTCCGCTAGGAAGACTGGTGTCGACTTTGGCGGCAACGGCAAATTTAAGAGTCTCTTCTTTTGCAACATTGACAACACGAAAAAAGGTTTGGGTCGCGGGAACTGGCTGAAAGATGGCAGCATCGGTAATCTCTTCATTTTCGCTAAGATGTTTATACCCCCAAGAATTGCTGGGGAAATTTGATTTAGGAGTACTGCGTTCGACCGGATTAATTACTATATTAGGATCGTGAATATTGGTCAGGGTGCTTTTTCCGTCTTTCGTGCTAAGATAAAGTGAGTAACCGGTAGCATTATCGGTCGCAATGCGAACAGCGAAGGTTTGGGCGGAAAAAGCACCCGCCGGGATTGGCGTAATATTCATATCGACGCTGTCTCCTTGGAGGGCAATCGAGAGGCTCGGAGTTTGAGCGCGAGGGAGAGCTGCGTCTTTCGTACATGAAGATGAATCAGCGGAAGTACACTCGCTGGCACTGACAACGGAGCTAGGAATTGGGAAAAGGAATGCAAAAGCCAATAAGACCAATAAACCACTAGTGGTTGCGATAATGAAATTTTGTTGTTTTATAAGTTTCATAGCTATAACCTCCTTTAGCTACAAAAAGCCAGACCTTCACTAGGCTTTTCGAAATTTTGATGATGTCTCTTGGGATGTCGCCTGCGATCAATTTGGTCGTAAAACTTGAGCACAAAAAGCGACACCGCAAGGGTGTCTACTCCATTCGCAACCCGTACTGACCGAAGCCATCACCAGCTACTTATGCGGTGCCGCTTAAGACTGATGATAATCAAAATGTCAGTATGGGGGTAATATACTACCAAAAACTGGTCGCGAAATAAAGTAGACATTTCCATTATAGCACAATTCTAGAAACAACAAGCATTTTTAGAAAAATCGACTTTTCCTGACATTTGCTCTTATACTAGCGAGGCACCGACCGGAAAACTTCGCGCCTGCGGCGCTCAGCGGCCGGGCGTCGGCTCAAAAACTCCCGAATAAAATTCGTGAGTTTCGCTCGCCTCCTACGGCTAGACCCGGTGCTTGCGCACCGGGTCTAGCCGGTCGGTGCAAAATCAGGGCTTTGGCGCGAACCGCAGGTTCGCGACAAAGCCCTGGAGGCACCGACCGGAATTGAACCGGTGTACGCGGTTTTGCAGACCGCTGCGTAACCACTCCGCCACAGTGCCATGAATCTATTTTACCACAGCGCGAGGAAGTGCTCAAGTTCGGCGAGGCCGAAGACGACTTTTTCTGGGTTCGTAGAGATAAACTCGCGCAGAGCGCTGGGCGAGAAAAACTGAAGCTCGGCGACTTCCTCGGGCTGGAGCGTAAAATCGGCGAGAGACTTTTCGGTCCGCAAGAGGTAATAATCATAAAGACAATTATTGATAAAATCTGGGCGAGGACGGCTGGATCTTTGCTGGGTTTCAAGAAAATGCAGCTCAGCGGGCGAGACCTCGATGCCGAGCTCCTCTCGTAGTTCATTCACGGCAGCGTCTAGCGAGGTCTCGCCCGCAACTGCGTGGCCACCGGACAAATCCCACATTCCGGGATGGCTATCCTTCGTCGCAGAGCGTCGCTGGAGAAGAATCTCTCCGGCGGGATTGATTATCCAAATCAAGGCCGAACGGTGCCAGTCCCCGTCGCGATGGACGTCACTGCGCGGCTTCACGATGCCGGTTTTTTCGCCGGTCGCGTCGAGGACGTCAAATAGCTCGCTATTATACCCCCCCCCCCCGAGAGAGATTCGAGCTGGCATTATGGCTTCCTTCTCTGACCACGATGAGCCTGGAGCTTTTCTTTCAATTTATTATTATCCTCGAGGAAAAGTTTGCGCGTGATGAAATTAAAGACCATGCCGAAAGCAGTGGTGACGACTTTTGAAATAACCTTGTGCCAATGTAAATTATAATAAAGCACGGCATAGAGGCCGATGTCAAACATGAGAAAAGAGAGGCCGTTCATGATTGCAAACTCGGCGAAAAGGCGTTTTTTGGTCTTTTTGCTGGTCGTGTCGAAGACCCAAGTCGTGCTGGCCCAGAAATTAAAGATCGTAGAAATCGCGAAGGCGATCGTATTCGCCCAGAGCGGCGAAAAATTCGGGATAAGATAGAGCGAGAAAGAAATAACCCAGTTAATTAAGGTGTTTGTACAGCCGACAATGAAAAATTTCGCGAGCTGCTGAAAGACCTTCGTATGCCGATCGAGGTGGAGGATTTTGCAACCCCAAGCGACGAGACGGTCGATAATATCTCCCTCTTTTGATTTTGCCATATTTATTATTGTAGCACTTTTTGGGGGATTTTGGAGCGGATTTTCGCGATTTGGGGCATTTTTTCGAGTTTAGTATTGATTTTTTCGGCTGAGTGTGATATAATAAGGATAAGGGATATATTGGGTATGGTTTGGACGAAAATTAGAGAGATTTGGAGTGATTTTCGACACCGAAAGGTGATGTTTTTGATGATTCTCTTCGGGTCAATTCTCGCAACGCTGGGCGGATGCGTGATTTTCGCGCCGAAAAAAACTGAGGTCGCGCAGCAAAAGAATGCGCAGCTGGCCGAGGCTACGGAGGAGAAGGCATATAATAATTCCCTGAACTTGCGGATTTTGGGCGTTGATGGTCAAATAGCGTGCGAAATGAATTTTAATGATGATTTTTCGAAGGCGACTTTGACGATTGCGGAGACGGATCTCGAGTCGGCGGCGTATGTGCGGGTTTTGGGAACGGGGGGCGAAGTTTTGGCAGGAGAATATACAGAGATCGCGGAGACGGCGGGCGAACGGGTAACTTATCGATTCAAGGGTTCGCCAGAAGCGGCGACGGTGGCAGTCGAGCCGGGGACGATGGTCGAAATTCAGGCGAAGGAGGCGCGAGTTTATAGCAATCTTGATGGGGGCGAAGTAGGATATTTTGCACCAGAACAGGCGACCGAGCGCTATGTCGTGATGGAAAATGGCCTCAGAAAAGCGGTCTGGGACGAGGCGACGGGAGACGAAGTCATGTATGGGCTTTTGGCGGGCAAACTCCAGGCGGAAATTGAGGATTATCAGGCAGGGGCGGCGAAAGAAGTCGTCGAAAATAAGAAGCTGGATGTCGCGAATAAGTCGCGGGTGAAGCTGGCGTTTTATAATCTGCGCGAGGCGGACCAAGCGAAATATCGGGATTTTATCACGGCGCTTGAGCAGGGCGGAAAACCGAAAATTAACTATACCGGAGCGAACGGTTATCGGATCGGGAGCGAGATCGCGTGGCGAGATTTGGTCACGGCGCGCGACAATGAAGATGGTGAGATTTCTGAGATTGAGGTCGAGACGAATTATGACGCGGGGGCGGCGGGAGAATATTATGTGCGATTTCGGGCGCAAGATTCTGACGGGAATGTCGGAGAATTGACGCAGCAGATTTTCGTGACGCGCGCGGAAGGCGGCGATGTTTTTAATAATTCGGGAGGTTCCGATAATGCTGGGGAGGATTTTTCGGCGGGAGGCGAGGAAATTAGTCGCGTCGAGGAGAAAGATTTGATTGCGGAAGTCGCGCAAGATGAGGAGGCCGCTGGAGCAGAAAATACCGAGCTGGGGTTTGGCGGTGGGCAAAATGCCGAGGAGGGCGAGAAGACGACAAAGGACGCGGAGGAGACAGAAGATTTGGGCAATGTTGTGATTGAGGATGAGGAGCTGAAACGGCAACCGACAGGCGAATATCACCAAGAGACGAAACCGAATGACTCAGAGGAAGAGGCGAAAGGCGAGAACGAAAAATCGAGCCATGGCTGGATAATTTGGGTCGGAGTCGGGGCGGTCGTACTGCTCGGTCTCGGGAAATTCGTCTCCGATCATTATATCCGCTAGATTAACTGTGGTAGAATAGAGATATGAAAAAAATCAATACGACGCCGATTAGCGGCATGCAAGAATTACTTCCGCCGATGCAAGCGGAATTTGACCGACTGAAAGCTGGAATTGCCGAGGCATATCATCGTCATGGATTTTTGGCAATTGAGACGCCGACGATTGAGCGCAGTGAGATTTTGTTTGCTAAGGCGGGCGGAGATACGGAAAAACAAATTTATAAGGTAGTCAAGACCGAAGAGGCGGCGGACGATGCGGACCAGGCTTTGCGGTTTGATCATACAGTGCCGCTGGCGCGCTATACGGTCGAACATCTAAACGACCTCTGTTTCCCGTTTAAGGTTACGCAGATTGGGCGAAATTTTCGCGGAGAACGGCCGCAGCGGGGGAGGTTTCGGGAATTTTACCAGTGTGATGTCGATATTTTGGGCCGTGGTTCCCTTGCGATCGCTTATGATGCTGAGATCATCGCGACGCTAGTGGACGCGATGAAAGTCCTGCCTTTGCCGGGATTCGTCGTCCGAGTGAGCAATCGTAAGTTGCTGAGCGGGCTGCTCGAGGAATTGAATTTGCAGCAGGTGGCGACGGAGGTTTTTGGGATTATCGACCATGCCGAGAAAGTTCCGCGCGAGAAAACCTTGGCAGCGCTGGAAGAAATTGGCGTAGGGAGCGAAAATGTTGTAAAAATTACAACATTTATGGACCTCGCGGGCGAGAGCGAGGAGGTAATTCCTAAGCTGCGTGCGCTGGGATTCGAAAATGAGACTTTCCAGGCGGGAATTCGGGAGCTAGAAACGGTGCTTTCGACGGTGAAGACTTTGGCTCCTGAGGCGAATGTGATTGCGGATATGCTGATTGTGCGCGGGCTAGATTATTATACGGGGACGGTGTTCGAGACGGTGGTTCCGGAATATCGCCAGATCGGTTCGATTTGTTCGGGCGGGCGCTATGAAAACTTGGCGAGTAATTATACCGAGCAATGTCTGCCTGGGGTCGGAGGATCGATTGGGTTGTCGCGGCTGTTTTTCGTCTTGCGGGAATTTGGATTTTTGAAGAACCGAGAGATAAAGCCGGTGGATGTCTGTCTCTTGCCATTTAGCGAGAAAGAATATTCGGTAGTGGCGGAAGTTGCTAATAAGTTGCGCAAGGATGGGAAAAGCGTCGATATTGTATTGTCGGACAAGAAGCTGGGCGAGCGCATGAAGTATGCGGGCAGGCTGGCGAAGTTTTGCGCCGTAATCGGGGAAGACGAATGCGCGAGCCAAAGCTATAGACTGCGAGATCTCGAGACTGGCGAAGAGACAGTGCAGGCGTTTTAGCTGATATTTGGCGCCGCCAAAATGTTAGGCTTAAGCGAAGAGGAAGCGAAGGGCGGCGCTGGACGCAATCCGCCTGGAGCGCGAGCGGTCCTAGTCAGCTACTTGTTCTCGAGGCCGGCGTCGAGGTATTTCAGGACGTAATCCCAGTCCCAAGAATTGTCAAAGCCTGAAGTCACGAAACGGTTGAATTTAAACGCCGGCATACCGCTCGCGCTCTGGAGGGCTCGGCGAGTATTCTGTTCAATCTCCGCGACCGTGTCGTGATTCTCGACGCAGTGATCAAAATCCTCGCCGAGCCCGGCCTTATGCCCAATCTTTAACCAATAATCATCGGGCAAATTTTTAATTGCGGGGGAGTTTTTGCTGTCACCGATGCCTTTCGACTGATAATCGTTCCAGAGCGCCTCAATTGCGCCGTGGTAATAATCCCAGAATTTGTTTTCGCGCATGGCACAATACGCCCCTTCGGCGGCGTCGCGCGAATACTCTAAATCACTACCTTCATAGAGATAATCGGTCAAGCGAATCTCGAAAAGAATATCATGCTCGGCAATATACTGCTGGAATTCGTCCCAATGCTCGAGGACGAGGCGCGAGAAAACGTCGCAATACGGGCAGAGTAGATCGGTGTACATGATGTAATAATTTTTCGCTTCAGGATTGCCGACAGTGGTCGCAGTGTTCCAGATTTGGTCCGCAGGGCTCTGTTTCGTCGAGGAGTTCATGGCAATGACGACAAACAATGCTCCGATAACGGTAATGATTGCGGCTGTGCGTAAAAATTTCATGATACTTGCTCCTTATCGAGTTTTGGGTGTAATTTTTGGAAGCGCTCGCTCACTACCAAAGCATAAGCGTCTGCGCCGACGCGTTTAATTGCGAAAAACGTAATCAAAACCGCCGCTAGGGTCAGAGCGCTGGAGACGAAGCTAGCGAGAGCTAAGCCACCAGTGCTAAACATAGCGCTAATAACAGGGGCGAGCAGGGTCGTTCCACAAGTCGGACAGCCCGATCCGAGAATCGCAAGACCGGCCGCGAGCCCCGCACTCTGGACGTTCTCAGAGTTGGCGGCGGTCGCCAAGATCTGCTCCTTATGGCTGCGACGGCGCTTTCGCCAGACAAAAACCACCAGCCCGATAAGCGTACTTTGCAAAACAACGACGACGAAGGTCGGCAGCCAATCCCAAAAATTGCGACCGACGCCAAACGTGGCCAAAAACGCCCGCCAAATAATGTCCATTTTTCCAGGCAAATCGCTCACCCAAAAGAGGTTCAGGGCAGCGTTACTGCCGGAAAGCAGATTCATCAAAGTGCCAAAAAAGACAAAACTGAGCGCAAAAGCAAGCAAAAACTGCCGGCTGCGCGTCGCCAAAGCCGCGCCCGACCAAGCAATTTTCCATTCGTCAAGCCAACGGGAAAAATTCCACTTCTGCTTTTGTCCTCCACTCGCCATATGTTCATTATACCACACCGCGCAGAATTTCAAGATCATTTTTCGGGACTTTGTAAAGATCTCGCTCGAAAATAAGCTTAAAGAAAAAGCGCCACCAAAATACCGGCGGCATAAGTAAATATGTCTATACTCTCATTATAGCACACATGCTTATATAAGTCAATAGTTTTATGTTCGGTTTTTTGATTCCACCCCTGTTTTTTGGGAAAAATTTCGTTTTTATTTTTACATAAAAATCTCGAAAAACAAGGTTGACATGGATTCTGGTCGTGGTAAAATGGATTTAAGAACTCGGGCAAGACTGACGTTGAGAGATGCCTGAAGTTCGATTCATTTAGCATCGGGTGCGTTTATATGCTATTGATGGTCTAGTCCCGCGGATTGCGGGACTTTTGGGTTGGGGGCGGTGGCGTGTAGAAGCGGCTTTTGGGTTGGGAGCGATGACGCGTAGAGACGGCCTTGGGAGCTCGGCCAAGGCGCTGCGCACCAGCGAATTTCGCAACAAAAAAGAAGCCGTAGCTTCGATAATATAGATCTAAATGGTGCCCGAGACAGGGGTCGAACCTGCACCTGATTGCTCAGACTAGCACCTGAAGCTAGCGCGTCTGCCAGTTCCGCCACTCGGGCAAATTGCGCACGGACCGGGCGGCAAGCCGACATCACGATCATGCGTTAGTCTTTAGTATAGCATAAGGTTGGGATTTTGGGGTTACTTTTTTTGAATGTTGTGCTATAATTGGGGAAATGGTTCTGTAGCTCAGTTGGTAGAGCAGAGGCCTGAAGAGCCTTGTGTCACTGGTTCAAGTCCAGTCGGAACCACCATGGTTTAATGTATAGTTTATAGAAGGCGTCGAGCAGATGCCTTTTTTTATAGTGTATGATGCTAATTGCTATATATACTCTAATGAACTATGAAAATCCCGCCAGTTCCCTGGCGGGAGAGACTAGCAGAGGCTAGCCTGTGGAATTATGATGAGATAATCGACCTCATCTTCGCCGGGCGGATTCTGCTCGATGAGCGCGAATTCGCTAGATAATTTAGCGTCCAGCGGAGAAGGCGGCAGAGATTTAATATAAAATCCGACCACGGTCGCGACGCCAGCCATGTAGAGCCGGGTAGTCGCCGTCAGGCGCAGATCGCGATCGGCGGATTGCTCAGAATCAAACCATATACTGATAGTCTCGCCCTCAGAGACGAGATGGCGCATCTTGGCATCGGTCGCCATCTCATAAAGACCATAGGCCATCGGGCCGAACTTTTCATAGCCGCGGATCCGATCGACCTGCGCAGTTTTGAACGCGGTATCGACCCCGAAAAAGAGCAGGCCGAGAGGCCGTCGCATTTCTCCAGCAATTTTCTCGAGGATGCGAATTGGTATGACCTGTCGGCTAATTGACCATTTTTCATCCATAGAATCACCTCCCTTCGTGGATGAATTTCCCCTGGAATCCGTCATGCTCCAAGAGTGACGGGCGGCACGGGGTAGTGCACCAGCGCGCGGCGCTCACAGTATTCCGGCAGCTCAACCTGCGGCAGATAATCGAGCGAGTTAATCGTCGCTACGCCAACCGCGCGCGAGCAAAATTGCCGTTCAAGCAGTTCGATTAAAGCCATGACCGTGCCGCCCGTCGCGAAGAGATCGTCGATAATGACAACTCGCGCCCCAGGGGCAATGTCTTCCCGGTGGATTTCCAAGCTCGTCTGACAATATTCGACATCCGCGCGAATCGCGACGCTGGGGCGCGGCAGTTTGCCCGGTTTGCGCGCCGGGACAAAGGGCTTGCCCAGCAAATACGCCGTCAGCTGGCCGAAGCCAAACCCGCGGGATTCGGGCGCAAGGATGACATCAAAATCGGACGCCGAAAATTGCTCGGCATACCAATTCGCAACCTCATGCACCAGGACAGGATTCTTCGTCAAGCCCCAGAGATCAATAAAATTCACCCCTGGCTGCGGAAAATCCACGATTACGGGCTGCGCAGCACGCACGGCCTCTGCAACTTCATTCCAATCTTTCATAAGTCCCCCTTCCTCGGAAAAATCTCCGAACACATAATAAATTTCGCTCGGCGGCTCGCAAAAGCGCCGAGATAATACTATTTTAACACACTAGCGGAATAATGGCAATTTTTCATAAAATTTCCGAATTGTAAAGCGCGAAAATAAGCAGAAAATAACAGAGGTGAGAAGCATAAGAAATTTGCAAGTTTAGGGTTTATGCTTATATAAGCGTGGTTTTTAGAAAAAAGTCGATTTTAGTACTTGACATTTTTAAGCATGTGTGCTACAATGGAGATAGTCAGAAAGACTGGCTGGTTCGCTAGTGGCTGACGTTGTTTTACAATCAGATTATCCCAGATACAATTTGCGATAAGCGATTGTATCTGTTAATATATATGTCAACTTCATATAGATCGCTGGCTAGTTCGGCCAGACCCTCTCATGTTTTGTAGGGGTCTGGTACGCCCCTTGACGAAAATGAGAGTCTTGCTTTTAAAAATATTTTCATTTAAAGAAAGGGGGAAGTATTATGAAGAATATAATACTTAACTGGAGTTTAATCGCAGTGGCAGCAATTTGTTTGCTCACTGCAGGCATCCTTGTGTTCAAGGGTGTGAAGGTAAAAGTACGCCGCGGCCATAAGGCCGCTGCAAGAAAGAAGCGTGCATTGATTACCTTTGCTGTGCTTTTTCTGGCAGGAGCTATTACATCGGCAACTTTTGGCGGAATTGGGCTATATGGGCTCAAAAATGCAGGCCAGGTTGCTGATGGCGGAAAAAAGGCTGCAGACACAGAAAAAGATGCTGGGAAGGATGATGCTGATGGCTTAGAGGAGCCGCCTGAACCCATGAAGGCGGTTGATATGGATGATGCAGAGCTCTTAGTATGGGCGCAGAATCACGGCATTGATTTAAGCGATGATTCATTTTGTCGCGGCTCAATGCCAAGCATGGCTCAGCCAAAGATATGGACGACATCCATATCCAGAACTGGCAAGATTAATCCCAAGAAAGGGATTTCTGATGCTGTCACCCATCCAATATGGGCAGACCAGAAATGGTACGACGAGCATCAGGGCGTATCCACCAAGGCTGGTAAGAATGCCATGGATAAGGCAGACTTTAATCTTGGACAATATTCCAAGAAAATGGAAGCTGCGCTTATCCAGAGGACTGTCAAGTGGAAGAAGCAATGGGAAGAGCTGCTTTCTGGAAAGAATAAGTTAGAGCAGGACAGCATTTACCGTGGACCGATATATAACGAAATGGTTCACAACCCTGTCTACTTTGATATGTGGGTCCAAGTGTTTGCAGATGACCCACTCGCCACTGAGAACAATAAGTGGCTCATTAAACTGAAGAAACAGCTTGATGATGTCTACGCATCCAAGGAGGGTCTGAGCAAGTTGCTCGTCATTGACCCTTCGGGCAACATGGCTAATTATAAAGTTAGGCAGGACGTGCAGATTCAGGCAATTAAGATCTGCGTGTTGCTTGACTATTTCGTTGGATATGGGGTGGACAACCCTGAGTCCAGCGAAAACTACCACCTGGCTATGCAGAGCGAGGCTTCGCACATGCGTACGAGCCTCTGTAAAGAGCAGGAAAACAAACCCGCGTATATCATGATTTACCAATCAAAGCGCGGGACGGCTTGGAGTAAGAAAGGGGTTAACTTGGAGGATTTAAGGGCAATTAAATACAGGCTCAATACTCCTATCAAACCAAAGCCGATACCAAAGGTAAAAAAGGCGCCAAAAGTTACACCAAAGCCTGAAGTGACACCAAAACCGACGCCGAAAGTTACACCGGCGCCAAGAGTAACTCCTGACAACACACCGAAGCCGACGAGTACACCAAAAGTGACTCCGACGCCGAAGCCAACGGCCACTCCTAAGGTGACGGATTCGCCGTCTCCTAGCCCAAGTGCGACGCCAAAGGTGACGGATTCGCCGTCTCCTAGCCCAAGTGCGACGCCAAAGGTGACGGATTCGCCGTCTCCTACTCCAAGCGCGACGCCAAAGGTGACGGATTCGCCGTCTCCTACTCCAAGCGCGACGCCGGTAGTCACAGAGACACCAAGGCCTACTGACACTCCAAAGCCGACCTTAAAGCCGACTCCATCTCCGGATGGAAATGGTGGAAAGGACCCTGCAGAGTTACCTTCAGATAAGGACAAAAACAATGCTCCTGTAGGCGGAGGCGATGATAAGCCGGAAGATAAAGACGGCAAGCCTAAGCCAAAGGATGACGCGCTTCCTGGTCCTAATAACAACGTTCCTACTGATAGAAAGGAAGAGGACAAGAAGAAGGACGATGAAGAGGAGGAAGAGAAGAAGAAGCAGGAACAGGAGGCAATCACCGGTGGCGGAAAGGACCCAAATCCTGGGCAAGTGAGTGGCTCGGATTCGCCGGGCACAGGAAACATCACTGATGATAAAAAGCCGGATGAAACGGTTTCAGATGATGGAGAAAAGTCAACCACTGATAGTGGTGGTCTCATCACCGACGACTTGGGCGATGAAGGTTTCTGATATGTTGACATATATAAAATGAGGCGTAGGGATCGAGACCAGATCCAGCAGTAAAGGCCCAATCCGTGGGGCTGCCTCGAAAAGTACCTTAGGCTGGGGGACTTATGTTCCCCAGCAATTCAAAGATTGTGTCTGAGATAATTTGATTGTAGAAAATAGCTAGCTCATAGAAGATGGATATTGGTGTTGCTAGCCCGACTTTAGTCGGGCCAGCCTTTTGTTTGCCGCTAAGCTTCAATGCCAGGGATCGGATAGCGCAGGGCGAGGTCGCGAACTTCGCTGCGGACCTCGGCGAGTTCGGCCTCATGCGCCCCGAGGCCGGCTTCGTCCTTCGCGTCGAGACAAATGTCCAGCACACGTTTCATCCACTCGGCGAGGCGCAGCATGTCTTCGCGACCGAGCCCGCGCGTCGTCATCGCGGGCGTGCCCAACCGGACGCCGGAGGGACGAAATGCTCCGCCCTTGTCGCTCGGCAAGGCATTCGCATTCAAGGTCAGTCCGGCCATATCTAATGCCACTTCGTAGAATTTACCATCAATCCCAAAACTATTTTTCACATCGATGAGAATGAGATGATTCTCTGTCCCGCCGCCCTGGAGCTTAAACCCAAGGCGCTGCAACTCCGCGGCCAGAGTCTTCGCATTCGCGACAACATCGCGCGCGTAATCGGCGAATTCGGGCTGTAAATCTTCTTCAAAAGCCACCGCCTTCGCCGCAATAATATGCTCAAGCGGTCCGCCCTGCGTCCCGGGGAAAACTGCACGATCGATGAGCGTAGGGAGATTTTCGAGAGTATGGTCGGGCTTGCGCAGCGGACTACTGACCTTCCCCATGCTGACAATCAGCCCGCCGCGCGGCCCACGCAGAGTTTTATGGGTCGTGCTGGTCATGACGTGGAAACCATGCTCTAGCGGATTCGGATGCACTCCGCCAGCAATCAGCCCAGCAACATGCGCCATGTCCGCCATCAAGAGGATCTCTTCGCCAGTTTCACGCTGGAGATCGTCGGCAATCTTTTTCACGCGGTCGAAATCCGGCAGTTTCATAAACGCGGAATACCCGACAAGAATGATTTTCGGATGATGCTCCTGCGCCAGGCGTTCCATTTCGTCATAATCAATATCCCCTTCCGCAGTCACGCCATAGCCAACGAAATTATAAATTTTCGCACTACGCGTCACCGGAGAGCCATGAGTCAGATGGCCGCCGGCCGGGAGAGACATCGCGAGAATCGTGTCGCCAGGCGCACACCAAGAAAAGTAGACGGCTTCATTAGCATTCGCGCCGGAATGTGGCTGGACATTCGCATGATCGGCATGGAAAAGCTGTTTCGCGCGCTCAATCGCGAGATTTTCGATCTGGTCAATGTTTTCCTGGCCGCCATAATAACGCTTCCCAGGATAGCCCTCGCTGTATTTGTTCGTCAAAACTGAGCCCATGGCCCGCAAAACGTTCGCTGAAACATAATTTTCACTCGGTATAAGCTCAAGCCCTTCGCTTTGGCGCTTTTCCTCCGCGGCAATAATCTCGAAAACTGGATCTAATTTTGTCATGATAAAACTCCTAAGTTAGTAAAAATATGGCTTTTAGACGGATTAAATCATACAAATACCTCGCTTTTCCCTATTGTAACACAGAAAAATCACATTTTTCTATTGACTTTTTCGATCATGTGTGATATAATGGAGGTATGGGGTCGGTTTTTGGGTGAGAAACTTGACTTATCTAGGAATGTGTGCTAAAATTAAAATAGAGTTGGGTTTAGTAGGGGTAAAAGTCGGACTAGTAACTTGTTCATGCTCATATCTGAGTAAGGCTCAGTCAAATCGAAGGGGGTATATCTTATGAAACTGTTGAAAAGTAAAAAGGATAAGGAAATTCCCGAGGGGCGGGAGACGAAGCAGCAGGAAAAGAAATTCGGCAGAAAAGTAGCAGTTTTCCTCCCTAACGCGATAAAAATTCTGGGAATTGCGCTAGCAATAGCAGCGGCAATACCCATCGTAGTAATAGCTGTAGAATTATTCCTTGGAGTGTTTCTCGCGCTGATGTCGCTACCGCAGGGTTTTATCGTCTGCGGAGCAATCATCTTGCTGGCACTATCGCGGCTGGTGCTCTGGGCATATGATTATTTTTTCGATGAAAGTTGGCCGCCGTGAATTTACGATGATATGAGGGTAAGGGCTGGTCTTTTTGACCAGCCCGATTTTTGATTAAAAGCTGTACGACGGGCGAATATTGTGCTATACTGGGGGAAATGGGGACGTAGCTCACCTGGTAGAGCGCAGCATTCGCATTGCTGAGGTAGTCGGTTCAAGTCCGATCGTCTCCACCAGACACTAGTGTGTGGTATTACAGTGGACGCTTATAGGCGTCCATTTTTATATGTATGATGCAATGAAGACGGGTTCTGCAAGGAACCTGTTTTTTGTTTCCAACGGGGTTTGTAAGTCGCTAACTTATCACCCCGTAGAGATAATAAACGGCTACGGAAGACCGGAGTTTATGATGTTTAACAATTTGATTAGTAGCGATAGGCTTGGAATTTGATTCCCTGCTACATATACTCTAATTAGCCAGGCAGCGGAGATTAAAGCCGATCGAAGGGTTAGGATTGTTCGAGGCACTGACAGCCGAGGCGTCGAAGTATAGGCCTCTACGATAGGGGCGTGCCCAGGCATAGCCAGCGACTCCGCCATTTGCCATGACACCGCGCGATACATAAACGTCGCCGCTGCGCACAATATTAAAACTAAGTTTAACTAAGAAAATTTCAGTGATTATCACTACAGATCGAGCCTCATTGAGGCTTATAACTTCATTGTAGCACAGCTTATGGTTTTTGTCAAGATATTTCGGGAAAATTTGACAGAGTTGCTAAGTTCTGGGACGATTTTGCCAATTTTTAGTTAGAAGGTGTTGTAATTTTTACAACGTTATTGAAACTTTGTGCGCAGTGGCCTCACAAATGTTGGCGGCAGCGTATTAACTGACTCTGGTATCATCGGTTATAGCTGGACAAGCCAACCCTACTCAACTAATACTTCTGCCATCTATCTCACTTTTGGCGCTGGCGGTGTTTATCCATCAATTAGTAATAACCGTTGGGCTGGCTATCCTCTCCGCTGCCTGGCTAATTAGAGTATATGTAACGCAATTCGTATCATTTATTCTTACGCAGCACGCGCTTTGCTAGCCAAATCGGCAGCCAGAGAGTTATAGTCGCGCCTAGAAAAGCGACTTTACTTAACTGCCAAAGAAGCCAAAATGGTCCCCATATTATGACCGTCGACCATTTCAGAAAACGATGCTTCCGGACCACAACGTTTTCTCTAAGAATCATTAGCATGTTATTATTATAACCCAAAAAATTTACCGCAGGCCGAACCTGCGGTAGGAGTGAACAGAGAGAGGCTCTTTGACTACGCAGTCAGGTTTTTCCGGGCTATGAGTATATCGCGGCGGAGGCTCTTAGCTTCCTCCGTAGTATATCTAAAGAAACGCGTATAGGGCACAGCCCGACGCAGAATCTTGGCAATTTCCTCACTATAGGCGGCAAAGTTGCCGTCAGTAGGAAATAATATCCCACTCAACCTATACCCTTGATCGACATATTCCGCAATTTTCTGGGCAATAGCGGTGGCCGCACACTGCGCTAGCTTCGTCCTGCGTTTTGCAAGTAGCTTATGGCGGATGGTAATCTCGTTGTCATCCTCCGTCACTTCGCTAGGATCGAGCGAAACTGATACACCATAGCGATTCCCGATTTCATAGCAGCGGCGCACATCCACCGCATCAATCACAGCAGATTCTTCACTTGCCTGGACGATAAGGCGCTCAAGCAGTGATTTAGACGCCTCTTCTAGCCCGCTGGCAACCTCTTCCATATCGCCGTTAATGAGCGTAGCAATATCCTCATTAGCGCTAATCATTATATAAAGCTTTTTCTTCTGGCGAGCTTTCGCCTGAAGAGCCCGCGGCCGAGGCCAACGTGTTTCCCAATTCCCGACGCGTCGCCGGACAATTCTCTTTAAGTCTTTACGCAACAAACATTCCCCCTTTTCTTTTTTAAAACGATTTGGTATAATCTTGACAGTTGCCTCGATAGCTCAGTCGGTAGAGCGCACCCATGGTAAGGGTGAGGTCACCGGTTCAAACCCGGTTCGAGGCTCCATTTTTGTAAGCTTATGAACACATATCGAAAAGATGTGTGTTTTGTTATAACAAAAACGGAAAGCAAACCCTAGAACCCGAATCCAGAACTCATCTCTCTGTTCATAACAAAGGGCGCTGCGCCTTTAAAAGCCGCAGTTTTATCATTATACAACAGGGATGATTCTATGTCAATAGCGACTTCAGGATGGCCGGCTGATGAAGATCGCGAAAATCCAGGCTCTGGCTCTAGGAGTGTGGTATAATGGGAATATTATGGGAAAATTGGATGAAATTGTAAGTTTATGTAAGCGACGCGGGTTTATTTTTCCGGGATCGGATGTTTATGGCGGAATGGCCGGGACTTGGGACTTCGGTCCGCTGGGCGTGATGTTGAAGCGGAATTTGATGGACGAATGGTGGCGATTTTTCGTCGATCGGCGCGATAATATGTATGGGGTGGATGCGGCGATTTTGATGAATCCGCGAACTTGGCAGGCTTCGGGGCATGTCGAGACGTTTAACGATCCGTTGATTGAATGCAAAGAATGCCACGAGCGTTTTCGGGCGGACAAGCTGGGCGAGGGGATGACCGAGAGCGTGACGACGGAGGAGTTTTTGGCGAAAGAGATTAAATGTCCGAAGTGCGGGAAGTTTAATTGGGACAAAATTAAGAAATTCAACATGATGTTCGAAACGCACGTGGGGGCGAACGCGGCGGAGGACAATGTCGCATACCTGCGGCCAGAGACAGCGCAAGGGATTTTCACGAATTTCAAAAATGTCGTGGATACGATTTATCCGGATCTGCCGTTTGGGATTGCGCAACAAGGAAAAGCGTTTCGGAATGAAATTTCGCCGAGAGATTTCGTCCTCCGGGATCGCGAATGCACCCAGATGGAGATTGAGTATTTCGTGCGGCCGGATACTGGGATGGAAGAATTCGAAAAGATGCGCGTCGAGCAGCACAGGTTCTTGGAGGAAGTGGTTGGGCTGCCGCGAGAGATGATTCACGATCTCGAAGTCCCTGAGGAAGACCGGTCGTTTTATTCGAAGCGCACGATCGATATGATGTTTGACTATCCGAATGGCGAAGAGGAGCTGATGGGGCTAGCCTATCGGACGGATTATGACCTGATGAATATCCAGCGCGCGAGCGGAAAGAGTATGGAATATCGCGACAAAAATAGCGGCGAGAGTTTCGTGCCGCATGTGATTGAGCCGTCGATGGGGGTCGAGCGACTGTTCCTCGCCGTGATGAGCAGTGCGTATACCGAGGAAGAGGGGCGGATTGTGCTGAAATTGCCGGAGAATTTGGCGCCGTATAAGTTCTGCG
Organism: uncultured Candidatus Saccharibacteria bacterium; assembly: GCA_964578645.1. Classification (GTDB taxonomy): domain Bacteria; phylum Patescibacteriota; class Saccharimonadia; order Saccharimonadales; family Saccharimonadaceae; genus Nanosyncoccus. The sequence continues at coordinate 77,479 of CAZODR010000003.1, read as the reverse complement.
TTAGCCCGCTTTTGAAGAATAAGCCGGAGCTGGTTGCGAGAGCGCGCGAAGTTTATGAGATGCTGAAGGAAAAATACACGTTCGTGACTTGGGACGATTCGGGAAATATCGGGAAACGCTATAAGAAGCAGGACGAGATCGGGACGCCGAAGTGCGTCGTCGTGGACTTCGAGGGGCTCGAGGACGGCACGGTGACGGTGCGCGACCGTGATAGCTGCGAGCAGGTGCGAGTGAAGCCAGAAGAATTATAAGGCGACTGAAGGTTATATGAAAATTAGCACGCCCTCTGGGCGTGCCGGTTGTAGTAGGTACTAGGCTTGGTAGCTGGCTACTTTGTCACAAACGGAATGAACAGGATGCTGTCTTCTCCTGTGTTTAAGCTGAGCTTCGTGAGCGTCAGCATGCGTTCAAAAATGGCGTCACCGCCAAATAGCTCTCCTTTAATTGGCGCAATTTTGTCGTCGCGGGAGGCCATGATGGCATATAAGCAGTCTTCGTCGTCGCCAAAGACTGTTGGTTCCATGTTGAACTGTATGTCAGCATCCCCCGCCGCTTCTATCTTGGCAGCGCCGTTTACTACTCCGCCCTGAGCGGCCAACGCGATGTTGACCTCCTCTTCTGCGCCGCCCTTTACGGACGTTGGGGAAGTGCAGCTGAAATTAGCCATGCACTTGTATTCCTCACCGTCATCATCAATCGGTATGATATCAAGGCTGCAAAGGACAGCAAGCAGATAGTGCTTGTCTTTTTCAAGCTTTACACTGGTTCTCATAGTCTCAAAGCTCGGTAAGCTTCGGTCATATGGATCCCATTCTGTGATGCGGACAAAGGCGCTTTTATCAGTGGCCTTTTCCACAGGCCTCAAGGTGTAGCGGAAGCCATCCTTGGTCTTCTTGGAGTACTCTACCTCCTCCTTTTTCGGATGAGGTTTTTTGTCTACATCTTTCTCAGGCTCAGACTCAGACTGCTGATTCTCCTGCGGCACGGTCGGATCGACCGCCTTGTCCTTGGATTTTTTGGACTTAGATTTTCCCTTCTCTGTTGCCTGCGGAGCCTTCGTCTCCGAGCTGGCATTTTGGGAAACTTCCGCAGTCTGGGAGTTACCTTTTTCCTCCAGCATACTGGCGCGCCCGGCGCACCAAGCAGCAATGACGACAGCAATAGCCGCGACAATTACTGCTGCTACAACAACTTTCGAATTGTTTCTCTTCATATTAATTCCCCCTTTCAATTTTGAAGAGATCAAAACTACGAGGATTGAATCTCAAGATCCATCCCTATCTTCTCATTGTAGCACACTTCGCATTTTTTGTCAATAGGTTTTCGCGAGATTTTAAAAAGTCAAGGGTCGTAACATGAAATTTAAGGGAATGCGGAGGAAACGGAAACTTAGGTTTTCCCTGTTAAGCACCCCCCCCCCGGAGAATTTTGTCCAGAATTATGCTTGCTCATTCGAAACAAGTAGTATATAATTAAGCGCATGAGTAAAAATTCCGAGACCAAACCAGAAGACAAAGCCGACAAAGCGAAGACGACGGCTCGCACCCTGCATTATTATTGGCAGGAAGTTGTCAAGTATAAGTGGTATTCGCTGGGTATGGTGGCGATTACTCCGCTCGTGGTGTTTATTCGGGCGATTTTGGCGCCATTGATTTTTGCGGATTTGATCGAAAAGGTCTCTCTCGGGCTGTCGCTGGAGGAATTAATAAAGACAGCGCTGCCGGAAGTTTTGATGTTTTTCGGAATTTATGTCGTGAATAAGCTGGTTTTCGAGGAACTGCGGCTGTATTGGTGTTGGAAAATGGAGCTGATGGCGATTTATGATCTGGCGAGCAAATGTTTCGATACGGTGAGCGCGCAATCGATGCAGTTCCACAACGATCGTTTCTCGGGATCGCTGGTTTCGCAGACGAATAAATTTGTCTGGGCGTTCGAGCGGTTAACGGATGTGTTTATTTGGGATTTGCTGCCGATGGTGACATTCATCGTGATGGTGGTGGTAATTCTGCTGCCGCAAGTGCCGTGGTTTGCGCTGGGAGTGCTCGTGTTTACGGTGATTTATGCCCTGATCTCGGCGGCGTGTTTTCGGAAAATTTCGAAGTTTAATAGCGACGAGGCGGCGGCAGAATCGAAGCAGACGGGGCAGCTCGCCGATTCGATTACGAATATTACTTCGGTGAAGTCATACGCCGGCGAGAAGCATGAGCGCGAACGGTACGCGAAGTTCTCGCGAAATACGATGAAGTGTGGGCTGAACCTGATGGGGGCGACGATTAAGCGCGATATTATGTTTAATTTCGTGCAGATGGGGATTACGGCGCTGATTTTGGTGTTCTTGCTCGTGGGGCGAGAGTGGCTCGGGGTCTCGATCGCGACGCTGATTCTGATCGTGAATTATGCGCAGTCGATTCAGGGCGAACTTTGGAGCATAAACTCGATTTTGAAGAATTTTAACCGCGTGTTTGGCGACGCGCACGACATGACGCTGATTCTGGATATGGAGGACGATGTCGTCGACGCGGAGGATGCGAAGCCGCTGGTGCTCGAGGAAGCGGCGGTGGATTTTGACCGGATTGATTTCAAACACAAGGACGCGAAAACGGCGATTTTCAAGGACTTTAGCCTCGAAGTGAAGCCGGGAGAACGGATCGGGCTCGTCGGGGTTTCGGGCAGTGGGAAGACGACGCTGACGAAGCTGCTACTACGGTTCGCGGATGTTCAGGCTGGGAAAATTACGATTTCGGGGCAGGATATTAAGAAGATTACGCAACAATCTTTGCGGGAGAATATCGCGTATGTGCCGCAAGAAACCGCGCTGTTTCATCGCACGATCGCGGAGAACATTGCTTATGGAAAGTTGGACGCGAAGCCGGAGGAAATCGTCTGGGCGGCGAAGCAGGCGAATGCGGATGAGTTTATTCGCGAGCTGCCGCAGGGATATGAAACCTTGGTCGGCGAGCGCGGGATTAAACTTTCGGGCGGCCAGCGACAGCGGATTGCGATCGCGCGGGCAATTCTCAAGGATGCGCCGATTCTGGTCTTGGACGAGGCGACTAGCGCGCTCGACTCGGAGAGCGAGGCATTGATTCAAGATGCGCTGGAAAAACTGATGAAAGGGCGGACGAGCATTGTGATTGCGCACCGCTTGTCGACTGTTGCGGGGTTGGACCGGATTGTCGTCATGGCTGATGGGAAAATTGTCGAGCAAGGGCGGCATACGGAATTACTGAAGAAGGAACAGGGAGTTTATCGCGGGCTTTGGGGGCGACAGAGCGGCGCGTTCATGGAGGAATAAAACTAGAAGACCCCGCAGCGGGAATATGGCATGCGGGGTAGAGCTAGTCGCGCTAGGCGTCAATCTTTGCGGCGGCGGTGGCTAAGAATGCTCGTAGCGATGATGAAGCCGAGCGCGAAGAGAATGACGACGAGCAAATTAAGGAAAATCGGCGCGAGGCTGGAGCCGGAGATGGTTTCGAGCTTCGAAATGCGATCGTTGGCGTCGACATACCAATACGAGGGCAGGGCATGCGCGAGCGCGACGACGAAATCGGGCAACCATTCCAGCGGAACGAAAACGCCACAGAGGAAGGAGCTCCCGAGACCGATGACGTTCACGATCCCGTTCAGGGCGTTTGGGCTCTTCACTAGCCGGGCGATGAGGAGCGCGAGCGCAACAACGCAAAAGACGAAGACGAAGGAGTTTAGCATCAAGAGCAGACCTTGTAGGGAGAACATGGCACCGCCGACGACGATAAAAGCGATCACGACATAGACCAGCCAAAGAGCGCTGGCGAAAAGTAGATTCGCGCCGAGCAGGATGCGGTTCACGCGCTCCGGATTCGTGCTACTGACGGCGATGCGGTCGGCGATTTTTTGGTTGCGAAAACTGAGCAAAGCGAGGCAAATGATGAAGACGCAGCCGACAATGAGCGAATAATTCATGAAGTTAAAGTAGAAGCTGGCGCGGTTCAGGCTGCCGAGATCGCGGCCAGAAACGAGCTCGACGGAGACAGGATCGGAAAGCGTCGCCTCAATATCATGAATCAAATCAGCTTCGCGCTGGTCGACTAGACGATAAGCGCCGGCGGTTTCGAGATAACGTTCGAGACTCATCTGGGCAAGGCTGGCATTGTAATCGCCGGTGCTTTGGGTCGTGATTTCGGGATTTTTCCCAGCGAGAAAGTCGGCGTGGAAATTCTCGGGAATTTCGATAATGAGATTAACCTCGCGATAAAACAGAGCGTCGCTCCTAGCGTCGGGATTGTCGGGCAGCGAAACGAGATGGTTCTCGGCCGCAAGATAATCGACGAGACTGGCGGTGATTCCCTGATCGAGATCGCGATTCATGATGCAGACGTCGGGTTTGGTCGATTCGAAGACGGCGGTGGTTTGGTTGGATTTGACGCTAAAAATGCTAAAGAAAACCAACATCAAACTATATACAATAAGGATGACCTTGTTGCGGTTGAGAATTTGGAGGAAGGCTTTAAAGACTGTCATATTGCTCCTTTCGTAAAGCGAGAGTAGATACGCTAATTATAACAAGTGTTATAATTCCTAATGTTGCCACATTGCCCCAGAAACGATCGGCTGGACCGTAATAATATAAGGCATAGAGACCATCGGTAATCAGATTAGCGGGATTCAGGCGATTCGCCAGGGGAAGGTGCGTATCGACGAGATATTTCATTGTGATACCCATCATGCCGGCGAGAAAACAGCCAAACATCGAGAGGCTGAGTATGAGGCCGGTCTTGGCGTTTTCGTTAATGCGAAAGAGGCTGGCGACGGCAACGCCCAGCGCGAGTCCGCCAAGGCAGCCGACGAGCGAAAGCAGGACGATCTGGGGGAAATATTCGCCATAGTCCACCCCGAGAACGAGGGACGTATAGGCGAAGAGCAGCACGAGACCGACGAGCTGGATGAGATAGCTGGCAAGCAGGGCGCTGACGAGAAGCATGGCCTTTGGCGCGGGACTAATGGCAATGCGCTTACCGCTAGCGCTCATATTGCCGAGCAGATGGTTCACTGCGACGAGGCTAATCATGCCGCCATAGAGACAGGCCATGGCGATCAAGGTATAATATTCGATCATGGAATAACTGAGATGGTCGCTAGAAACATCGCGTAGTTCAGCGGTTTCGGCGGTCGCGAGGGCAGCGAGCTGTCGGGGATCTTTCGCAGCGATTTTGTTCGTAATCGTGATTTGTTCGGAAATCCGCCCGACAGCGAGCTGCAGGATCGTGACATAAACATCGCCAGTACTGGCGACGATCTCGGGGCGGTCGTCGACGAAGCGGAGATAAGCGACAATCTCGTCATCCTCTAGGAGCGCGGCGGCCGTCTCCTCCGAGACATAGGAAGTCGTAAAAAGCTGGTCGGGAGAATCCGGATTACTGAGTTCAGCGAACGCCGCGCGAAAGGTCTCCTGCTCGGCAAAGGCCGCATCGTCGACGACCGCCACCGCCGGAGGCGTGAATTTCTCACTAGATTCAATGTTGGAAAAAGCGAGATAAAAGAATGTGCCCAAAATCAACGGAAAAGCCAAGGTCCAAAATACCAACGCGCGATCGCGCAAGAGAATTTTTAGCTGATACTTAAAATTATGCCAAAACATTAGTCGCGCAGTTCCTTCCCCGTCAGCTCAAGAAAGACGTCGTTCAATGTTGGTCCGGCTACGGGCTTAGCGGGCTGGGCCTTGACTAATTTTTTCAGCTCGGCCAAAGTGCCGCTCGCAATGACTTTTCCGCTGTCGATAATAATCACGCGGTCGCAGAGTTGTTCGACTTCCTCCATGTAATGCGAAGTGTAGACGATGGTCGCGCCGCCCGCGCGCAAAGCGGCGATGCTGTCGAGAATATGATTACGACTCTGGGGATCGACGGCGACGGTCGGTTCGTCGAGGAAAATGAGTTTCGGGCGATGCGCAATTCCGCAGGCGATATTAAGACGGCGCAACAGACCGCCGGAAAGTTGTTTCGGCAGGAATTTGCGATATTTCTCGAGACCGACGAGCGCGATCGCCTCGGAAACGCACTGCGCGCGGGTCGTTTTGTCGGCGATATAAAGCCCACAAAAGAAATCGATATTATCATAAACGTTGAGCTCGTCAAAAACTGCGACTTCCTGGAAAACGACGCCAATCTGACGCTTCAGATCATAGGCCGCGGGCGACATGGTTTCTCCAAAAATTTCAATCTCGCCGCGATCGTATTTCAAAAGCGAGAGAATGCAATTAATCGTCGTCGTCTTGCCGCTGCCATTCGGACCGAGAAGCCCGAGAATCTCGCCCTCTTTAACCGTAAAACTCAGGTCGTCAACGGCAGTAAGATTTTTATAAGTTTTGGTCAAATGTTTGACCGCGATAGTGTTTTTCGACATATTTTCCTTTCATTAATTCCGATCCGGAGCGGAGTTCGGCCGATGATGGCTCGATCCGGGTTGATGTTTCATCCCCACGACTAGAGCGCGCACGGTCTCGGTCAATAGACGCTCGATTTCGGCGTCAGTGAAGCGCACCGTGCCGTTCGCAACCAAGGTCGCGAGACCATGAGTAAAAATCCAAACCTTGAGATGGAAAGGTCGCTGAACTTCCTCACTAAAGCCAGTCATCTCCATGCCATGGCGAATAATCTCGTTCGAAGAGTCGTCCTCACAGATGAAAGACTCGGGGCTGAGATTGCTCTCGCGCATGAAAAGCAGCTGGAAATAATTCGGATAATCACGCGCAAAGCGAATATAGGCCAGGCCCATGCCCTTATACGCGCTGGGAGCAGCGGCGCCGGCATTCATATAGGAAACATAAATGTCGTGGACGGCAGCGATGGCGGCGGTCTTTAGCTCCTCCATGTTTTCGAAATTATAGAAAATTGGCTGCACCGAACAGTCGAGAAGGCTGGCGATTTGGCGCGCAGTCAAGGCGTCGATATCCTCGATCTTCAGCAGTTCTAGCGCTGCTCGGAGGACATCATCTCTTTGGATTTTGCGATTTGTAGTCATGATTTGTAATTTACCCTTTTATAACACTTGTTATTATAACACACGTTATAATAAACGGAAGGAATTCCTTCCGGATTTTGGCACAATGCTGAACAAAACCAGCCAAGCTTCGGCTTAGCTGGTTTCATATGCAGGATAATTCCCTGGCGATCTACTTCGAACTACTTCGAGCTACTGGGCATTCCAGCGATCAATCGCGCCCTTGATGACGGTCTTAGCGTCGTCGAGGCCGGCGAATTCTTTGACCTCGGTCGTACCCGGTTTTTTCAGATCTTTATAGTGATTAAAATGGAACTCAATTTGTTCAATCAGGCGCTTCGGCAAATCCTCAAGCTTCTGGATCAAGTCGCCGTTATTGCGATCGTCGGCGACAACGGCGATAATCTTGTCGTCGACTTCGCCATCATCGACAAATTTCATGACGCCGAGGACGCGAGCCTTGGTATAAACTCCGGTCGGAAGCGGCTGGTCGGTAATGAGCAAAACGTCGAGCTCGTCGCCATCTTCGTCCAAAGTCTGGGGGATGAAACCATAATTCGTCGGCTTCGCAAAAGCGATCGGATCGATGCGGTCGAGCATGAAGCAAGCATTCTCGCGATCCCATTCGACTTTGTGGTTCGAGCCGGTCGGAATCTCGACGACGACGTTGATTTCGCCGTTTTCATAATCACCGGGGGTCAAAATTTTGTTGAAATCTGCCATAAAAAACTCCTTATTTACTTTTCCATTATAGCACAGGAAAGGTTTTCCAGAATGATAAAGCCGAGACATCCATCGGCCGGGTCGGAGGTTTAGGGGTATAGAAAGGCCCGCCTGAAAAGGCGGGCCTGAAGGGCTTCGAGAGCAGCGTTAATCCAGGCTGCGTCGAGATGCTGAACCTTCGCTCAGCAAAGGTCTCAAAATTTTAGGGTAGAATTACCCTATACTCCCATTGTAGCACAGATTTCGCTTTTTGTCAATAGGTAGGCTGGAAATATCGCAGATTTTAAAGAGAATTTTTGCAATTTTGGCGGAAATTCAGGGCTAAACCTTGACTTTTCATGAGATCTTTGATATAATTAAGAGATAAGGGCCTTTTGGCCCGGAGAAAGGGGAGGTGTTCTTTATGAACTATTTAAAATTTGCAAACTTTTTGGCGAGGAACTCTTGTCCGAGATGGAATCGGATACGGATAGTGCGCAAGATTTGTCGGACGGGCTATCGGATGATGGGACGAATTGCGATTTTGCGGGCAAAGCCCGGCATGATGCCTTTCTTCCTCATGAGGCCGCCGAAGAAGGTCGAGCATGCGGTCAAGGTTGCGCCGTTTGATAAGTGGAATACTTATCCTTGGCCATACCGCGATCCGCGATTTGCGGACTGGGAAGAGGATGATAGTCTGGAGGGCTATAACCTGATTTCTGACCCGGCGGGCTTTGTCGTTCGGCGCAGCACGAGCTACTGCGCGTGGAAAATTTATGAGGCTACGGGGCGGTGGCCAAAGAACCACGGCAATAGCGGCAGACGGCGGTTCGACGCTAAGAACTGGGAAGAGCTCTTAGGGTTGAACTATTTCAACCGGATTGAGATTGAAGACGCCATACTCCAACCAGGATACTGTTATATCGGGATTATTCCTGAGCAGGGCGAATTTGGCCAGGTGGTCCATCTCGAGAAAGTCTACATCCACTTTGAGGATGGGGTACAACAGGAAGATTATCGCGTGTCAACCTACGAGGATTTTCAGTATAAAGAGTACTGGATGTCAGGGCAGGAAGCACACGAAATGACTTGGATGATGACATCGCGCTTTAACATTCCACCACGAGGGTGGGGAAAAGTAAAGCAGAAGTTCTACGAAGTCAAGCGATGCTTGCGCAAAGAATTTGCAAACTGAAGCAGGGCCGACCGCGAGGTTGGCCTTTTATTTCGCGTTGTGGTCGTAGTTGCTGGGCTGGCCAAAGATTTTTTCGTTTTTAATCTCGTCGGGGAGATAGTTTTTGTCGAGATGGAAGCCGGCCTCCCATTTCTGACCCTTGCCGAAGCCGAGATCTTTCATCAATTTTGTCGGAGCATTGCGCAGCCAAGTCGGGACGGGGCAACCCATGGTCTTCTGGGCGAGCGCCTGCGCGCGAGCCCAGCCGTCGTAGGCCTCGCGATTTTTCTTCGCCTTCGCGAGAACCGTCGCAACGTGGCTGAGGATGATGCCGCCTTCGGGCATACCCACGCGCTCGATAGCCTCGAAAGCGCTTACGGCAAGGTTAAGAGCGCCGTTGCCAGCAATGCCAATATCCTCGGAAGCAAAAATTACCATGCGCCGGGCGATGAATTTCGGATCTTCCCCGCTCGCAACCATGCGCGCGAGATAATACAGCGTCGCATCGACGTCGGAGCCGCGCATGGACTTGATAAAAGCGGAAATGTTGTCGTAATGATAATCGCCGGATTTGTCGTAGAGCGGCATCTTTTTGCCGACGGCGGTTTCGACGACGGAACGGTCGACCTTTTTGGCCAAATTCAAGGCGAGTTCGAGGTCGCCGAGCGCCGAGCGCGCATCGCCACCCGACAATTCGGCAATGTAGGCCAGAGCATCTTCGGACACGCGATCTTCGGCTTGTTCGGCCTTTAGCGCTCGGCGCAACACGGCCAAGATCGCCGCGTGGTCGAGGGGCGCGACGACCACGACGCGTGAACGCGAAATCAGCGGCGAAATCACTTCGAAGCTCGGATTCTCGGTCGTCGCGCCGATGAGAATGATCAGGCCAGACTCAACATGAGGCAGAAATGCGTCCTGTTGCGCCTTATTAAACCGATGAATTTCGTCGACAAAAAGCACGGTGCGAATTTTCAGGTTCCAGTTAATTTTCGCGCGTTCGACGACTTCTTCGACATCTTTTTTGTGCGCCGTAACCGCGGAAAGCTCGACGAAATCGGCCTGATATTCCTTCGCGAGAATGCGCGCCAAAGTCGTTTTCCCGGTCCCAGGCGGACCCCAAAAAATCAAATTCACTGGTTCGGCTTTTTTCACAATTTCGGTCAAAATTTTCCCCGGGCCGATAATTTCGGACTGGCCAATGACTTCGTCTAAACTCTGGGGGCGCATACGCTCCGGCAGTGGAATACGGTTCATATTTATATAATACCATTATCTTCATTATAGTCAATAATCCGATCTGGGCGAAGGCAAAACATGAAAAAGCACCGCCTGGGCAGTGCTTTTACCAGCCGACGGTTATTTGCGCCGTTTCAGAGGGCTAAAGAGGTAACGCTTCGCGGTATAGACAGCGCCGGAGACGCCCGCGATTCCGGCAACTAGGCCGAGCGCGACTTGGACGAGCGTGCTGGAAAGTTCTTTGCTGAGCGAGCCGGTATTAGGAGCGGCGGGCGCGGCAGCCGAAGCTTCGGGCAATGGCGTCAGGCCGGACAAGTTGACCGTGAAATCTTTGTTGAGTTTCGTGGCTTCGGACACGAGCGTAGCATAAGCGTTTGTCGCTTCGTCGCTATTACAATTAGCGGGATTAGCTTCGCAAGCCAGCACAAGCCCACCAGCAAAATTAGCCGCCGAAATCAGAGGTTTGTAGCTTCCATCCTTGACAATCGGAAGTGCATCATAAAGCGCGAGCAATTCGTCGCCAGTCTTCGTATCCAGCCCGGTCAAAGTCGAATCGACCACGGGAAGATAGGTGCGCAGAGATTTCACACCGCGATCATAAATCGCCTGGTCGTCATCGATGACCTCCTTAAACGCGGCGTCAGAAGTATAAGCGGAAATAGTCTTTCCATAAGCGATTAGCTCGCCGAAAGTTTTGTCTTTATAGGCATCCGGAACCTTCAGATCTCTAGCAATGAAGTCGTCGATCGTGCCAGTAATATGACCTTCGGCACTACCCAGCGTATAGATGAGCAGAATCCCGCCGCGAGCACCGCCGCAGCCAAAGTCGTGGCGACGATTTTGTTTCTCATCTTCTTCATATTATTTTCCTGTTTATGTTTATTACTATACTTCTATGATACCCCCCCCCGGTCGCAAAAGTCAAGGGCTTTTCGCGGGATTCCCAGCAGCTAATCGGTGCGGGCGATTTTCGCAAGCGGGACGAGCGAGGAGTCGAAATTTTCAATCTGACCGCAAAACGCTAAAGATTTCGTCAGCAAACAACGGGCGAGTTTGATTTCTCGCGATGATATATCACCAGACGAATTAGGCTTCAGGGATTTTTCCTGAAAATCCCAGTTATAGCGGATATTTTCGGATAATTTCTCGCCATTTATATCATATATGAGATTAAACTCTTCGCCGCCAATACGGGCGAGATTAAACAAAAACCAGGTATGGACAAGGTCGTGGCTCAGGCCGCGGTTCAGCCCGTCGAGCGATTCGCAAAGCAAGCGAAAATAATCTGGGCTGGAAACTTGCTCGGCGGCACGGTCGAGCTGGCGCAGAATCTGGCTAGCGAGCTCAAGCGCGTCGAGATCGGCAAGCAAATTGTTGAAAAAGCGCAACATTTTCGCACTGGTCAGCGTCGCGAGACGGGCGCGGCCTTCATGGATGACGACATCGGCGACAGTGAAAAGTTCGATGCTGCCGGCGAGACGGGACTTTTCTTTGCGGACGCCGTGGGCGAGGACGGAAATTTTGCCTTCGGGAGTGAGAAGGCTCAAGATTCGGTCGCATTCGGCATAGTTCGTGCGGCGCAGAACTACGGCCCGAGTCCGAAGATCACGCCCCATACCGCCCTGGGCTCGCCGCGCGCTCCTCAGCCGGCGAAGCGGCAGGATTTTGGGCGGAGGCTTTTTCGTCCTGCACGGCCGTTTCTCGGTCCAGCGCGGAGGCTTTTTCATTCTGCGCGGCCGTTTTTTCATTCAGCGCGGATATCTTTTCGTTCAGCGCGGCGAGCCCAGACAGCGGCTGAGCTGAGGCCTGCGTAGGTCCACTAGTAATATTTTCAGTCGGCGATGGCTGGCTAGCTTCACCAGCAACAGTCCGAGGGGAATCGGTGCTGAGCGCTTTTCTCAACGCGACATTAATGTCCTCGGGAGTCATGGTCGCTTTGTCGAGGTATTGGACGACGCCATAATGCTCAAGGTTGCGCCCCGAAAGGTCGAGACTGGAAATGAGCACGACCGGAATGCGCGCGGTGTCTTCGTAGGATAAAAGTTCGTTGAGAAAAGTGAAACCGTCGGGGCCGGTCAGCATGACGTCGAGCAAAATTGCATCCGGAAGGCGGTTCGAGAGCTCAGCCATGGGCGCGAGCGCGTCATAGAAAATCTCCACCTCAGGGAAAACTTCAGTATCAGCCTGAGAATCCGGCAAACCAGCTCGGTTTTTGGCAGCAACTTTGGGCTCAGGCAAGGTGAATTGGCGAACCGCGAGCGCCAAACAATCGGCCATGACCGGTTCATCTTCGATGATATAAATTAGCGGCATGATGCTCCTTTCAAAATGCTAATGATAATTGTTGTGAAGGCAGAAGATCGATGAAAAAACTCGTGCCATCGCGATGACGAACTGCACCCAACTTTGCGCGCATGTGCGCAGCGAACTGGGAGGAAATATAAAGTCCGAGCCCGGAACTGCCGGGACGCATGGCGATGTTTGTCGGGCGGGAAATGGCGCCGGATCGTAGCTCTCGCCAGATGGACGTCGGCAGGGCTGGGCCATAATCGCGGACGGCAATGCGTACACTTCCCTGGCGGTCGGAGACCGTGAGATGGCTGGCGTGGCCAGACTGCGAATAGTGCAGGGCGTTGACGCAAAAATTATAAATCACGCTGTGCAATAAATCGTGATTCGCGGAGACCAGGCGGGCTTTGTTAGAATAGCGGGCCTCGAGAATACAATTTTCCGAGCGAAAAAGCGGGGAAACCTCGCGCAGGACCGCGTCACAAAGCCCGCGCACGCTAACTGGTTCAGAAGTGAAAAGGCCGTCCTCGAGGCGCGCGACGCGCGTCAGGTCGGTGACTTTTTTCAAAGCCGCATCGGTCGCACGGCGCAAAGATTGCTCGATTTTCAAACGTTCAGCGTCGTCGCGCGCCAGCTCGAGCGCGAATGTCAGCTGACGAATGACACAGAGTGGCGCTTTCAACTCGTGCGCAGCAATCAGCGTGCTATTTACCTCCAATGACATATGATCATTATAACACGAAACTCAGCTGCGAGAGCGAACTTAGAGATTACTCGATGAATTTTATGCTGTCGAGAATCTGATAAAATTCATTCGCAAACAGCATGGCGTCGGTCTGGAAGGCGGCAGTTTTGTCGCGGACCTTAAACAGGGCTATGATGCCATGGATGTTTTCTCCGACGATGCCCGTATAAACATTCGCGAAGGTCGAGCCGACTTTGCGCGTCGCCATGCTGAGCTGGCCGCCGGCGAGCTGGGCTTGATACGGGGCGACAACTTGTTCGAACGGAGTGTCGAGGATGACAAAGCGCAGAGCGTTGACCGCGCCACTACCGACGGCATGAACCTCACCAGGATTAAAATAGGCTTCAAAATTGCCGCCGTTCGCTGCGTCTTTCGCGACATAAACGTTCCAAGTTTTGGGATATTCGAAAGTCACACTACCGTAATCGGCGGGGCCGGCGAAGGATTTATTCGGGCTTTTCTCGCGCTCAAGAAATTCATTTTCGAGACGAGTAGTATTTTCGGAAACAGCCCGAGCAACGGCAGCATCGATTTGGCCATCAATATCAGTCCGGACTTTGTCCCATTCGGTATATTTCCAAACGAAGAGGATGGCAAAAGCAATCGCGGCCAAGATCGCCAAAACTAGAGCAATCGCTTCGATAATGCGTCCGCGCGAAGGCCGATCGGGGCGCAGTTCATGATAAGCTTGGGTCGTACCGAGCGGCGCAGCGCCAGCGACGCCAGGCGTAGTGCCAGCAGCGCCTGGGGCAAAAGGCTGGGTCGGGGCAGGACCAACGACGCTTCCAGTGGGCTGAGATTTGTTTAGCATATGTTTATTATACCCGAAGTTATCATGTTTTGTAAAGCTTAATTATCTTTAGTAAAATCGGCCAAAAGCGTAACCTCATTTTTTAATTTTTCTAAGTCCTGCTCAATGCCATCCGCGAGTTTGATGGCGGATTTATAATGCGCGATAGCCTGATCGAGCGTGAATTCATCGCTATAAAACCATTCGGTCGCAGCCTCAAGCTCTTTCAATCGAGCGTCAAGCGATGGAGTAGGTTTTGGCGTAATTTTGGAATTAAGATCGGGTTTCGACATGGGTGACCTCCGCAGTTAAAGTTTTTGTATAAGTGTCGATGGTGATTTTGGCGCCGGGGCTAAAATCATCTTCCGCGCCAGCGGAACGAATAATTGCGTAGCCCCGGCGCAACACGGCCTCGGGATCGAATGAGCTCAGTGAGCGCCGCAGCTCGCGAACGAGCTGCAAGCTGCCGTCTAGGCGATGGGTAAGTTCCCGGCGCGCTTCGACCAGCTGGCTTTCGCAACGTGTCGCGCGCTCGGAAATTTGGTCGAGGAAGGCACGCTGCATTTGGCGACAAAGACGCGAAACTTGCGCCGCAACCGCGCGACGATCGGGCACCAAAATCTCAGCGGCGTTCGAAGGCGTCGAAGCGCGCCGGTCGGCGGCAAGGTCGGCGAGGCTTTCGTCAACTTCGTGCCCAATACCCGTCAAGACCGGAATGCGGCTGGCGGCGATAGCGCGAACGAGATATTCATCGTTAAACACAGCTAAATCGTTCGCGCTACCGCCGCCACGCAGAATTGCAATCACGCCGACCTTGCCGGCCTGGTTAAAAGCATCGAGCGCCCGAACAATCTGGTCGGGCGCCGACATACCTTGGACCTGCGTGTTGATCGTATAGACCTTGAGCCCGCCCCAACGATTCTCGAGAATTTTCAAAAAATCATGATAGCCAGCCGCGGCGGTCGAAGAGATGACGCCAATAGCCTCCAAATCGCTCGGCAAAGCGCGCTTTTTCGCTGGATCGAAAAGTCCTTCGGCGGTCAACTTACGCTTCAAAAGTTCAAAACTTTTCTTAATGCTGCCTTCGCCAACTGGAACGATTTTCTTCACCGTGAGCGAAAATTTACCCCAGCGAGTGAGTTTTGGTGTCGCCAAAATCCGAATTTTCATTCCATCTTCGAGCGCCACTCTAAGCAGCGACAAAGGCAAAAAGCAGCCCAAACTGAGATCTTCCTCCTTCAGATCGAAGAAAACCCATTTTCCCTGATTGACCTTAAAACTAGCGACTTCCCCCTCGACATAAACATCCGCAAATTCCCGGTCCAAGATCATATTACAATGATCGAGAAATTCACTCACGGAATAAGGTCGCGGCTGGTCCGCTGAACCTGAATCGTCTTTCACACGCAACCAACCGTCAAAGCCTTCGAACACTAATTCTCCGTTTCTTTCATAATCTCAGCCCGCTCCTTTTTACCAATCTTGGAAATGGCGTTCTGATAAAAACCATAACCACTAATAATCGTGCTGAGGAGCACAATGACGCGCGTAATCAAGACAATCGTAGTCGCATCGCCAAAGGGCACGCCGAGGCTAATCATAATTCCCGCCATCCCGAGCTCATAGAGACCGTAAGGAATAATCGAGCCCAAGACCGAGCCAATCGCTTCGCCAATCATGATTTGGGGCAGAATTTCCGGGCGACCGAGACTCATGGCAACGATCCAATAAGTCGCAACCTCGAGAAAACTATATAATATTCCCCAGAGAATAGGCCGAATCAGGGTGCGCTTATGGCGACGCGCAGTAATGAGGTCGTCATGGATATCGTTCAAATATTGGCTGACAACTTTGCGATCTAGGAACTCTGCGACATGACCGAAAGTGATTTTCTTGACCAGCCAATTACAAAACACCGTCGCATGGTCGACGCACCAATCAATGCGCTTTTGGCTACTGGCGATGACAATCACGAGCATAATCGCCCCGAGAATACCGAAGCTAAGCAAGGCGGTCACCCAAATCACCCAGCTGGCAGCGGCCGGAACACCGCCGAAGATGAGGAGCGCGAGAATAGCGATAATGGTTTGGAGCTGGTTGGCACAGATGGTAATCACATAGCGCAAGACGTACATGAAGCTGGACTGGCCGGCGGTCGCGCCAAACGGTTTTAATCGCCAAGCGATATAGCCCAGTCCGCCGAGCCCGCCGGCCGGCACGGCATGGTTGACGAAATTAAGCTCAAGGGAAATCCGCATCAGGTTTCCGGCAGAGACCCGCTTAGCGGACTTTTTCGACGCCATATAGGAGAAGAAAATCTGGCCGCAGCAATAATACATGAAAAGTTGCTCCGGAATGAGCAAAAGCAGAATAAACTTTCCGAGGCCATTCATTTTGGCGATTTCGCCAAAAGCCTGCTGAATTTCGGCGAAATTTTTCCAAACAACATAGATAATTAGCGCAAAAGTCAAAATTGTGAGGATAAATCGAAAAGAAATTTTGAATTTTTTATCCGATTTTGGTTTAGTCATGATTTGTATTATAGCATATTTTGCGCTATAATCGTGACAATATGAAATATCTTGCTGTTTTGGGGCGCCAACCGAAACTTTCGCTCGCCGAGCTGGAATCGCTATTCACGGCGGTCGAGCCGGTTGGCTCGACCTTAGCCAAATTCGAAAACGGTTGGCGCCCCCACATCCGCCGTCTCGGCGGATGTCAAAAAATCGCCGAGGAAATTTCGGAGCCAATCGTCGACTACCTGAAAAAATTGCCCAAGGATAAGAAAATTACGCTCGGCATATCCGATTTCACTCCGAAATCCTCGGCCGAAACGGCGAACCGCGAAGCTTTAAAGCTGAAGCGGATACTGAAAAAGCTGGGTTATAGCGTGCGCGTCGTGCCGAACAAAACTGCCGTACTTTCGAGCGCTACGAGTTACCATAATCATTTATTTCATGAAAATAAGCTTGAGCTGATAAAGACGCGAGCGGGATATTACCGTGTCATTGGGGTGCAGGATATTGATGAATATGTCCAGCGTGACCGCGAACGGCCGGCGCGGGATGCAAAAGTCGGAATGTTGCCGCCGAAGTTGGCTCAGATTTTGATCAATTTGTGCGGAAATTTGAAGACAGGGGCGAGGCTTTTAGATCCATTTTGCGGAACAGGGGTGGTCTTGCAAGAGGCGGCGCTGGCAGGCTATGTTCCCTATGGGACCGACCTGAGCGAGCGCATGGTGCAATACTCAGAGCGCAATTTAGAGTGGCTGAAGAAACAAAAGCGCTATATGACCAAGGTTTTTCCGAAAGACCGCGCAGAGAGCGAGTTAGAGGCCAAAAATGACCGGTTTAGAGGCGAAAATGTTGTAAAATTTACAACATTATTGGAAAAAGCCGTGATTGAGCCGGGAGATGCACAGCATTTCATCTGGAATCCGCCGATCGATGCGGTGGCAGGCGAAGGTTACCTCGGTAAACCAATGTCGGCGGCGCCGAGCGAAATGGCACTAAAGACCGAAAAACTGGAGTGTGGGGCGATTTTGCGCGGGTTTTTGCGCAATCTCAGCGCGCAGATCCAGCCGGAAACTCCGGTCGCAATCGCAGTGCCGGCTTGGCTGAGGCCGGATGGAAAATATGAGAGCCTAAATTTGCTTGACGAAATAGATGAACTGGGCTATAATGTAAGGAGTTTTAAGAATTTGAGTCCGCGAGACCTGTTATATTATCGTGATGGACAGGTGGTGGCTCGAGAAATAATAGTTTTAAGGAAGAAATAAGATGTCACATGTCAAAGCTGGCGGTACCGCTAAGAATATCCATAATAATGCTGGGCAGAGGCTTGGCGTAAAGCGTTTCGGTGGGCAGAAAGTGCGCAATGGCGAGGTGCTCGTGCGCCAGACCGGAGCGACGAAAATTGCCGGTCCGGGGACGTATATGAGCCGGAATTTCACGATCCATGCGGCAAAAGACGGGGTTGTGACTTTCGTGAAGACGAAAAAGTGCCATTTTTCGGGCAAAAGCGTGCCGCGCGTACGCGTCGAAGTGCGCTAAAAGCCGGAAGTCCCGCGAATGCGGGACTTTTTACAGGGAGGCGGTCGTCGAATTTATAATAACAAAACAAAAAGCGCGCACCGCAGGATGGGTGCGCCGCAAATTAATAAGGTGCAATGTCCGGAACTATATCATGGTGTCAAGATTTTTCACTATATATCGATAGTGCATATCTTGAGCCACGAGCTCCATGATTTTATGGCTTCTCTCGCTGTCTGTCAGCTTGCCTTCATCCTGGGAGGAGTAAATCTCTTCCTCAGCCATCTCAAAAGCGTCGGAGATATCTCCGGGTAGGCCCCAACCAGCATTTAGCGGCTCCAAGAAATAAACTTTCTTGTCGCAATTGCTGATTACTACCGCCTGAGAGAGCTCCAGCTCAGCAAAGAGCTTTGTCTCTTCCTCGGTGAAGCTCCCTCCATCAATATGGTTATAAACCATAAAGCGGACCTTACCTCCCAAGCTGAGGAGCTTCTTTTGGTCAATGACACAGACATGCGGATCCTTATCGGGTTCCGCAAAAGTTTCATAAAGCTTCTCGCCTTCGAGGCTAAAGAAACCTGCAACCGCAATTGTCTCAGTCGCAATGTCTGCGATGAAGTCCTTTAAGGCTTCACGGTCATTAACGACGGATGCCGCACAGTTTATGACAACATATGCGACAATGCAAAGGGCTGCAATAGCTAACAGGCCTAAGGCCAGATATAATATTATATTCTGCATATTAATTCCCCCTTTTCTTTTTTGCAGAATGAGATCTCGCTAAACACAAGATCTTGTTTTTTACACTATAAGACAATTATAAATTGCCTTATACTTCCATTGTAGCACACATATCTATATTTGTCAATAGTTTTAGCAGATTTTGGCGAGTTTTGGCGAAAATGTTTACGATTTTAGGGGGAAATTTTCGGATTAAGCGGAAAAAGGCAAAGCTTAGGGGAATTTTGGATTAAGCGTAAAAAGTAAATTTTGGGAAATTTTCGGATTTTAGTGGTAAGCATGAGGGGCTGGTTTAGAGGAATCGGGCGGAAAATCCAGCGCAGGAGGGGCGACTGTGATATAATGAAAGCATGAGCAAGATTTTGATTATTGGGAATGTGCTGAAAGACGTTTATCTGAAACTGGATGAGCATAACGGGTTTGAGGCGGACGATCGGGGGATAAATTGGCTGGAGTTGGCGTTTAACGGCGAGGCGCATGAGTTTTTCCGGAGGACGAGCGTTTATGGCGGGGCGGCGGTTTCGCTGATGACGCTGAATCGGCTCGGGGTCGACGCGAGTATCTTGAATTCGAAGACGGAGATGAAGGCGGGGGAGCTGAGTTGGTCGGATGAGCCGGCGAATTATCGATATGTTTTCTCGTATAAGGGCGGGATCACGTATTTCGTCCCGCGGGAGCGGCGGGCGACGGACTGGACGATGCCCGCGGGGACGCCGGATTGGATTTTGGTCGATCGCTCGACGATTGTGACGGCGAAATTGGTCGATGAGCTGAAGAATTTTTTGAAGTTTTCGACGAAGACGAAGCTCGCGGTACATGCGGAGAAAAATCAGACTCCGGACGGGCAGAGGCTGGCGGAGATGGCGGATTTGCTATTTCTCGAGGATGAGCCGGCGGTGCATAAGGAGGAGAAAATTGTCGATAAAATCGAAGTCGACCAGCCCAATACGCAGCTGGTTTGTCATATTAGCCCGCGAAAAATCTCGCTGGGCGAGGCGGAGGAGGTTTGGGACCTGAGCCGCGTCGATATGATGACACATTTGACGGTTTATGCAACAATCGTGGCGACGGTGCTCGGGATTGTGGCGGCGGGAGGGACGCCGGCGGATGCGCTGCTTTGGGCGCGAATTAATGCAGAGCAGGCGACACTGGACGGCGCTCTCGGGGCGGAGAAATTGCAGAAGCTCGCGCAAGAGGAGCAGGCGAAGCGTAAGAATTTACGGCTGATTTGTCGCACGCTGGTGGCGCCCAATAAAGGAGTTCTGGCGGCGGATGAGTCGAAAAAAACGCTAATTCGGCGGTTTGGACAGTTTAATATTCCGGTCACGACGCGCAATCGGCGGGAGTTTTATCAGGTGATGTTCACGACGCCGGAGCTGCGGAATTATGCGAGCGGGGTGATTTTGTCGGAGGAAAATGCGCATTTCAAGCTCGGAAATGGTCAGACGGCGCTGGAGTTTTTGACCGATCGCGGGATTATTCCGGGAATTAAGGTGGATCGCGGGCTGGCGCCGATGGAGAAAAACGAGAGCGAAATGCATACGACGGGGATAGAGGGATTGACAGAGCGGCTGCGAGATTATTATGAACAAGGATTTCGGTTTGCGAAGTGGCGGGCGATGCTGAAAATTGGCAAAGACCAGCCGAGCTTTTTCGCGGTCGAGCAGAATGCGGAGGAACTGGCGGAATTTGCTAAAACTTGCCAGCTGGTGGGGATTGTGCCAGTGATTGAGCCGGACATCGTGCGCGATGGAGAGCATGATATTACAGCCAGCGCGGAAGCGACGGCGAAGGTCCTCGAAACCGTGTTCGAGAAGCTGGAGCAGCGGCATGTCGATTTGCAGGGGTGCGTTTTGAAATGCGGGATGGTGATTTCGGGGGACAGGGCGGAGACGCAGGCGACGGCGGACGAAATTGGGACGGCGACGGCGGCGATTTTGCGATATGCGGTGCCGCGGTACGTTGCGGGGATTTTGCTCCTCAGCGGCGGGCAGACGCCGAAAGAAGCAATAAAAAATCTCACGCGCGTAATGCAGAGTTCGCCGTTCCCTTGGCCCGTGAGTTTCGCATTTTCGCGCGCGCTCGAGGAGCCGGTGCTCGCGACTTGGAAAGGCGAAGCGAAAAATGCTAAGGCGGCGCAGGCGGCTTTAGCGCGGTATCTTGAGGCAGATGTTGATGCGTTGCACTATGCGAAGATTGAGGCGCGGGACGGCGCGGGGAGCGGGCGCGTCGACGTAGTCGACCTCGGGTAGACGCCGCGGGCTAACAAAAACAGCCTAAATAAAACAGGGCCTAATCGCCCTGTTTTTGTTAGCCCGCGGCTATTTATTAGAATCTTCCGCCTCAGCTCCAGTCTCTTCGCTCCCCGCGCCGTCCCCTTCGGTTTCGGCGTCGCGCGCAGCCGCCTCAGCCGCTGGATCATAAACGTTCGCTATTACCGTGCTAGGCTGCAACTCTTTGTCGGCAAGCGCGACGCCGGCTGGCAAAACCAGCTGCGCTACGGTCAGCTTGTCCTCAGTGCTAGCCAACTTACTACCGTCAATCTCTAGCTCTTCTGGCAAGTCAGATGGTTTTGCCTTGACATCGATTTCTTCCATGACCTGCATAATGACAAAATGTAATTTTGCGGCTTCTGATTGATCAAAGCCAGTAATCCGAATCGGGGTCGTCGCTTCGACAATTTCATTAGCGTTGATTGCCTGGAACTCAATATTAAGAATCCGACGGCTCACAGGATCGATGGCGACATCTTTGACGATTGCGAGTTGTTTAGCGCCGCCAATGTCGAGAGTAAGCGGCGAGTGATAACCGACCTCAAGCAGGGCTTTTTCGGTCTCGTTGTAGGCGGATGCTGCCAAAATTGGCTCAGCTTCACCATAAACTACGGACGGAATTTTTCCAGACTTACGCAAAGCCTTGATTTGTTTCCCTTGAACAGTGCGTTTTTCCAAAGTTAACTGATTCGACATATTATAAACTCCTTTTTCTGCAATTTCTCTAGCTTAATATACTATATATTATACTACAGAGATTCGAGGGCGTCTACTCCTGGCAGCTCCTCGCCAGTCAGAAAGGCGAGAGCCGCGCCGCCGCCGGTCGAAATTAGGCTGAAATGTAGCTCGGGATTAGCTTCGCAGAGATTCTCGACAAAGCCCGCAGTATCGCCGCCGCAAACCACCGAAGTAATCGCAGGGTTTTCGCCGAGAGTTTTGGCAAGAATTGTCGAAGCGGTAGCATAAGTCGGATCCTCGACTTTCCCTAGACATCCGCCCCAGAGCACGGTCTTTGCCGGCTGGATGGCCGCGATAAACGCGGCGGTCGCCACTGGGCCAATATCGAGCTTTTCGCCGGCCTCGTTCTCATCAAAGTCCTCAGCGACATAGACCTTCGGATCGGACGATGTATAACCATCAGCAGCAATTTTTCCGCCGACAAGCAGCCGATCAGCGAGAGGGAGGAATTTTTCGATCAGGGGTTGCTTGTCACTAACCTTGGCGCCGCCGATAACGACCACGAAAGGACGCTCCGGATCGGTAATGACCTTTCCCAAGGCGTTGATTTCTTTCTCAAGCAGCAAGCCAGCGACGGCAGGAATAAGTTTTGCGATGGCCGATGTCGAGGCATGAGCGCGATGCACAACCGCAAAGCCATCTTGGACAAACAATTCGGCGTGGGTCGAATCGACGATTTCGCGAGCATAATCCTCGGAATTTTCCTCTTCGTCTGGAGAGAAGCGCAAATTTTCGAGCAACAAGATTCCGCCCTCGCTAAGCTCGTCAACCGCCATCTCGACTTCGGGGCCAGAAACATCATCGACGAAATTCACCGGCACCCCGGGAAGCAGCTCGGCGAGCCGCTCGGCCACCGGAGAAAGCGATAGAGACTTGTCTTTCTTCCCTTTTGGGCGACCGAGATGCGAGATGAGAATGATTTTCGCTGCTTTATGTTCCAAAAGATACTTCAAGGTCGGAAGACTGGCGCGAATTCGCAAATCGCTAGTGATATACGGTCGACCAGTCTCGGAGTCATTCTCGAGCGGTACATTATAGTCCGCGCGTACGAGGATGACCTTATCTTCGACGTCAACATCACGAATAGTTTTATACTGAAACATTAACCTCCTATTTTAATTGGTTTCAATTGTATCAACTAAATGCGGCGGATCTTGACGGTGTCTGTGCCACCGTCAACGTTATCGCCAGAGACGATAACGACTTCGACATAGTCGCGTCCTTCGCGCGGGGAAAGGACGCCTTTTTCGCGCAGCTCCTCAGCCAGTGCAAGGCCAAATTCAGGCTGGCTCTCGCGGACAAAAGCCTTGTTGGCATAGGTCAGGCAGAGTTGGTTCGCGACGCGGTTGCTCGGGGTCACGGCATAGATCGGCAAAGTTGGGCGCTGGGCGGCCATGGCGCGAGCCGTACGACCCGTCGTTGTCTGACAAATGATCGCATCAGCTTCAATACGCTCGGCAATGCCAGCAGCGGCTTCAGCGATAGCATCATAATCTTTATTGTCGCTCTCGGGATCGCGGGGAGCATTGTCGGTCATTTCGACATGTTCCTGGACATAAGAAATAATACGACCAATTTCTTGGATAGTTTCGACAGGATACTTCCCCATCGCGGTCTCTTCGGAAGTCATAATCGCGTCTGCGCCCTGGACCACGGCGTTTGCGACATCGCTAACTTCGGCGCGCGTCGGCATGGGGTTGTCAACCATCGTCCCCATAGTCTGGGTCGCAACAATACACATCTTGGCATGTTCGCGGCACATCCGAATAAGCTTACGCTGGACGACGGGGACGATTTCTGCACCAACTTCATACCCCATGTCGCCGCGCGCCACCATAATAACATCGGTGGCTTTGACAATTTCTTCGAGATGCGCATCATCCATGACGGCATTTTTAGTCTCGATCTTGGCAATAATTTTTGCATCCGAACCGCGCTCTTCGAGCATTTTGCGGAAGGTTTTAATATCTTCGGCTTTCTGAATAAAGGAAATCGCGACATAGTCAAAATCTCGGGTCACGCCCCAATCCAAGTCGCGGATGTCTTTCTCTGGGAAAATATCGCCGCCGAAGTCGGTATCGGGCAGGTTCAAACCCTTAAAACTGTTGACGAAACCCTTATTCTCAGCGGTCAAGCGAATAGCGGTGTCGGAAACAATTTCCTGGACATGGGTGCGAATCTTGCCGTCGAAAATATAGACTGGATCGCCAACTTTGACTTTTTCGGCGAGATTGTATTGTACGGGCAAAGTCAAGCCGCCATCATGCTCCTTCACGGCGTAGTCAAGAATAATATCATCACCTTCGTTAATCTCGAGATAGTTGTCTTTAATCTCGCCGAGGCGAATTTTCGGACCTTGCAAGTCCTGGACAATGCCAACATGGCGACCATGTTTCTCCGCAGCTTTGCGAATCCAGCCGATAAACTCATCCATTTTCTCATAAGTACCATGAGAAAAGTTCAGACGGCAGTTGTCAAGGCCAGCGGCGATTAGTTTGTCAATCATTTCTTCGCTACCAGTAGCGGGGCCAATTGTGGCCAAAGTCTTAGTTCGTTTAAAAATTTCACTCATTTCTTGATAATACCATAAATTCTCGAGCTCGGGAAGGTGGAGAATGAAAAATTGTCACGCCGGGCGGTTGTGTGTTAAAATAAGCATATGAGGAAAAAGTTGCCGCGCATTGCGAATTGGGAAGATTATGTGCTTCTAGGGACGGTGGGGACCTGTGTCGTGATGATTCTGTGCGCATTTTTGGTGCGGACGATTGGGACGCCAGAGGAGCAGATGCAACGCAAGCTTGAGAAGTTAGCGAATGAATATTATATAACTTATCTTTATCCGCGGCTATTAGGAGATCTAAAATCCGAACCGTCGTCAATGCTCGCACAATATAGTGACGGCGGAGTCGCGACGACCTATCTGCGGCAGTTGTTGCATTTTAATAATGACCAGTTTATTGAGCTGGCGCCGACTTTTCAGCAGTTTGGTTGCGATACGAATAATACCAGCGTGCGTTATTTTCCGATCGAGCCTTATGGTCCGAAAGATTACGAAATTAAGTTTGATTATCACTGTGCGCCAGGGGTAGCGACAAAGTAGACCGATTAGAATTTCGGTAAATTGGAGTCGCAGAATGCGGCTATTTTATTATTCCGTGAGTCATGGTATAATTATAGAAAATTAATGGGAGTGAATTATGCCAATTATTATTTTCTTCGTGCTGGTCCTGCTAGCGATTATTATTCCAGGGGTGCGAATCATTAACCAATACGAGCGTGGGGTTGTCCTCAGGCTGGGGAAATACTCACGGACTTTGGCTCCGGGCTTTCGAGTGATTATTCCCTATCTTGACAAAATGACAAAAGTTGACGTCCGAACGACGCCGATGGATATTCCGAAACAGGAAGTGATTACGAAGGATAATGTGACCGTGAACGTGGACGCTGTGGTCTATGCGCGGGTGATTGATGCCCAGAAGGCGGTGCTCGAGACGACGAATTATGCTTATGCGACGAGCACTTTTGCGCAGACGGCGCTAAGGGATGTGACTGGGAACTTCGATCTTGATGAGCTGCTGTCGGAGCGCGACCGAATTTCGTCGCAGATTCGCGAGATTGTCGATGCGCAGGCTGATAAATGGGGGATTGACATCGAGAATGTGAAGTTGCAAAATATTGAATTGCCGGCGGACATGAAGCGGGCGATGGCGAAACAAGCAGAAGCGGAACGCGAACGTCGAGCGGCGATCATTTCGGCGGAAGGCGAGAAAAGCGCCGCAACCGCGGTTGCAGAAGCAGCAAAAATGCTCGCGGAAACGCCAGGCGGGTTAAACATTCGCACTTTGCAGACTTTGGAGAAAATTAGCACAGATCCGTCGCAGAAAACGGTGATTTTGCTTCCGACCGATTTGGCAGATAAAGCCGCACGCATGATGGGGCGCTAGTCGGTTGGGTGGCATTAGAGCCCGGAGCGTAAGCGAAGGGCTCAGCGCTGCGTCAACTCCGTTATAATTCGCAATTTTCGAGTTGACGCAGCGCGAGACTTCTGCTAAAATGTGTATGTGGCCTCTTAGTATAACGGTTAGTACACCGGGTTTTCATCCCGGCAACGCGGGTTCGATTCCCGCAGAGGTCACCAGAGGCGAATTGAGCCGTTTGTGGCTCTTTTTTGTTGTAAATTATAAGCTGCGACGTTTGCTCTTGCTATGTATACTCTAATTAGCCAGGCAGCGGAGAGTGAAGCCGAAAAAACGATCGCTGTTATATGACGGGTAGACGCCGCTATTAATGAAGGCAAGGTAGTAAGCATAGGCGTCATTAGAATCTGCCCAAGATGACCGTCCGTGCCCGTCCATACCAGAGCTCATCAGTTTGCCCCGATTGATATCATTATAGCCGCTGCGCACACTACAGATTGAGCCTCGATGAGGCTTATACCCTCATTGTAGCACAGCTTATGCTTTTTGTCAATAGGCTTTGGGAGACTTTTGACAAATTTACCAAATTATAGGAGAAATTTACCGATTTTTTAGCTCTAAATGTCGTAATTTTTACAACATTATTAGGGATTCTAGTGCGCAGCGGCATAATTAATATTACTATGGGCAAGTTGTGGCTCTCTGGTACGGATAACCATAGTTGGTCGTCTAAATCGCATTTGGACGGTATTAGCGCTTATAGTTTGTATTTCAACGGTGATTATATAAATTCTTCAAACCTCAATGCTCGTCGGGATGTCTTTCCTCTCCGCTGCCTAGCTAATTAGAGTATATGTAGCATGGATAAGTTAAAGCTTGTTCTTTCTTTGCCTAGATTACTTTTTCTCAAGGCGCGTCCGCGACGCCCGTCGTTACGGGGTCGCGGCGCTCGTCCTCGCCGTAGCTCCGGATCCTTTCGCAAAAGTAATCTAGACACAAAACACAAGTATCTTTAACTTTTCCAAATTGTTTGTCGTGCGCAGCGGCCTCGTTTATATCTATAGCGGTAAGCTGGAGATCTCTGGCAGCGATGGGGGTGAATGGTCTTCTTGGCCAAATTCTAATGGCATCGGCGCCTACCGCCTCGTCTTCAATGGTAGTAACGTCTACCCGTCGTACGGCGACAGTCGTTGGCACGCCTTTCCTCTCCGCTGCCTGGCTAATTAGAGTATATGTAGCATGGAGAAAATGCTAGACGCTGGGCTAATGATCGCGATTTTTCTTAATCTGGCGGAGAATGACCTCGACGACCCCGCCGATAGTCATGAGAACGACGAAGCCAATTCCGCTCCAGAGAGCGAAATGGAACACTGCGCGGAAGAAAAAGCTGTCGCTGGAGCCGGAAATCCAGAGAATTAGGAGTAATAGCCCCGCAAACGCCCACCAAAGCAAGGTTAGTCCGATCGAACCGAAAATTATACTGGGGAGAGTAGCGGGCTCGAGGCTGGGCGAGCTGGAGGATTGAGGCACAAACTCGCCGTCCTGGTCGCGCAGGCTCGGATAAAGATCTTTGTCATTCCAAAAATCGTACTCCTGTTTTCCGCGAAAATAGCCGCGTTCATAATCGAGATCGCCGGAGGCTCGGGCCGCATTGTTGCGCCCGTCTCCATACCCCGCGTCATAGTCCTCAGCTTTGGACATAATGTTTGGCCTCCTTTCGGCCGGCAATGGGCTTTTCGGAACGAGATTTGAATTCGGCGGGAGCGAGATCTATTTCGCGACTCCGGATTTTTCGACAATTTTGCGAATCCATTTCCCGCGGCCGGAAAGCCAGAATTTGTATTTCTTAATCTTGTCGGTCTTTTTATCATAAGCGGAAACTAACATGCCCATGGGCAAAAAGCCGGCGAAGCATTTTTTCACCTCACGAATATCGGCGTAGTCGATTGCGAATTGACTAACTCCGAAACTGGTCATGTAAACTAGATTTTGTTTCGTAAAAATCAAAGTTCCCTGGCGCCAGTTGCCGATGGGGCCGAAATTAAAGGAGGACCAGTTCGCCATGACGCAGTCTTCGACTTTGTCGTCGGAGCCGATGAGGTTGAGCTCGATCAGCGCCTTTTGCCAACGGGCTAAAGTTTTCTCTTGGTTTGCCATATTTCCCTTTCGCAGTTATTACTACGATTATTATACCACAGCTCGGCCCTAACGGTCGAAGGATGTTGGCGCGCAAAGCGTCGGCGGTAAAGATTGCGAAGACGGGAGAGGACTGCTATAATATAGGGGTGACCCCATCGTTCAACGGATAGGACATAGACCCTCTAAGTCTACAATGCTGGTTCGATTCCAGCTGGGGTCGCCAGATTTTTGTGCGAATAAGCATCCACCGGCTTAGAGCTATAAAAAGGGCGCTCGAAAGAGCGCCCGGACCTAGCCGATGAACTTTTATGATTCCCGGTGAACACCAGTGTTCACGAAACTAGGCCTAGTTTCGCTATACGGTCTCCTTGGTGTCAGCATACAGATGCCAAAGGTCCCTGCTAGTGCAAGCAAGAACCCACAGGACAAAGAACGCGCCGACAATATAAAGCGCGATAATTGCGCTGCAAAGTTTCGCGTCAGTCCATGGAACCACGAAAATACACAGCATGGCGACCATAGCTTTCGTTACGGCACCCCCGACGTACATGGACAACGCTTCTTTCATCTGTCTGTCTTCGTCGTCATATAAACATTCGCAGACCTGCAAGTAGCGCTCATACCTTAAGGAGTCCAGGTCGGGGATCTCGCTATAAACCGGCGCACGCTTCGCCATGAAGCGACGTATTACTCCCCATACGCTATCACACAGCATTGTCGGGGCGCCCAGCATGATGGTCCCGGCCATAAGATAGCCCCACCATTCGGAGCTACCAATGGTAAAGGTCTGGGTCACATACCTGAACCAGCTACAATAAATCGTAGCAATAGCCCCGAACATTAGTTCTGCCCAGCTCGCCATCCTAATCAAGTGTGAGCCAACTCTGTAATTTTTTTCCATATAAATTCCCCCTTCTCGCACGGCAAAATAGTCACTAGAAGTCACTCGGCTATTAAGGTGCGCAAAAATATTGTATTTGGAGGGAGGACAATTCCTACCTCCTTACTTCCATTGTAGCACACATTGTCGAAAATGTCAATGCTTTTTTCATTTTTGGGCTATTTTACCAAGCGATAGTAGATTGATGGCGCGAATCTAACAGGGGCGAGAAGCTTTTGGGCGCCTTTTTCGAGACGCACGAGATTTTTCGTCCCAAAAATTTGTTTAAGCTTCGCACTACGAAAATTCGAAACTGACAGAACTTCGTCAATCTTAAAACCGGAATGTTTGAAAATTCCCTCGATATATTTCGGGTGATAATTATAAAAACCGTCGGCATCAATCTCCTTAAGATGGATCGGCTCAAGGCTAAAGGGATTTTGGTCGGTTTTTTTCGTCCAGTAGCGCCACATGCGCGGCAGAGTGCGCTTATTCGCGACCTCAATAACTGCGACACCGCCGGGTTTCAAAACGCGATAAAGCTCGTCGGAAACTTTCTGCATATCCTTAAAATGGTGCGTGGCACGAATCATCATCAAAGCATCAAAACTGTTATCCTTAAACGGCAGGCTATAAATGTCGCCGACTTGGGTTTTTATCTGGTCGCCATGCAACTCCTTCGCCTGTTCCAGCTCGGTTGCGGAATAGTCGAAAATGGTAGCGCTTTTCGCACGAGGTAAATATTCATCAGCGAGACGGCCATAACCACCAGCGATGTCCACAAATTCGCCGATTTCCAAAGGCAGAAGGCGACGAATCGCCATACGATCGGATAAATCTTCATATTTACGGTCGGCATCCTCCCAGAAGATCTTTTTATAATCATAGCCATTGTAGTCGGAAACCACAGCCGGCTTCGACGATTTCGCAGTTTTCTCACTCATAACTAGCTTAATTATAGCACAGTGTTTAGCGGAGGTCGAGAGGTTTTAGGCCTCGTCGGTTTTCGCAAATCCCTAGCGACAGCGGTTGCGCGATATAGCATAACCGAGATAGCAGGAAGTTATGATGAGAGCGATTAGACCGATCGGTAGCAGGGTCTGGCGAGTGAAGAAATTTTTGTCGACAGCCGTGGCACCGGTATTCGGGGTCGTGCTAGCGCTCGAACCGTTCGCGGCGGGAGGCAGCGGCTCGCGGCCGTGCGTAATCTATTCAATAAACTCAGCATACGGCGCACGGTCGTCGGGGCGGAGAGTGAGATAAGCGGCAACGACCTGGCTCTTGGTCTTGAAATTAAGCGCCGGATCGGAAAAGCTAGGGCAAATTCTACTTTTCGCTCGCCTCCTACCGAGGACGAACCTATATTGATTCGATCCACCTGCACCATAAAATAAATAAGCCCAGAGGGCTTCTTTATTTTATAGTGTGTATAGACGTCACAGATGATACAAAGATAATGCCATGCACCATGATTCTACACGATTTATACGGATGTGGATGTATATAATTTTGTGCGCAGCGGCTTCGTCAGTATCAATAACGGTAAGCTGTGGTACTCTGGCATCGTTGGCTGCGCCTGGTCATCTTCGTCGCGCGCAAGTGGTATCAATGCCCACCGTCTCGACTTCAATGGTAGTATCGTCGGCCCGTCGGACGTCAACGGCTATCGTTACTACGGTTTTCCTCTCCGCTGCCTGGCTAATTAGAGTATATGTAGCAGGATAAGTTAAGGACTACTTAGTTTGGTTGCTTATTCTGGACAAGCAAAATATCTAATCCTTAACCTATCCAAAGTTGTTTTGTGCGCAGCGGCGTTGTCAAAATCAATGAGGGCACACAAAAATATTCCAGTGCAGACGGCTATGCTTGGGGATCGTGGCCCGATCTAAAAGATGCTGATATCTACTTCCTCAGCTTCACCGGCAGATACCTCAAGCCGTCAGATCGTGGCAATCGTTTCTTTGGTATTCCTCTCCGCTGCCTGGCTAATTAGAGTATATGTAGCTAGCAATAAACTAGTAAAGTCCACCTAAAATTTAGCAATTCCATAAAATTGTCCAAAATCTCCCCAGAACCTAGCAATTCTGTCAAATTTTGCCGAAATATCTTGACAAAAAGCATAAGCTGTGCTACAATAGTAGTATAGGCCTCAACGAGGCTCGATCTGTAGTGTGCGCAGCGGCTGGATAAACATTAATACTAATAGACTGTGCGGCTATGGCGAATCCAGCTATCCCTGGTCGTCCCGGTCACTCGTCAATGATGCAGGCGCCTACGTTCTCGGCATCAACAGTACTAAAGTTAATCCAGCCAACGGCAGCGACCGTTGGACAAGTCTTTCTCTCCGCTGCCTGGCTAATTAGAGTATATGTAGCAAGGGAGCCTCATTGTAAGGATAATTTCAGATCGGAGGGGCAACCTATATTGGTTTGATCCGCCTACACTATAAAATAAATAAGCCCAGAGGGCTTCTTTATTCTATAGTGGTGAGTCGGGAGGGGCTCGAACCCTCGACACCGGGCTTAAAAGGCCCGTGCTCTAACCAGCTGAGCTACCGACCCAGATTATTAATGAAGCTTTTATGAAGGTTATGCTTCTACCTTTCCAGCATTTTTATGCTCAGCTGGTTAGAGCAGTGCTTAATCTAGATCTTTCTCGGCGACGAGCGCCTCGGACAGCAGCTGCGCTGCCGACCCAGATTCTTGTATTATAGCACAGATTTCTAAAAGATAAAGACCTTTTTGAATTTTAAAAGCAGGGGATTTTTCGGTTGCAGCATTGACGGTTTTGTGATAAGATATATGAGGTGCGATTCGCGAAAGGGGGAAATAGAATGGTTATAGAAGATTTAAAATTTGTTTATATTGATTTTGAAAGCGAAGGACTGGACGAAAAAGGGATGGAGAAAGTCAAACTTCGCTATGGGAAAATTAATGAGGAGAGGCTTTTTGAGGTGCTTTTTGGTCATGCTTGCAACGGGACGGAAAGTGGACAGTTTCATGCGGCAGTTGGTGAGGTTTTGCCAAATTTGACACGTTGCCAACGAGACTTATTAGCGGCAGAATATGGCGAGAATGAGACAAATTACCTTAATTTAATAGCCGCAACAGAAGTGTTTCAGGACCCGATAGAGTCGAGGGTAATGAAACTCAAGCAGGCTCTAAAAATGATAGCTGAAGAATATCAAAAATAAGCCGTCAAAAGACTACGCGCGCACCTCGCCCCGGCTTTGGTCGGGGCTTTTTCAAGGGCAAATTAGCTTATACTATTCCATATAACCGAGGAATTTCAAGCGCATAATCGGCGCATCAAAATTTCCCAGGCGGTTGGACTGCCGATTAAGATTCGGCAGCAGAATCAGAGTTGGAATTAGAGCTGGAACCAGAATTAGATTTGGAATTGGGGGCATCGCGATCTGAATCCGCGACGAAGTCGGGGTCGGCCGATCGCACGGAATGCTTGAGCCAGATTGTGGCGGCCACCGCGATGCCCCCAACAGCGGCCGCGACCAGCCCAAAAACAGCCGCTAGACTCCAAGGATTGAACTTGCGCTCGCCTTTTTCGGAGGATTGGGGTTTGCTAGCGCTGGAAAGTTTCGGGACGGCTGGGCTTTCGTCGTCGTCGGCGAGCGCAGCGTCAGTTTCGTCCGCAGCGTCAGCTGCGCTGGTCGCGGCCGCGCCGTTGGCATCGGACTCCGAGCGGCCGGCGGTCGCGCTGCTACCTGTTCCCTGAGTATTGCGCCCAGAATTATTACTATTCGAGCTGGCGGAGTTATTGCTAGAGCTGCCGGAATTATGCGAATTGCCCGCCGAATCGCTAGGCTTCGAAGTACCAGCTCCGGGGTTGCTCGCGTCCGGCTGCTTCGAATCATCAACGGAAGGTTTGTTCCCAGGTTTAGTCGTCCCAGCGCCATCGTCGCCAGTATTTGTCCCCGTGCCAGTTCCGGTATTGTCGCCGGGTTCGGTCGTCCCTGGACCGGGCGGGGTCGGCTCTTCACCGGTCCCAGGATTGTCCGGTTCTGGCTGGTTTTCATCGGCATCGCCGCCAGGTTTTTCCTCGCCTTCGGAAGCATCCGGCCCGTCGGCCATAGCCAATTCCATCGGGATAGAAAGCCCGATGATCGATGCGAGCAAAAACGCCGCAAAGATTGATTGTTTTTTGATTGTCATCTCTAACTCCAACTCTACTCAGATTATTTGACTATATAATACCATTATATCAAAGAATTATGAAAAAGTCAAGCTTTTCCGGGGTTTTTAGGGGAAAAGGGCGGTTTTTTGACAAAAAGTCAGTTAATTTCATCAAAAAACCGCCCCGAAGAGCAGTTTTTTGACCTTTTGATGTTAAATTTGGTATTTTATTGGTTTTGGTGCTTGCGATTACGCATTACTAGGAAGACGGCGAAACCAGCGGCAACCATGAAAGCGACAATTGCGGTAATGATATAATCGATTCGGGTCAAACTACCGAAGATCGTCGAGCCGGTATTCGGAGTTTCTGGCGTGACCTGGCCGGGAGTCGTCGTCCCATCGCCGCCAGTCGAGCCGGTCTTGGAATACTTAACGGGCAAGGTGACCATCGAGATGATGTCGTCTTTTGCGTTGTAGGCGACTATGACGGCGGTATATTCGCCATCAGCGGCGCCGTATTCGCCGAAAGGCAGAGCCACGGTAAACTTCCCGGTCGTCGGATCGATGGCACTACGATTGATCACTACTGGGACCTCTTTGCCATCTTTGTTCACGAAAAGCGGTTTCCCGTCCTTGCCGTAAACTTGGACTTGGACCTTTTCGACGTCAGCATTAGCTTCGACGCTGAGGATAGGATCGTTTTTCTCGTTCACACCGCGGTCGAAGTCAGCTTTGATAGCGCGGTAGTTGAAGGAGACTGTATCCTCGCGAGCAGTGCCACCATTACTATAACCGACAGTTTTGATACGATAATCGCGATAACCGAGGCTGCTAAGATCAGTTGGGAAGCTACGCGTGCCATATTTTTCGGTCGGGACGAAGGTATCGATAATAGTGTCGATTTCCTTACCAGAATCGTCAGTATAAATCAGGTGAGTCTCGACGCGCACGACGTCCTCGTAGGTATAGCTAGTCGTCACCGTAGGATCGAGGGTCGAACTATTGTCGAGCGGGCTATTGATTTTTATACGCGGGGCGCCCTCACGAATCGTGACATTAATATCAACATTATGATCCCCTTCAGCGGCCGCTGCGTTCGGCGTTGGCATAGCGCAAGCGACGGCAGTCATTACGCCGACAGCGAGCAAACCTGCAATCCCGAGGATCTGCTTTCTTGTTTTTTGCATACTCTACACTCTTTTCTTTTTAATTTTTATTTTGAATTCGCTAGAGCGGCCGTCTCGCAGAAAATACTACTCGCAATAGTATTACGGCTGCTCGCTTCGTATCTTCCACTATACGAGGGTGCGAGCTTTGCGCTCTTTGCGTTTTCTGATTATGATTATAATCCACAGAATTATGACTGTCAATAGTGAAATTAACAAAATTAGCACAAAAATTGGAATTATAGCCACAATATGCTTTTCGCTAACGTTCACGTCTCCGCCATTGACGCTGAATTCGACCTGGAAGATGCCGAGCAGAGGGGTATTTTCCCAACTGACATCAATATCATGATCGCTTTCCGGGAAGGCGACAATTGATTTCGTGTCATTATAAAGTTCTTTTCCGAAAATGGTGCGGGCGACGTATGAATAATGGATATCGAAATCGGTATTACCAGTGTTTTTCATATGTGCATGCGCGGTCAAAGGTGCGGCGAAAGCGAAACGCGTGAAATCATAATCGGAAATCTCGGCCGTCTGGCGAGTCGTACCGATCGAACGCCCAGAAACCACCATTCCGGCCTGGGAAATCGTCTGGACGCCGGTCCCGGTTTGTTGCTGGTCGCTAATGGTTTGGGCCCAGATCGCGGCATATTGCGCGCCGCCAGGGACGTCTTCGGGGACATCGATACGATAATTAATAATCTGGGATTCGCCAGGATTAATGCTCTTCACGAGCTCTTTTTGAAAACTGCCGCTGTCGTCTTGGAAGGTGATCCAGCGAGCAATTTGGGTGTATGATTTCGTCGAATTCGAATCAAAAGTCACCGTGCCATCGTTCTCGACGACATAGGGCGAAGCATAGATGCGATATTTAAAACTGCGGCTACCGATATTCGTCACCTTGACGACGCAGCCTTCGCCGATGTCGCTATCGCAATCCTGGGAATCACCCATGATGACGTCGCCACCCTTGAGGATAACTGTGGTCGCGGTCGGTGAGAGCTGGAGCCAGGTTTCGGGAGTTTCAGCTTCCCCCTCCCCCTCGGCGAAAACGGCCGAGGGGGCGAGAGCGAGGCTAGATAATGCTACGAAAGCTGCGCAAATTAGACTATAGATTTTTTTCATTTTCCTCCTAAGTGTGCAAGTCATTAACGGTTCTTGCGGGCGCGAATACGAGTTACGATCCAGAAGATGATACAGAAGATAACGAGCAGAACGACGAAGAGCAGCCAGATCGGACAGAGGAAGACAATCTTTGAGGCCGTACTAGACTCACCGAAGACGGTAATGGTCTGTTTGACGCGGAAGATGCCGAGATGTGGCGCTCCGTCCCAAGAAATCGTGTTAAATCGGCGAGTTTCGGGGAGAATGAGACGCTTATCCGGATCTTCTTCGTTTGTATAGACTTCTTCATCGCTAAAGAGCGGGAAAACTTGGAGGACGTATTCGGCTTCGGCATGGGTATTACCAGTGTTTTCAATGACCGAAGTCGCGGAAATTGGGGGGTTGAAAAGGATGCCAGGGATTTTGTTTTCTTCGACGTTCGCAGTATTGCGGGTCTGTCCAGCGACATTAGCATAATAGATCAGCGCGACACGGCGACCAATATCGATCGAGGCGCCTTCGCTAGATTCGCCTTTTTCGGCGCTATTCTCGGCGACAATCGCGCCATATTGACCACCGGCAGGAACGTCGTCTGGCACAGAGACGGTAAAGGTAATGTCTTTCGACTCGCCGGGCTCCAGGCTACCTTCCTCGCTAGAGAAAGTCGTCCAGTCAACAATGTCGTTAAATTTAGTCTTTTTGTCGAAAGTGGCAATATAATCATCGCCATCTACGCCATAAGGCTCGACAGTAATCTTATAATTACTGGGCTTCTTTCCAGTGTTTTTAATCGTGAAATTCCCTTTTACGCTGTCTCCCGGCTTCAAATCTCCGAGATCAACCTTCGTCGGGGACATTTCAATACCATATTCAGGCGCCTCCTCTTCAGCGAAAACTGGAGCAACACCAGTAAAGATCATTGTAGCGGCGAGCAGAAAAGCTGCACAAAATTTACTTATTCGTTGAAAAATTTTCATTTACCTCCTTATTTTCTTCCATTATATAGCATGAGGAGTAAAAATACAAGGCAAAAATCAAACTCCGTCCCTGCGAGAGGACGGAGTTTTAGTTCGATAGCTACAATAATTAGATGTTTGCAGCAGCGGTGAAGTCAACTACACCAGTATAAGTACCGGCAGCCTGACCAGCAGCAGTCGTTACACCGAAAGTAACTTCTGTATCGCTATAAGTGTCGGTTCCGTCGGTGTCGGTTGGAGCAGTCGTGGTTGTACGGACAACGTTCTTAGCAGCGCTGGTTCCGTTGATGCCTTTCCAGGCTACGAATTCCCCGCTAGTTTCACCAGGGAATGGGTTAGTTTTCATACCCCAAGCCGAAGCGACTGGAGCAGCAGTGCTTGGTGCACCTGCGGGGATGGTATTCGAACCGCCATCGGTCAAAGCACCATCAGCGCTCTCAGCTTGTGCCCAGAGGGTGTAACCCTTTGAGTTGCCAGTAGTGACGCGTAATTTTGCAGTGCCAGTCTGACCAGCTTCAGTAACAAGGGCGCCATTGACAGAGGTCAAATTGACAGTATCATCGCCTTCAACTGCGATCGCAATCGAGTCCAAGACCTTGACGTTCATATTAACTTTAGCTGGATCGGTTGGCGTACCAGTTTCCGCATAAGTGCTTAATGGCAATGCAGCAACGCCGAGACCAGCGACTACGCCTAAGACTGCGATTGTTTTTGACATTTTAGACATAAGGTTTCTCCTTTTGTGTTTTATATTTTTGTCTATGACCTTTGTAACTATAATTATATTGGACGCTTATGCTAAAGTCAATAGACTTTTTTAGGATTTTTTAGATTTTGGGGTTTTCCACAGCTACCCCTGGAATATTTAATTTTATAAATTTCACGCAGATCCAACCCCTCGAGGTCGCTGAGATAGCGCTCAGTCGTGAGCTCGGAGTTATGGCCCAGCCCAGCCTGAATTTTGCGGGTCGCGACGCCGAGACGCTTCAGATCGGTCGCGTAGGAATGGCGCAGGTCGTGCGGACAAAAATCCTCGAACCCAGCCTCCTGGAAAGCGACTTGCATCTTGCGGCGCAAGGTACAGGTCGCGACCGGACGAGAAGGATTATAAGGACTAGCCCAAAGATAATCCCGAACTGCATTCTCATTCATCCAAGTTTCGAGCCGCCGCTTCACCGTCGGCGAGAGAAAGGCGAAGCGCCGCTTTCGCCCCTTACCGATAATCGTAATACGGTCGGCCTCAATATCGCTACGGCGCAGATTTTGGAGTTCGCTAATCCTTAGCCCGCAGTCAAACGCCAGGCGAATCAAGAGCCAAGCTTCGGGATTCGCCCCCGCCAGCACGCGCTCGATTTCGCTACGAGAGAAATGCACTTTCCGACTCGGGGCTTCACGCACTTTCGTAATCAGCCCCAGTCTTAGCTTCGGCATTTTCAACCCCTGCTCCTGTTGCCAGTGCAACATCGCTTTGAGATGCGCGAGACGGACATTAATCGAACGTCCGCTATTCCCGCGCAGTTTTTGCTCCTCGACCCAGCGAAAAATATCGTGGTTGGAGATTTTTCGCAAGTCGCGCAACTGAGTTATCCGC
Organism: uncultured Candidatus Saccharibacteria bacterium; assembly: GCA_964578645.1. Taxonomy (GTDB): domain Bacteria; phylum Patescibacteriota; class Saccharimonadia; order Saccharimonadales; family Saccharimonadaceae; genus Nanosyncoccus. The sequence goes on along the minus strand of CAZODR010000003.1, from coordinate 39,875 downwards.
AGGAAATTATTTAAAACATAAACTTTACTTTGCATCGTCGCCGCAGTCATGCCCCGAATTTGTCCACAAAAATAATAATATGCGCACAGTTGACGATACGCCGGATGGTGCTTTGATATGATTTTGTCTAAATTATACATGTTTCTTCTCCCAATTAACTTTGCAACATAATTATAGTTACAAAGGTCATAGACAAAAATATAAAACACAAAAGGAGAAACCTTATGTCTAAAATGTCAAAAACAATCGCAGTCTTAGGCGTAGTCGCTGGTCTCGGCGTTGCCGCATTGCCATTAAGCACTTATGCTGCTGTAACTACGCCAGAGACTGGTGATCCGACCAATCCGGGCGATAATGTCACGCTAAACGTTAAAGTCGTTGACTCGATCCAAATTGCAGTTGAAGGCGATGATACCGTCAACCTCACTTCCGTAAACGATAAGGTTGTCGGCGACCCCGGACAGAGTGCTAATGCCACCCTGCGCGTCACTACTGGCAACACGAAGGGTTACACCCTCTGGGCTAAGACTGTAGCTGCGGATGGAGCTTTAGTAGAGAAAACCGATCCTTCAAAGAAGATTGCTTCAGGAATTCCAAGCACTAGCGCCCCTGTAAGTGCTTCGGCTTGGGGTATGATTTATGAGGGTTCTGATGCCAGTGCAAGCACCACTGATTTTCTAACCTACCAGGGACTTTCGGGTGCGAACCAGATCGTTCGCACGACCACGACTGCTCCAACCACTGGTCCTGAAGGCGGTAAGTATGATGACACTATTGTTAAGTTCGGTGTAACAACTAAGAGTGGTCAGCCTGCTGGTACTTATACCGGTACGGTGAACTTCACCGCTGCGGCGAACCTCTAATCTAGGGCGCAAAAACCTAAGTTCCATCCTCTCGCAGGGGTGGAACTTTTTTGGATTTTATATATCTAGACACTACAGATCGAGCCTCATCGAGGCTTATACTTTCATTGTATCACAGGTTATGCTTTTTGTCAATAGTTTTTAGGGATTTTTGACAGATTTGCTAAGTTCTGGGAAGACTTTACTGATCTTTATCCCTAAATGTTGTAAATTTTACAACATTATTAACCTTTGTGCGCAGCGGCTTCGTCAGTATCAATAACGGTAAGCTGTGGTACTCTGGCATCGTTGGCTGCGCCTGGTCATCTTCGTCGCGCGCAAGTGGTATCAATGCCCACCGTCTCGACTTCAATGGTAGTATCGTCGGCCCGTCGGACGTCAACGGCTATCGTTACTACGGTCTTCCTCTCCGCTGCCTGGCTAATTAGAGTATATGTAGCAGACGACTGGCGTTACAATCCGAGAATATCTTTCAGATACTTGCCGGTGGGAGTTGTTTCGTCCTTTGCGAGCTTTTCCGGAGTGCCTTCGGCGACAACCTCGCCGCCATGTAATCCGCCTTCGGGACCCATGTCGATCACCCAGTCAGCGCTCTTTATGACGTGCAGATTGTGTTCGATGATAATCATCGAATTGCCGCCGTCGACTAGGCGACCGAGGATTTCGAGCAAACGCCGGACATCATCGGTATGTAGCCCGGTCGTCGGCTCGTCGAGAATGTAGAGGGTTTTGCCAGTGCTGCGGCGCGAAAGCTCGGTCGCGAGCTTAATCCGCTGGGCCTCGCCGCCGGAGAAGGTCGTCGCGGGCTGGCCGAGTTTAATATAACCGAGGCCGACTTCTTGGATAGTCTTCAGTTTGCCGGCGATGCTCGGGATATTTTCGAAGAATTCGACGGCTTCGTCAACGGTCATGTCGAGAACGTCGGCGATATCTTTGCCCTTATATTTAATTTCGAGGGCTTCGCGGTTATAACGCTTGCCGTGGCAGGTCGGACAGGTGACGTAGACGTCGGGGAGGAAGTGCATTTCGATTTTGTTCACACCGTCGCCTTGACAGGCTTCGCAGCGGCCGCCCTTGACGTTGAAGCTGAAGCGGCCGGCCTTATAGCCGCGGACTTCGGCTTCGGGCTGGGCAGCGAAGAGATCGCGGATATGGTTAAAAACTCCAGTATAGGTCGCAGCATTCGAGCGCGGGGTGCGGCCGATCGGAGATTGGTCAATCACAATCGCCTTATCGAGGAATTCGATGCCATCAATACGCTCGTGGGCGCCCGGGACGGTCTGGGCGCGATGCAACCGCGCGAGGAGCTCGTTCGCGAGAATTTCATTCACCAGAGTCGATTTTCCGGATCCAGAAACTCCGGAGACCACAGTCATGACTCCGAGCGGGAATTTCACAGTAATATCCTTGAGGTTGTTTTCCCGGGCGCCCACCACGACGAGCGCTTGGTCTTTTTTCGGCTTGCGTCGCTGTTTCGGAATGGGAATTTCTTGCTTCCCGGAGAGATATTGCCCAGTAATCGAATCATCATTCTTTGCAACTTCTTCCGGCGTTCCGGCCGCAATTAGCCGACCGCCGTTTTTCCCTGCTCCCGGGCCAATATCAATAATATAATCCGCGGCGCGCATCGTATCTTCGTCATGCTCGACGACCAAAACGGTGTTTTTCAGATCGCGGAGATGCTTCAAAGTGCCAATCAGCTTATCATTATCACGCTGGTGCAAGCCAATACTGGGCTCATCGAGGACGTAAAGGACGCCCTGGAGACCGGAGCCGATTTGGGTCGCGAGGCGAATGCGCTGCGCCTCACCGCCAGAAAGCGTGTTTGCGGCGCGGCCGAGCTCGAGATAACCGAGACCGACATCCTGCATGAACTGGACACGTTCGCGAATTTCTTTCAGGATAGGACCAGCAATCATTGCCTCACTCTCGGTGAACTCGAGCTGGCCGCGCAACACATCTAGCGCTGCGTCAACATCCAAATTACAAAAATCAACAATATTAAACCCTTGGATCGTAACAGCGAGGACCGCGGGCTTCAGGCGGGCGCCATGACAAGTCTGACACTCATGCACACGCATGAAACGCTCGATGTCCTTTTTCACAAAATCCGATTCGGACTCGCGATGACGACGCTCGAGAGTCGGAATGACGCCTTCGTAAGTCGATTGATAAGTCGCGCCATCGCCCCATTTACCATGACCGCCAACGTCGACTTTGTATTTCACGTTCCCTGTCCCATAGAGAATTTTTTCGAGATTTTCCTCCGAAAGGTCGCGAATCGGAGTATGAATCGAGAAGCCCTGCTTTTCGCCAACGGCCGCAAGACGCTTTAGCCACCAAGATTCTTGGTTAATGCGGTTAAAAGGGCGGATGCCGCCTTCGGCGATGGTCAAATTAGGATTCAAAATAAGATCCGGATCGATTTCCATGCGCGTCCCGAGGCCAGTACAAGTCGGGCAGGCGCCTTGGGGAGCGTTGAAGCTAAACAAGCGCGGCTCGAGCTCGGGGATAAGCTCATCGGGGTGAAGTTCACAGGCATAACGCTGCGAAAACGTATAAAGCGTATCGCCGCTAGGCAGCTCGGTGCCATGCGATTCAATCGTCGTAGCGTTGTCTGTGATTCTTAGGAGTTTGATGATCCCCTGGCCGAGCTCGAGCGCTTGCTCGATCGAGCCGGAGATGCGACTCAAGAGATCGGGCGAGAGAATGAAACGATCGACGACGATTTCGATATCATGACGGTCATTTTTGTTCAAATCGGGGAATTCGTCCAGCGCATAAATAATACCATCGACGCGGACGCGAGAAAAACCTTTCGCCTGGTATTGCTCAGAAATATGCATGAAACTACCCTTTTTCTGCGAGACAATTGGGGCGAGGAGCATTAATTTACTACCGAGCGGAAGTTTCATAACCTCGTCGACAATATCGTCGACGCTGCGGCGGTGGACTTCGCGATGACAAATCGGGCAGTGCGGGACGCCGACGCGAGCAAAAAGTAGACGCAGATAATCATAAACTTCGGTCACGGTCGCGACGGTCGAGCGCGGATTGCGGCTAGTGGACTTTTGGTCGATCGAGATAGCAGGGCTGAGCCCGGTAATACTGTCGACATCGGGCTTATCCATGACGCCGAGAAACATGCGCGCATAGCTGGAAAGGCTCTCGACATAGCGACGCTGGCCTTCGGCATAAATCGTGTCGAAAGCGAGGCTGGATTTCCCCGATCCAGAAAGGCCGGTGATAATTACCAGCTTGTCCCGCGGAATATCAACGTCGAGATCCTTGAGGTTGTGTTGCCTCGCACCGCGCACTTTAATAAAATTATCGTCCATTAACTGTCTATTATACAGTAAAAAGCTCCACTTTTCAATAGCGGAGCTTGGTGTTTTTAGCTAATCGCAGACAACATTGCCAGATTCATCGTTATGTACGCCTGGACGTAACATCCAATATCCTGGCGCCGGATGAGCGAAATAATCATCCTTGCCGTTATAGGAGCGCAGATCACTGGAGTGGGTCTGGAGAGTATTACTGACGACAGAGTCAAACTTTTCTGGAATCGGCAAATCTGGGTATTTATGAAGACGCAGCGTCTGAGTGACGTCGACGATGCGATTAAAATGCTGCGGTCCGCGTAGCTGTTCGAGCGCTTGGACGATTAGACCAACATTATTAACGGTTGTACTCCGATTGCCTTGTGATTTCTCAGCAAAAACTAGCTCACTGAAATCAATCTCTTTAGTCTTCGAGGCATCATTCACTTCCTTCGTCGACGCAGAGTTTGTCGATCCTACCAGTTCAACCCCCTGAGCGGCAAGATAAGCGGCGGCAATCTTCTGCGCTAGCTCAGCGCGATCGTTGGCGGAGTTAATAATTTCAATCAACTCACAATAAAACTGCCGACCGAGGTTAATGCGATTATTAGTCTTGGTTTCGTTTTCACCGGGAAAAAGTTGCCGAATTTTGGATTCATAAGCTTTAGCAAGATAAATCACAATCGGCCATTTGCGGGGGTTGATATATAAATCATAGTAATGGGTTTGCATAGTATTAGCAAAATCAGTGTCGAGATAAGCCGGATGATCTGGATCGTTTTCGATACAATGAAATTCGGCGTCGACAGTCCAGACCCGCAAATCGAGATTATGATGTTGCGGATTACCTGCCAGAGCAAGATTATAGTCCCGTAGAATATCCGTGATTTCGTCAGGGGTGGCATTCATTGCTGCCAGACCATCGCCCTCGTTCAAGACATTTCGCAGAAGCGTGATGTCATCAGCTTTTTTGACGATTTTGGTGCAGCGCTCGAGGTGCTTACGTAAAATAACAAGATTTAACTCTTCGCTTTTGGCGGCAACATTATCTTGATAATCGACATAACGATCCAACAACAAGCTCATCATTACGTTGCCAGAAATACCATAGATGGCGGCTTCCGAATCGAAAAAGGCTTGAGTTTTTTCGTTGATGCGGAGAGAGACCGGTAGGGTTTTCTCATTAATTATCCGTGCTGCGTCGGCTGGATTTGGAAGCACATCGACTTCTGGTTCAAAATTAGGGTAATTCATTTTTTTCTCCTTTAAATTACAAATTGTATTTTATATCATTGTAGCGCGCACAAAACGGCTTGTCAAGGATAAAATTACAAAATGTCATTTTTGTTCAATAATCCTCTGGTTGCAAACTCTGATACCAGAGCATGAGTTCTTCGGCGAGAAATTCGCATTCGGCAAGATCTTTGGCGGCGAAGTTCTTCCCCGAGGAAAGATCGGTTTGGATTTTTTGTAACTCGGGGATGAACTTCGCCGCCTGGCGTTCGAGGCGCTGACGACGATATTTATTCCAATCTTCAATCTCGTCAGCGCCGAGCGTGGTCGGAAAATTCTTCGCTTTATAATGCAGCAAAAGATCGGGCAAACGCTCGTCATGAAAATCGGGATGATAATTCGCAAGATCTTCGACGCCATTATTGCGCACGGTCGCGCAAAGCCGGCGATCATGATCCTCGAGAAAACCATCATACAGCGCCGACTCGGGGTCAATCGCCTTCGGAAATGTGCTATGTCGCTGGACATCAGCGCTAATTCGCTCCGGGAATTCCGGGTGCGCCGCGAGGCTTTCCAGGTTGCGCTCGACAGTTTCGCGGTCCAGAGAGATTTTTTGCCAGCCATCAGCTTTTTCGAGCACGCCGAGCGGCGCAACCGCGGGGCAATGATTATACTGAAGCATTTTTACAATCGGGAAAAAGTCGACCCGCGCCTTTTCGGGATGAGCCTTTTGCCAACGGCTGCCAAATTTTTCAATATAAGTACCATCTTTTTCTGCTGCCAGAAGTTCATCGAGATTATAACGCAAGTCAAAGACCATGACATTATCATTCCGTCCAGCGAGCAAAGGATAGGCGACCGTAGTTTTCTCAAACTCAGAAGGATAACGACCGGAAGCATAGACGAAGGGCTGCGGATTTTGGAGATTTACCAGCCGCGCGACATCGCGCTTCCCACGCAAGCCATAAAGGAAGTCAAAAAGTTGCGGCTGTTTCGACTTAATCAGCTTCGTGACCTCGATGAGCGCCACGACATCGGCCAGCGCATCATGAGCATGCGCATGTTCGATTCCATTCAGTTTCGTCAAAAGCTCAAGCCGATTCGTCGGACGACCATCGGGCGTAAACGGCCATTCAATCCCTTCGGGGCGCAAAGCGCGGGTCAGCCGCACGACGTCGAGTAAATCCCAACGACTGCGTCCGTCTTTCCACTGCCACTCGTAGGGATCATAAAAATTCCGCCAGAGCGTGTTGCGCATAAATTCGTCGTCAAAGCGCACAGAATTATAGCCCATAATCGTCGTCCCGGGCGTAGCGATTTTTTCCATGAAGAATTCACAAAAGTCCCTCTCACTGAGGCCGTTTTCGTGGGTCGACTGCGGCGTGATGCCAGTCACCATAATCGCTCCAGGGCTGGGAAGCGTATCGTCGGCCAGCTCAATCAGGATGTTATCCGGCTCGCCGAGCGGTTGAAAATCTAAATCCGTGCGCTGGCCGGCAAATTGCATAATACGGTCCTGGCGCTGATTCAGGCCCGAAGTCTCGAGATCATAAAAATAAAAGCTGGGATGCATAATCATATTATATCTTATTTCTGACAATCAAGAAACTCCGAAGAAGTCGAGCATGGAAAATTAGTAGGCATGGAAAAGCCCCCTGAGCGGGGGCAAAAAGGGCTTGGTGCTTATAGGTATTTATGCAGCCATTAGACCGCTTTTTTGGCAACTTTTATGCCGGCGGCATACATCTTGCCGCTTTTATCCATGCCGAGCCGGAGAGTTTTTCCCTCATCGAGAGCGATAGAAATCATCTCAGGATGACTAGCAAAAAACTCCTGCGCCGGCTGGCGATACTCAAGGCTAAGGGCCTCGATATACGCCCTCAAGCGTTCCTCAGCAGTCAACGCCGGAAGAGAAGTTTCTTCGGTTTCCGGGTTAATCGCTTCCTTGGCATTCACTTCAGCTGTACTGGCATTTATCACTCTTGCATCCGCAGCCATGAACTGCTTTACCTCGTTCCCCAGTTCGATTTCTTCAACGAGGTCGGATATTTCCTGCTCAAGCACGACAAAATGCTGCCGACGCTGCTCACGTTTTTGCTCGAGTGCGATTATTTGGCTCTCACGGTAGTTCCTCAGAGCAGCCGCCCTCGCTTCTGGCGGCAGATCCTTGATTGCGTCCTCGAGGAGGATGCGCTGAATCTCAGATCTAGGGATGATACGCATTACCCTGTCCGCGGTCTGCACCAATCGAGTGCGGACTGTGTAACTGCGATACCCTTCACCGTCACTAGCCTTCGGGATGCTGAGGCCAAAAATAGCCCTAATTTTTTTAATTACACTCATTTTCCCTCCTCCTTTCTGAGTGTCATGGGGCCGGAATTAGCCCCATACTTCCATTGTAGCACAGATTGGTAAAAATGTCAAGAGCAAACCCCTTTTATTGCGGAGTTTATGGTTATTTATGGATTTTAGCAGCACTTTTCTTCTATATTGCGCCCTAATTCTTTATGGGTTCTAGTAGCACTTTTCTTCTATATTGCGCCCTAATTCTCCGCCCCTAGAGGCTTCCACCCCTAAGCGCGGCGGAATTTCTCGGAAATTTCAATCGCCGCGGCGGCACCTTCGCTGGCGGCAGTAATCACTTGGTGGACGCTGCCCTGGCGAACGTCGCCGGCAGCATACAGCCCCGGGATCTCAGTCTCATAGCCGCCCTTTCGCGTCACGACATAGCCGGCATCATCGAGCACACTGGGCTCGAGCGACTCGAGAAAGCTCGTCGCCGGACGCTTGCCGATAAAGACAAATACACGATCGAAGCGGCTGAGCGCCTCGGGACTGGGCTCGAAATTCTCTAGAATTTCGAGCCCTGGAGAGGCGCTCAGCCGCTCGCGCAGACAGTGGTCGGCTTTTAGAGCAGAATGGGTCATAAGCGTCAAGGATTTCACTTTCGGGGCGAGGAGGAGCGCTTCTTGGGCGGCGGAATTTCCGCCGCCGATTACCGCGACCTCCTCGCCCCGCACTAGCCCGAGATCGCACAAAGCGCAATACGACACAGGTACGCTGAGCTCGAAGTCCAGCTTCCGCGGTTCGGAACCGGTCGCGACAAGTACACGGCGCGCACGGACGGTTTCGTCGTCGATTTTGAGCTCAAAGCACTGCTCAGTACGGACAGCCACGATTTCGCTACACTCGCCGTAGGCGACGCGGGCGCCGGCCGCGACCACCTGGTCCTGAAAAGTCTTAGCGAGGTCGCGGCCGGCGCCCACAAAGCCCGGATAATTCGAAATTTCCGCGATCTGACTAAGCTCACCGCCAACCAATGCCCGTTCATAAACCGTAACATCCAACCCGGCACGCGCAGCATAGAGCGCTGCGGAGAGAGCCGCGGGACCGGCGCCAATAATTGCGAGATCGATCATTTTCGCCATGGGCTATTGCTGATTATAATAGGCTTGATAAAGTTGCAAATAGAGTTCCTGAGCTTCTTCATTGAGCTTGTCGAGTTTTTCGTCCTTCGCAATCGCCATGATGATAAACTTCAGCGGAGAATTCGTCGTCCCGCAAATTTCCTGGGAATCACCATAAGCCAAATCACCGGACATTTCGATCTGGCGCACGCCGCCAAGCTTCATGCCGATGACGCCTTCGTTCCAGCCCTCAATCAGTCCCAAGTTCGGATCGAGCGGAGCTTTCAAGCTCTTCGGGTCTTCTTTGTCATCGAAAGAGGAGTCAAAAATGCTGCCGTCCGGACACCAACCGATATAATAAGCGGAATAATCGAGATCATCGTCTTCTAGAGTTTTGCCATTACCAACTTTCAGATCTTCAGTCTTTAATCCGGCGCTTTGGACAGTTTCGGCGTTATACGCCTTAACTTTGGATTTATATCCGGAGAAATCTTTGAAATATTTATCCGAGAGCGGCTTCGCGGCGGCTTCGATCTCGGCGTTTTTGGCTTCGTATTTCTCTTCTAGCTCGGCAATCTCAGCATCGTTGACGCTGGACTTATTGCCCGATCCGTTATTATTCAAGACAATCAATACATAAGCTAGAATCGTCGACCCGACCAAGAGCAAAGCGACAATGATAATAATTATACGTTGTTTCCAGCTGGTCTTCAGGGATTTTTCGTCCATATTCCTCCTTTATATCGTCTCAGCGCCAGTCAACGCCATGGCAGTAGTAATTTTGTCCATTATAGCAGAGATCTCCTCGGAATTCAAAGTTTTTTCGGGATCAGAGAACTTGAGATGGAAAGAAAGGTGCTTTCTCGACGAATCTTCGGCTTGGTAGATCGAGAGCGGAGTGACGGAAGAAATCAGATTCTCGGCTTTCAAGACCGCTACTAGCTCCTGGTCAATGCGGCCAAAAGGTGTCATAGCATCAACGCGAAGGGTAATATCACGCTCGACGAACGGGAATTTCGAGAACTGGAAATCAACTTTTTCTGAGCGCGGCGCCGCGACGATTTTGTCGAGACTGAGCTCGAGAGCGCTGACGACTTGATCGAGCTTAAAACGGCGCAAAACCGCTGTGCGCACTTCGCCAAAAGCCGCAACCACTTTCCCATCGACGACGATAATCGCCGAGCGTTTAGGCTCTAGATAAGGATGGCGCGCGGCCGCTTCAGGAGTCAAGGCGAGATATTCGAGATCAAGTTTCAATGCGCGAAACAGAGCCATAATCTTGGCTTTCAAATCGTAAAAGTCGCCAAGATTAACCACGCCGAGATGACTACGCAACTTTGGCACGCCTTCAGCATCCAGCCCGCTGCCCCGCCGCGCAATCTGGTTCATTTCGTAGAGACAGAAATTCTCATGCCCCGATTTCAAATTCTCACGAACTTTGTCTAGGAGGCTGGGGACAATTTCGGAACGGAAACACTGCAGCTCCGGCGAGATCGAATTAGTAATTTCATAGCAATCGTCCGGGTCCTTGCCAACATTCACAATCAGATTGCGGCTGACGAAGGAATAAGTCAGAAGTTCATTCATGCCTAAGCTGCCCGACAAAACTTCGCGTAACTCATTCTTTAGCTTAATCAGCGGGTCGACCTCCGCCTCGATAAACTCGCGCAGGGGCAAACGCAACGGAATATTATCAAAACCAAGTAAACGCCCGACTTCTTCGATGACATCTTCGGCGAGATGGACATCGGTGCGCCAATCCGGGACGACGACGCGGAGATGGTCCTCATTAACCTTGATTACGAACCCAACGTTTGACAATGTCTGGGCAATCAACTCAACGCTATAATCCGTACCGAGAAGGGAGTTGATTTGGTCGACGCTAACTTCGATCGCATTTTCTTTCTCTGGTTCAGGAAACTCGTCGACCAGCGCCAATGGTCCGACAGCGAGACGCTTCAGGGCTTCGGCGAGCACGCGACCGGTCATCGCGGCGGGTTGACCCTTCGTGAAACGGGTAATGGCTTCAGAGAAAATACCATGCGCCATTTGAGTTTTGCGCAAATGGTAAAGCGAGAAGGTCGCGCTCTCGAGGACGACGCGCCGCGTACTGGCATCGATTTCAGTGTTTTTGCCGCCCATAGCGCCGGCGAGCGCGACCGGAACATTATTCGAGGTAATCAAAATATCATCGGTGATACAAGAAATAGTTTTTCCGTCCAGCAGCTGCAAAGGCTCGCCTTCGGTCGCAGCGCGAACGATGATTTTTGCCGAATCTTCACCGCCGACCGCGACCAATTTATCATAATCAAAAGCATGCAGAGGCTGGCCAGTTTCAAGCATAAGAATATTGGTCAAATCCACCATAGGATCAATCGCGCGCATTCCGGCTTTGGCGAGGAAAATGGTCGACGACGTAAGATATTTGCTAGGCGTATTATCTTTCAAATCGAACACAGCGCAAGAATAACGCGGGCAAAGCTGGGCATCGACGATCTGCGCTTCTAGAGACAGGGCGGGCTTCACTTTTGGCAGGCGCTCGTCCTGAAAAACTTCCGGTTCGACAAAGTCGATGCCCAGAATTCCGGCAACCTCGCGCGCAAAACCAATCAGCCCGAAACAGTCCGGGCGATGCGTGAGCGACTTATTCTCGACATCAAGAATGATGTCGTCGAGATCAAAAACTTCGCTCAACGCATCGCCCGCCCGCACTGGACGGCTAGAACCGCTCTCCTTGTCCGCCACACTGGTCTTCGGATCGATTTCGGCGATGGCCTTATGTTCGTTGTCGAAGCCGAGTTCGTCGGCCCCGGCCAGCATCCCATTCGATTCGGAGCCACGCAATTTGCGCACGCTAAGCTTGAAATTTTCGTTGCCATAAGTCTCAGGGACGATGCTGGCCGGGGCAATCCAGACCGCGAGCATGCCAGCATGGACATTGGGCGCGCCGCAGACAACCTGCACCAAACCGTTTTCGAGCTGATTATAATCCGAATTATGCTCGCCGCAATCAATCTCACAGCGGCTCAAATGGGTCTCGGGGATAGGTTCACAATTCACGACTTTTACAATATAAATCCCCTGATATTTCGGGCCGAGATCGATGACTTCTTCGATCTCGACTAAGCGCGAGCCGATGAGCTCAATTAGCTCATGATCTGAGACTTTTTCAGGGATTTTAACGTATTTTTTGATTTCATTCAGGGATATTTTCATAATTATTACGCTTTCTATTGACTTTTATGATAATGTGTGCTATAATGGAAGGATAGGCTGATTTTTCTTATATTTCACTAGAATTCCTCCAAAAAGTCAAGTTTTCCAGATTCAAAGAAGCGAACATCACTAAGGCCATATTTCAACATGGCGAGACGGTCGATGCCGCCACCCCAAGCAAAACCATGATAAACATTGGGGTCAATACCGGCAGTTTTAAGGACGTTGCGATGAATCATACCGCAGCCGCCCATTTCTAGCCAACCTTTTCCTCCGAGACTGGCGGGTTTTTCAATCAAAAATTCAGCCGAAGGTTCGGTGAAAGGAAAGTAGCCGGGCTGGGTCTTAATATTCAGATCTTCCCCATAATAAGCTCCGAAAAAATGTTTCAGAATGCCGAAAAGCTGGCCCATGGTCGCATCTTTGGAGACAAAAACGCCTTCGCATTGGTAAAATGTGTGTTCGTGGGTCGCGTCGGCGTCTTCGTTGCGAAAGACTCGGCCAGGAATGGCGACGGCGATCTTCCCGTTCTGCGCAAGTTTCGGCTGGTATTTTTTCAGAGCGCGATATTGCATAGTCGAAGTGTGCGCGGGAGGAATAAAATTCTCGGCCGTGCGAAAAGTGTCATAACCATCGCGTGCAGGATGATCCTTCGGGAAGTTCAAACTGTCAAACATATGGAATTCGTCATCGAGCTGGCGCGACTCCATAATATCAAAACCCATTCCCGAATAAATCGCAACCACGCGCTCGAGCTCGACCATAAGCGGATGCTTCGAGCCGATTTTTAGCTCGGGCAGGGCGGCGTTTGGCGCGCAAGGGGCGGAAATATCAATCGGTGTTACACTCTCACTTTCGGCGGCAGCCTCAGCGGCGGAAATTGCGCTGAGCAACTTTTGTTTTTTGGCATTCATCGTGCGACCGAATTCGCTACGTTCCTCCGGAGGTAAGGTTTTGATTTTGACATACTCGGAGTTAAGCTGTTTCAGCTCACTCTTCAATCGTTCTAACTCTGACATGTATATTATTATAGCACGATGTCGCTAGATAATGACAATACAAATCAGCGAGATGATAGCGAGGACGATGAGAACAATCCAGACCCAAGTGAATTTATTGGTCTTTTTTGTCTCCTCGACATAGCGCGAATCCTCGACGCCGTCAATATCGGCGGCCTGGCGCGATTGTTGGGCGCGAGCGCGGAGATCGGCGGAAATACGCCGGTCGAGCTCAGTATTATCATTCGTGTCTTTTGTCATCATAATTCCCATAATTGATTTCCTTAGATCTTACGCTTAACTTTGTACTTTTCAATTGTAACATATGTGTGCTATAATGAGCGGGAATATTATTGTTAAGGAGGTTATGATGGCAAATCAGAAGCCAAAGAAGACGACGAAAAAGTCTTCAGCTAAACCAGAAAGTAAGAGTGAGGTGATTGCGTCGAAAAAGACAGCCACTGCCGAAGCTCCGAAAAAAGGTTTTTTCGCGCGTAAATGCGACGAAAATGAAAATATTTTGACAATTTTTAAGACACGGAAGATCTGGGGCGCGCTCGCTGGAGAGTTGATTGGTACGATGCTAATCGTCATGTTGCTGCTCACGCTTGGAGTGCAACCGCTATATCTAATCTTTGCAGCAATCGGCGTCTATATTGCGGTGGTCGGGATTTCGGGGGCGAATTTGAATCCGCTGGTGACCGCTGGGATGATGGCGACACGCCGGATGTCGGCGATTCGGGGCGTTCTCTATATGTTGGCACAGGTTCTCGGCGCTTGGATCGGGTTGATTATCATCAACGCTTTCCGTCTCGGTAGCCAAACTTCGGCAGAATTGCCAATCATGGACGAAATCGCCGGCGAGACTTTCTGGGCAGTGGCTTTGGTCGAGTTGCTCGGCGCGATTGTGATTGCGTTCTGCTATGCGCGCGCTTTGCGTTTTTCGCGCAAGAGTCCCGTGAGCTTCGCTTTGACCGTGACTAGCGGTATGACTTTGGCGATTATTTTCGGGATTGTCATTGCACAGAGCTTTTTCGGTCTCGGGAACAGCTTTATGTTTAACCCAGCTACGGCTTTGATGTATCAGATCTTGCCAACGACTGCGGAAGGATTTGGCGAATTGGCTGGTCTAGCCGGAATGGCGATTGCGGCGTATGTAATCGTACCGATTGTCGGCGGAATTGTCGGTTTCTTCATTTCTGACATTGCGACACGTTTGAGCGATGGTGGATATGATTGTGACGACTATAATGCTGAATAAAATCGCGTTGTAGCTGCAAGAATAGTGCCTCGTAAAGCGAAGGCACTATTTTATTCACATAAAGTATGCTATAATATAGTATGTATGAAGAAAAACGTGAAAAATTCGGTCGATAAAAACACAAAGGAAGCGGAACTGATTTCGAAGGAAGAGCAGCTGGAAGAAAAATCGCGACATGCGATGCCGACGATTCTGCGAGTTTTGTTGTCGTTTTTGTTTTTGATAATTATGTCCTTGATTTTGGGATGGTTTGTATTGTGGCAGCAATATAATCAGGACGCGGGGGAGGTGATGAATTATATTCAGGAAAAGCCGGCGCTGTTTAGTTATAGCTGTTTGATTATTTTGTTGATTTTGGTGACGCTGAGCGCGATTTTGTGGAAACCTTTCCTGAGCACGGCGCTGGTGTTTTCGGGGTTGGCGGCTTTAATGTATGCGAATACACAAAAGTATAAGTTTCGTAGCACGCCGTTGGTTCCGGGGGATTTTCAGCTGGCGGACGGCGCGTTGATGGAATTCGTCGATATGCGCGAGGTCGTGCGGTTGGCTATCGGAATTATCCTAGTAATTATTGGCGCGATTTTGCTGGAACATTATGCTAAAAAATTGGTGGGGTATAATTCTAAAGAACGAGTTTGGTGGGAAAGATTTGAGATTGTACCGCGACTGAGCTTCGTTTTAATCGCAGTGACGGCGCTAGTAATGCTGGCCGATCCTGTCGTACATAACCGGACGGAGGAAGAACTGCCTTGGCTCGAAGGATTGAAATTCGAACTTTGTAATCAATCGATGAATTATGAGCAGAACGGTTATATTATTGCGTTTATGCGTGATTTGGGATCGTTGAAATTAGAAGCGCCGGAAGATTATAGCAAGGAGCGCGTCGAAGAGATTGCGCAAAAATATCGAGCCGAGAAGCAGAAAGACGATGCGAAACGTAAGCCTCTTAGTCAGGTCGCGGACAATGTGGTCTTTATTATGAATGAAAGTTTTTATGATCCGGCAGTTTTGGGCGAACAATATGAGCATACGGGCGGAGACGTGACGCCGAATTTGCATAAGATTTTTGAGAAATATCCTAGCGGATATATGTATTCGCCGGAATATGGCGGAAATACGGCAAATGTAGAGTTCTCGGCGTTTACAGGATTGTCGAATTATTGGGCGCAGACGGTTCCGTACGCGACTTTTGCAAGTAAGCTAAAAGTTTTGCCGGGATTAATTAGCTACGCGAAAGAAAATGATTTCCAGACTACGGCGCTGCATCCGTTTAACCGCACGATGTATAAGCGTAACCTAGTTTATCCGGCGATGCAATTCGATGAGTTTCTTGATATTAATACGATGGATTTTGCGGAGAAGGAAAACGGTAATGGTTTCGTTAGTGATGAATCAGTTTATAAACAGATCTTGAAGATTTTGGAAGACGAGAAAGAGCCGCAGGCGATCGGAGCGATTACGATCCAGAATCATACGCCGTTTGATTCTGCGAAATATTCTACACGGCAGTTTAAGCTAAAGAAGGATAATGTCTGGCATGGTGATGATGTTGAGTTGACATATGAGAATATGCATCATGCGGATGAATATCTCGGGGAGTTTATCGAGAAGTTGGATAAGTTGGATGAGAGGACGGTAGTGATTTGGTTTGGGGATCATGCGGCGGGGGCGTTGAGCGATTATGCGACTTCGGATGATCAAAGTTTGGTTAATTTAGTGCATTTGACGCCGTACTTTGTCTATGCGAATTTTGATTTGGAAAATAGGTTTAGCAAGGACGCTGTAAAGGAGCTGAATCAAGAATTAGGATTCGACTTTTCAATGGTCAAGGGAGTGGATTTGCCAACGGTGAGCCCGAATTGTCTAGTGAATACGATGTATGATTTGATTGGGTCGCAAAAACCGACGCTGATGTATCTCGAAGATGCGGTTTGTGAGGATGCGCCGATCTTAGCTCCAAGTTTCTATAATGAGGAAAATCCGCTAGAGGTCACGGACGTGCTGGACGAGTACGAGCTAGTGAATTATGACTTGTCGAGCGGAAAGAAATATTGGTTAGGGGCGAGCAACTAGGGGACTGAGGATTGCGTGGTGCAATGCGCCGAGTTATGGGGTGGGGCGCGCAGAAGAATGCCCGCGCCCCATGCCTTCGCTAACCGGGTCGACTTAGCGTTCCTTAGGGAATAGTGGCGCTTCGCCTGGGCTAATTATGTCTTGGACGCTAAAGATTGCAGTGATTTTGCTCGCGGTATCCGGCAACAGAGGCCGTAGCATTTTCGCAACAACAAGCAACCCATCAACAAGCGAGCCAAGCACTTGTTCGACCTTGGCGGTTTCGCCAGCTTTGGCGAGTTCCCAAGGCTTTTCTTCATCAATGCGCTTATTTAGGCTTTGGATGTCTTTCCAGATGTAATTAAACGCTTTCGTGAATTGAAAATTTGCCATAAGTTCGGTATACTCTGGGCTGAGCTCACCCTCGGATTCTCGACCGACGATGTGATTTTTCTTGCACATCGCAGCCAAACGCTGGACGAGATTGCCGAGGTCGTTCGCAAGCTCATTATTATAAGCACGATCGAACTTTTCCCAAGTAAAATCGGAGTCAGCGAAAGTGTCGACATGGCGCAAAAAGAAATAACGAAAAGCCTCGAGACCATGACGATCGATAACCGAGATCGGATCGACGACATTACCGATGCTTTTGCTCATCTTTTGCCCGTCTGCAAGCACGTAACCATGCGTAACGAGGCGCTGGGGGAGCGGCAGACCGAGACCGAGCAAAATTGCGGGCCAAATAATGGCGTGGAAACGCAGAATGTCTTTGCCGATAAATTGCGCCGTGGCTGGCCAGAACTCGGAAATATCGTGATCGGGATAGCCCAAAACAGTGATATAGTTGCTCAAGGCATCAAGCCAGACATACATGACCTGGCTATCGTCGCCAGGAACGGGGACGCCCCAGCTGAGCTGGCCACGCGGACGCGAAATCGAAACGTCCGGAGCATCTTCGAGCAGACGCAGGACTTCTTTCTTGCGAAATACGGGAAGGATTTCGAGTTTGTCGCGCTCAATCTGGTCGCGAATTTCGTCCTTAAAGTCGGAAATCCGGAGATAATAATTTTTCTCGCTTAATTTTTCATAAGGCTTTTGGTGATCGGGACAGATTCCCTCGCATTCGTCATATTCTTTTTGGGTCACGAAACTTTCGCAACCTTCACAGTACCAGCCATCATACTCCGCGGAATAAATATGCGGAGCGAGCTTCTCCCAAATCGCTTGGCATCGGCGCACATGGTCAGCATCAGTCGTGCGGATAAAATCCGTGTAGCTGATGTTTAATTTTTGGATAAAATCGTGAAATTTCGCCGAATTTTTTGTAGCGTAATCTTCGACGGATAGATGATTTTTCTCGGCGCTGCGAAAAACTTTGTTGCCATGCTCATCAGTACCGACTTGGAGTCGCACTTCATCGCCGAGATCGCGGCGAAAACGCGCATAAGTGTCGGCGAGAAGATAATCTAAAGCATGACCAATATGAGGATTGCCGTTCACATAAGGAATCGCGGTGCAGAGATAAACTTTTGACATAATATATTATTATAGCACACCTAGAGCGAATAATATAGCTTATTCGACCGTACAGCTATAACCGGCGGCTTCGTAGTGGCTGCGCACCGCAGCGAGGGCAAGATCTTGATCAGTCGCGCCTTCACCATAAATAAAAGCACGAGCATTTTCAGCAGAAAGATCGCTACTTTCCGCGAGTTCATAGTTAATATGCATAGTATTGCCGTCGATTGTATGATTACCGACTAGAATATCACGGGTCGCAAAACTGTTGGCGTAATTATCGCGCGCAACATTAGCATCGCCTTCGCTGTCGAAAGTTGCAGAAGCATCGAAAGCGATTGAGCTGGGATTGTCGCCGGAATAAGTCACGGTCACACTGCTAGTGCCTTCGACGGGATGATCATAGCCAATGAGATAAGCATAATCGGTCGGATGCGTGCAAGAAAGCATGGAAATTGTCTGGTCGGATTTGTCCTCGGAAACCGACGGGACATATACAGGTTTAATATTGTTCAATTCTTTGAAATAGAGGACGGCGAAAACGATCGCAGCAATAGTCGTAATCAGAGCGATGATTCCGAGTAGCAGGGCGGTATGGCTGGACTTGCCGGCAGCTGGAGCCTTTTTGGCTTTCGGAGCCTTGGTCGGCTGGACTGGAGGAGCCATGCTCGGGGCGCTGGGAGCGGCGCTGGTTGGGCTCATGGAAGTCGAAGCTCCAGACAAAGGGTTGGACGACATCGAGCTAGAAGGCATTGAGCTAGAGGACATCGGGCTAGCGGAGGTGCTGCTTGAAGGCATAGCGCCAAAGCCAGACAACGATGAAGACGTGGTGCTTGGAGTTGATCCGAAGCCAGAAGCTGAGTTGCTCGTCATGCTCGAAGCACCAGACGAAGAGCCGGAAGCAGGCGTGCTAGACGAGCTGCTCGGAGCGAAAGGATTATACGGTGCACTTCCAGCCGTCTTTGTCGAATCGGGAGCCGGAAGCGGGTTACTAACCGTTGGCTCGGCTGGGGTCGGCGTCGTCATACTAGACGTTGAAGCGAAGGGCGACATTGTCGAAGAGCTAGCTGAGCTGCTGGTCGCGCCGAACGCCGACCCCACAGGATCGGCCGACGGAGCCGGGGGGACAGATGTGACACTACCAATAGAACCCGGGACTGGCGCGGCAGGGACGAGTGGCTCTTCCATAATCGAGGCAAACGGATTTTGGGGAGCGGACGAGCTAGAGCTCGAATCGCTAGTCCCTGCCGCGCCAGAGATTGCGGAACCAGTTTCGGATGCGCTGGAACTCGCGCTGCCAGTCGATGTTCCGCCTAGACCCTGAATCGGATCGGGCATCGTCGCTCCACCGGATGCGCCGCTAGTTGATAATGGATTATTGTCTTCAGGGTTCATTTTGCCTCCCTTTTCTGCCTGTTTTATTTATTTTAATGTCAATGTTATATCTATAATAACGCTTATGCTAAGATTTTGCAAGCACTTTTTCCTGTTTCATGAGGTCGGCCCAATCAACCAGCTCAAGATCTTGGGCGCGTACGTTTTCATCAAGCCCAATCTCGGTCAAAGCGCGACCCCATTCCGCCTTAGAAAGCTGCCATCCAGCGAGATTATGAGTCAACTTCTTGCGCGGATTACTAAAACCTCGCGCGGCGAGTTTCAGGGCGGCTTCGGAGACCTCGCTCTCGCCGAAAGGCTCGAGAATTATGACTTGGCTAGCGACCTTGGGCGGCGGCGTGAATTCCGCCGCTGGAACGACCGGCCCGAGCTCAACTGCCGCGCGATTCTGGACGCGCAGCGAGAGCAAAGAATGTTTCCCCGCTTCAGCCGCGACGCGCTGGGCAACTTCTTTTTGGATAAGCAACACAATGCGCAGCGCTGGCCTTGTCGCTGATAAGAGATGCTCTAAAATTGGCGAAGTAATGTAATAAGGTATATTTCCGACGACAACATAGGGCTGATTCCCCGCCAGGGCGACGACATCGGTCTGAAGAATATCGTCGATAACGACCTCGAGCGCAGTATTAGGAAAGGATTTCGGAAGATTCGCGGCCAGGCGAGCATCATATTCGACCGCGATCACGCGCGCAAAACGTTTTAGAAGACTCGAAGTCAGAGTCCCGAGTCCAGGACCAATTTCGACACAAGTCGCATCAGGATTAATTTCCGCGCAAGCAAGATCGGCAATTTCATTCAAAATCGTGCGATTTTTGAGCCAGTGCTGACCGAGAGATTTGTTGTTTTTCATCTAATACCAGCCGTGGGACTGTTTAAAATTCACAGCCTCGGGCCAGCCGCCGTAGCGACCGCGCACATATGAGTCCATCCAACGCAACTGCGTCACAGGATTTGTCTCCCAGTCGGCGCCAGCACTAGCCATCTTCGAGCCAGGAAGAGCCTGCGGAATACCATAAGCGCCAGACGCGGTATTACTCGCGTCGACTCGACAACCAGATTCATGATAAACGATATAGAGGGCGGCCTCGAGATGATCCTCAGGAATTCCCGCTTCACGCATCCAGCTCGCACATTGTTGGCGTTCTGGAGGAATCGACGCTTTCGCTCCGACGACGACAATCTCCGGGATCGGCTCACGAGTCACTTCTTCGGAAACCAAAGTACGCGAAACCTCAATATTATTCTCGAACTGCACCTCGTAGACCTTGGTCTTGCGACCGTCTTCACCAGCCTGCTCGAGATTGCGCTCGCCCTTCGGCAGATTAAAATCATAGCGAGTCTCGGTCGGATAGCCAATGCTTTCCTCCTCGGTCACCGTGCGGCCACCATTGCGCTCAATCTTATAAGTCGAAACTGCACCAGCTTCAAGAAAATTATCATTAACATTAATCTCGACTTCGTCACCATCATAGACCGTCAGCCCGGCCTCGCGGACGACTTGCTTCGGATCGTAGCTCGCGGTCATGATATAATGGCGGTTCGCACCATCAATCACGAGGGCAGGACGGGTACGATAGATGTTGATGTTGTAATTATCAGCCTCCATCTTCGTATCGAGGGCTGGCTCAACAATATCAACGTCGTTAAGCTCGATTTTGGCGCGCTCGAGGACGTCCTTCACGGTCGAGGCGGAAGTTTTCACGGTGAGATAGGAGCCGCCGTCATGAATAGTCACAAAATGCGGAGCCGTCTCGAGAACTTCGTCCTCAGCGAAGGCAAAATCGCTGCGCGTATTATAATGAGCAGCCAAAAACAACCCTATGGCAGCTATCAAGAGCGCACAGCAAAAATTCTTGAATTTTGTATGCAATTTCATCATTGCAATACCATTGTATCACACATTTTTCAAAAAGTCAAGCTTTTTTGGGCAATTTTTATAAAATTTCGAAGAAATCGGAGGATTTTGACGTTTAAGGCAATTTCCACAGCATCCCGAACTCCTGACGCTGCGCAGGCCTAGCTAACCTTCGAAAACTGGCACATCATCCGGAAAAGGATCGTAATCGGAACCGAGATCACTAAATTCCCCGTCGGGATCGCCGCCCAGCAACCCGAGGCTGCCGACGTTCCCACCGCTAGCGAAGCCATTCATATCGACGTCAAAACCGCCAGATTCGCCAAAATTCCCAACGCCATAAGGATTATAGCCGAGTTCGAGCAGGAACTGGGAAGGTTCGTTATACGTCCGGCCGCCGAAAGCATAGCGGGAGCCGGCGAAGGTCAGGAAAAGCTCGCGCATGGCTCGGGTCATGCCGACGTAGGCCAGCCGACGCTCTTCCTCGAGAGCTTCTTCGGAGCCATCGGAGCGGCTGCTGGGGAAGAGGCCCTCTTCGAGGCCGACGATAAACACAATCGGGAATTCTAGGCCTTTCGCGGCATGGAGCGTCATTAGGGAGACGGAATTTTTCGCGCTAGATTCGTCGGCCGAGCTTAGCAGGGCGGCGTCGGCGAGGAATTCGTCCAAAGTGTCGTAAGTACTAGCGTTGCTCGCGAGAACTTCGAGGTTTTTCATACGTTCGGCGCCGTCCGGCGTCTCAGCATGAAGCAAATCGGCGAAGCCGAAATAACGCACCGTACGTTCCACGACCTCCGCCGGCGGCGCCAGCACCGTCGCGCCCGCCAAAATTTCTGCAACATCTTCGGGCAGAACACTGCCCAAATCGCCTGAAGCGTCCGAATTTTCACGATATTCAGTAATAAAATTCGCGAGGCGCGACACATTGAGCTTCGCCCGAGCGGTCAAGACTGAGGTCGCAGCCATGAGATCGTCCTCAGGATGAGCCTCAAGATAGGAAAAAATCTTTTCCAGCGAAGTCTGGCCGACACCGCTCAAGACATTTTTCACTACGCGCTCAAGGCTAACGCGATCGCGTGGATTTACGAGTAACTTCAGCAGAGCGATGACATCCTTGACTTCCTTGCGATCATAGAATCTTACACCGCCGATAATCTTATACGGAATACGCGCGGCCATGAAGGCTTTTTCAAAAGCATAAGACTGCGCATTCGTGCGATAAAGCACGGCAAAATCGCTAAAATCATGCTTCGGTTTCAGGCGCAAAATCTGCTTCGCGACATAGGCGGCCTCGTCATTTTCGTCAATTGCACCTTCGATCGTAATCGGCTCACCCTTGCCGAGCTCGGTAAAGAGCGTTTTTTCGGTGCGAGTTTTGTTTTGGTTGATGATTTGTTGCGAGGCGGCAAGAATGTTTCCCGTGCTGCGATAATTCTGCTCGAGTTTAATGACCTTTGCTCCCGGAAAATCGCGCTCAAAGTTCAAAATATTCGTAAAATCAGCGCCGCGCCAGGAATAAATCGATTGCCAGTCGTCACCGACGACGCAAATATTACGATCGGAATTGACAAGATATTTAATCAGGCGATATTGGACGCTGTTTGTATCCTGATACTCGTCGATCAGAATATGACGGAAGCGTTGTTGCCATTTCGCGCGCACGGCGGAATTTTCTTGGAACAATTTCGCAGTCTTCAGCAAAAGATCGTCAAAATCGAGCGCAGAAGCAGCAGTCTTTTCGCGCTGATAGGCGGCAAAAACTGCGGCGGCGTGCTTTTGGTGGGGGTAAATCGCTTCGCGGCTAGCTTCTTCGGGGGTCGTCCCGAGAGTTTGCCAGTTGGAAATTTGGCTATGGACGGACTTTGGAGTCAAGCTTTTTTCGCCAGTCAATTTCATTTCGCGCATAATACGACGAATCAGGGTCAGCTGGTCGTCGGAATCGTAAATCGTGAAATTTGAGGAAATGCCGACCGCGAGATGTTCGATGCGCAGAATACGCACACAAATGCCATGAAAAGTCCCCATGTAGGGCATGAATGAGCGGCTCGGACCTTTTCCGGAAGAAAATGATCCGGGCTCGTCGCCTAAAAGCGCAGGCTCGAGCAAAGCATTATCTCTAACTAAGTCAGCGCGGCCAATAGCATCTTCGCGCTGGCGCTCAAGCAAATTCCAGAGGCGATTGCGCATTTCTTTCGCGGCTTTATTAGTAAAAGTCACGGCGAGAATTTCATGCGGGCGAACGCCATGAGCGATTAAGTTCGCAATGCGGTGGGTCAGGACCTTGGTCTTGCCGGACCCAGCCCCAGCGAGTACCAAAAGCGGCCCTGACAAAGTTTCGACAGCTTCCCTTTGCGCGGGATTCAGACCTCCGAGAATTGCATTCATATGAGCTATTATAGCACGGATTGGGGAGTTATTCGGAATAGTTTTGGGCTTCGGCGAGGGACTGGTCATAGCGCGAGCGCGAAGCTGAGTGGCGCAGGCGGCGACGGTGATGGCGAAGATAAATGAGATGATAGGCGACGCCGAGCTGGACGACGGTGATGGCCGCGGAAGTGCCGAGCATACAAGGGATGCCGACTTCGTAGGTCAAGCCGCAGAGCAACATACCGACTGCTTCCCCGCCAACGGTCATAACATATTTCAAAGTGCTATAGCTAAATTGGTGGCGATTGTCGACGAGGTTAATATAGTAGCCGTCGCTGACATCTTCGTAAGCGGTGGAGATTAAAATTGACCAGGTAATCGCGAGGAGCGACGTGAACGGATCGTTCGCGAGGACGGCGATGATATAGGCGACAATGCGAATACCGAATTTGATCGTCATGGTAATATAGTCGTTTTTGGGAGTGAAATGTTTCAGAGCGACAACGCCGATAATGTCCGAGAGTAGCCCGACGATTAGGAGATAATTTGTCGCAGTACCGACGGTAAAAGTCAAGTAATTTGTTAGCACTAGCATTTTCAAACCAAGCGCAACCGCAAACGAAGTCGCCGCCAAAAAAGCATAAACCATATAGACAACTTGGAGATGGCTGCTTAGGACATACTTGACGATCGAGTGGCGGCGCGCTGGAGCTTTTTCGGTCAGTTTCAGGCGTAAGCGCGACATGATAAAAATGGCCGGCAGCAACAAAATCACCGAAACCAATAAACAGGCGTTGTAGTTAATCAAGTGGCTGAAGAAAAATTGGCCGATCAGCGCGCCGCCAACCAGGACGCCAAGATCGCGAAAAAGGTATTCGACGAGCTTGCGCCGACTATAAACCTGGTTACTTTTAATCGCAACCGTAATCAAAGGATAGACGCTGACCACGATGAGATAAGTCGTCAGGACGTCGAGAATGATGCAAAAATTAATCAAAAGCGTCTCGCCACTATGGTTAAGCATGAACAGCGCGAGCAATGCCGCGGCTTTGGCAATTAGGACTCCGGTCATGAAAGTTTTGAGATAGCGAGGTTTGACAAAAACCCCTACCAAAATCACGCCAGCGACGCTGATAAAGGTCCCAAGACTCGTAATCATGCTGACGTCGCTCGCGGAAAACCCGTTATCTTGGAGCCAGAGTTGGCGAAAGTTTTCCCAGAGACCGATGGAAATGCTGAAAAAGGCCAGCATAGTGAGAATTCGGCGTTCGAGGCGACGAGCAGTGGATTTTTTGGAGATTTTTTTCATTTTCTATTGACTTTTTGTCTTATCTGTGCTATAATGGAAGGTTGGAGTTAATTACAAAATGACTATTTCTTATACACGACCTTTTATAATTTTAGTTTAGCATAAAAAGTATTTTGGGGCAAATTTCGGAAAATTTCGCAAATTCCCTGTCAATGCCGCCAGAAATTTTTAGCAATCTCTGTTGGCAGCTGCTATTCGAGTACGGCTTTAATCCGGCGCACCCCGGAGGAAGACGATTCTTCTTTTTTAATCTTGAATTTTCCGAGCAGACCAGTATGCGCGACGTGGGGACCGCCACAGATTTCGATCGAAACTTTGGGCTTTCCGTCGGCAGGAGTTTCTAGACCTTCGCCAATCGCATAAACCGTCACACGATCGGGATAGCGGTCGCGGAAACTGCCATGAGCATGCAGCTCATCAAAAGCATAATCTTTATCATATTCGGCATGTACGACCGGCAGATCGGCCGTAATCCAAGCATTAACACGTTTTTCAACTTTTTCCAGTTCCTCGGGGCTGAGCTTATGATCGATGCTAAAATCAAAACGCAGGCGCTCCGGAGTTAAATTGCTACCCTTTTGCGCAATCTTGGGACCAATTTCCTGCTGGAGGGCGGCGAGGAGGAGATGACAGGCGGTATGGTACTTCACAGTCTGGTCGCTAGTATCGCTCAAGCCGCCCTTGAACATGCCCTTCGAGGCAGTTTTGCTGCGTTCGCGCTGCTCGGCGAGAGCGGCCTCGAACTCGTCTTGATAACCATCGGACAGCTTCAAGCCCATTTTATAAACTTCTTCTACGGAAAGTTCCAGCGGGAAACCATAAGTGTCTTGCAATTTGAACAACTCCTGGCCGTCGATCGTAGTGTCGGCTTTGGCCATTTTTTGTAATTCTTTGACGCCTTTATTGATAGTCTTGCGGAAGGCGTTTTCTTCTTTGGTCAAGACCGCGAGAACATGATCGCGACCGGGCAAAATATCGTCGGATAATTCGGAATAATTCTCGGCAATTACCGGGATAACCTCGGCGAGGAATTCTTGGCCGATTCCGAGATCAAGGGCGCGCAAAACGGCGCGGCGCACAAGACGGCGCAGGGCGTAGCCTTGGGTTTTGTTGCTGGGCACGAGGCCCTGCGCCGCAAGAAGATATGCGCCGCGCAAGTGATCAGCGATAATGCGCATCTCGTCAGTATTATTCTCGTAATTCTTATGGGAAATTTCTTCGAGCTTTTCGACAATGGGGCGCAAGAGCGAGATTTTGAAGACATCAAAACTGCCGATCGCGGCGGCGGCGAGACGTTCAAGTCCACCGCCAAAATCGACGTTTTTGTTTTCTAGCTCTTCGAAGCTGCCGTCGGCTTTGCGCTTATATTGCATGAAGACTTGGTTGCCGATCTCCATGAAGCGGGCCCCGTCACTTGCGGGATGGCTTTTGCCATATTTTTCGACATCTTGTTTATCTTCGCCAAAATCGTAAAATACTTCCGAGTCGGGCCCGCAAGGATCGCCGAGCGGCGTAGTGTCGATGCCGCCGCCGCGACTCCACCAGTTTTCCTTATCATCATAGAAGAAAATCCGCTCGCCAGGTTTAATTCCCCGCTGATCGCCATTTTCGGCGCTGCCAATTTCGGCAATTTTGGCCTCGACGCCAGCTTTTTCAAAGACGCTTTGCCAAATTGCGGCCGCTTCGGTATCTTTCGGGATGCCATATTTCTCGCTGCCGATGAAACACGTGACAAAAATTTTCTCAGGATCGAGACCAATTTCCTGCGTTAAAAACTCGAAATAATTTTCAATCTGCTCTTTTTTAAAATAATCGCCAAGCGACCAGTTGCCGAGCATTTCAAAAACCGTCGTATGCCGAGGATCGCCGACGTCTTCGATGTCCTGGAGGCGCATACTGGGCTGGGAATCGGTCAAACGTTGGCCTTCGGGATGCGGCTGGCCGAGGAGATAAGGCAGAAGCGGCTGCATACCGGAACCGGTGAAAAGCGTCGTCGGATCGTTTTCGAGCACCAACGGTGCAGGCGGAATGACTTTATGACCATGCTTAACTTGGAAATCTAGGAATTTTTTACGAATTTCATTTGCGTTCATAGGATACATTGTAGCATAATTTCGATAATAAGAAAACGGGGACGCCAGAGGCGTCCCCAAAGGCCACAGCTGTGGCTGGTTTACAGGAATATAAACTTCAAGACGAGCAGGAAGCTCAAAACCCAGAAAATTGGTTTTACCTTCTCTGATCTCTTCGTGAACGGCGTCACGATGGTATAGCTGATGATCCCGGCAGCGATACCATTAGCAATGTTGTAGGTAAGAACCATGAATACTGCACACATTACGCCAGAAAACAACTCGTTGAACTTAGTAGCCTTCCACTCGATCTGCTTCAGAGAGCCGAAGAACATTGAGCAACCGACCACAATCAGGGCAGCACCGGTCGCATAGCCAGGGACGGTGGTGAAAATTGAGGAGAAGAAAATGCAGAGAAGGAATAATCCTCCGTTGACCACCGATGCAAAGCCAGTACGCGCGCCAGCGGCGATTCCCGCCATAGACTCCACAAACGAAGTCACTGTCGTGCACTTTAATAATGAGCAGAGCATTGTGCCCGTAGCATCAACAAGGAAGGCACGTTTTGTTGTGCGTTCGCTTTCGATCGCCTTCACCTCGGCTTCCATGCACCTAATTTTAGTATTAGCGCTTTCGCTATGTCTTTCGCGCAGCTCAGCAATTTCCTCACGCATTGTTGCAACAATGGCACGAAGACAGGTCACACAAGTGCCGACCGTGTCGAAGAAGTCGCTATAAAACATGATCCCCACTACAATCAGCACGTCGCCGAGCATTGATAAGCTGAACTTGACTTTTCGCGGGTCAAGGACCATCTCGCTAACAGCAGCAAGATCCGGCATCTGGAAGGCAGGATAGAGCGAATAGAATCCAGCCTCCGGGTCAGGGACATAAATCCCCACAAATTGGCAAATGATACCCAAAATCCACGCGATAGCAATTCCAGCAATGACCGCGGCTTTTGACTTCATGGCCATTAAAACAGCAATGATAAAAACTCCGACAACAGTCAAGGTCGCAGTCACACCAACGGTGCTGAAGTTGTCGCGAAAATTTACCATAGTCACTAAGGTCGACGGGCTATCAATGATAAGCTTGGCGTTTTGAGCACCAATAAACATCAAGAATCCGCCAATGCCGGCGCCAATGAAACTTTTTAATACGGCCGGCAAGGAGTTTGCCAGCGCACTGCGCACGCCAGTCAGGCTAAGGATGAAGAAAATAATTCCCTCAATTAGTGTGCAAATCATAACTAATTCAAAGGAATACCCCATCCCAATACAAACGGTAAAAACTGCAAAAGCGTTTAAGCCCATGCCGGTCGAAAGCCCAACAGGTATGTTGGCATAAAAGCCCATCAGCAAAGTGATTAAGGCAGTGGCCAGAGCAATGGACATGGCAGCAGCGGAGTGGTTGCACCCCACAGCGGCATACATTCCGGCGCTGACCGGTATAATATATACCATGGACAAAAAGTCCGAAAGGCCGCCGTTGGCCTCTTGCAAAATTGTGCTGTTTCGCCGCGTAATATGGAAGCGGCGATCAACGGTTTCTAAAAAACTCATCTTGTTTCCCCCTTTCTATTAAAGAGCTACAAAATTTAAATCTCGGCCCATCCTGTATTTGGTCCGAGATAAGTGTCAGATTTATTGTACACCAACTTCAATAATTCGTCAATAGGGAGGCTCGGAGATAATTCCGCCGCCCAGGCAAATTTCGCCGGCATAGAGGACCGCGGACTGTCCGGCGTCCGGACGCTTAATCGGCTGGACAAAATTTAGCTCGGCAGAGGCGAAATTTGCCTGGGCGGCGGGCGCGAGACGCACGGGGACGAGCGGCGCGCGGTGGCGCAAACGGACGCGTAAATTACTAATTTTCGCAAGTTGTTCGAGAGTTAAGCCACCGCGCAGGTGCAAATCCTCGAGCAGCAATTTCTGCGCCCAGAGACGGTCGTGGTTCAGATTGCGTGAAACATAGACAATATTCTGGGATAAATCTTTTTTGACAACATAATACGGCAGACCGCCGCCGAGGTAGAGACCGTGGCGTTGACCAATTGTATAGAATATTGCGCCATCATGATGACCGAGGACGCGATCGCTCTCAATTTCGCGAACTTCGCCAGGGCGCAGATCAATATATTCGCGCAAAAAATCTTTCATGCCAACTTCGCCGACAAAACAAACGCCCATAGATTCCTTTTTGTTCGCGACATCTAGACCGCGCTGGGCGGCGAGAGCCTTGATCTCGGGCTTGAGATAATCGCCGAGCGGAAAGAGGGTCTTCGCGGTCGCGGCATCGCTCATGCGATAGAGAAAATAAGTTTGGTCCTTGTTCTGGTCCTGGGCGAGGAGCAGGGCCGGCGTCGAGCGGAGAGCCGAAAGGTCGTCTTCGCCTAGGCCTACGACTGTCTCCCATTTTGCGCTCGACGCCGGCCCGCCGTTCGGGCGCGCGGCGCGGGCATAATGACCAGTCGCGATATAATCCGCGCCGCGCGCCCGAGCCTGTTCGTAGAACAGCTTAAATTTAATTTCTTCATTACAAATCACATCCGGATTGGGCGTACGACCATTTTTGAATTCGGCGAGCATATAATCGACGACTTTAGCCTTATAAGCTTCTTCGAAATCCCAAACTTCAAAATCAAGATCAAGCTGCACAGCGACCCGCTTCGCATCAGCCAAATCTTCGGCCCAAGGACAGGTCATGCCAGGCAAATCGTGCGACCAATTCTTCATATAAACCCCGGTAACGTCGTAGCCCTGTTCCTTGAGCAAAATCGCCGAAACCGACGAATCGACGCCGCCCGACATGCCGAGGATGACTTTTTGGCCTCTTGCTCTAGCCATTCTTCTCCACTCGGCGATATTCGCGCTCAACTTCGCCGCGAATGATTTTCGCAGCTTCCAAAATCTCCTCCTTGGTATTCGTGCTGCCGAGCGAAAGGCGCAAACTGCCGGCAATTTCGGCATCCGAAAGCCCAATCGCGGCTAAGACATGCGATCTTGTCCCCTTATTCGCGGCACAGGCGGCGCCAGTCGAAGTCAAAATACCTTGCATTTCTAGGCGGTAAACCAGGCGCTCAGCATCAATTCCCGGGAAGCAAACGGGGACAAAATTTACGAGCTGATGCTTCGGATGGCCGAGAAAAACTGGGGCAGGAATGGGCGGATTTTCAGAGACGGAAGGATTTTTTGCAGAATTATTACGATTATCCTTGACTTTCTCGTCATTCTGTGCTACAATGGAATTATGAGCAAGTTCTCTGCGGAGAATCTGAGCCATTTCTTGGTATTTCCGGCGATTGGAGACGATATGATCCTTGGCCTCTTTCACGGCGGCGGCGAAACCGATTGTGCTGGAGACGTTTTCCGTCCCGGAGCGCAGACCGCGCTCCTGGCCGCCGCCGAGAGTTTGGGGCACCAGCTTCACGCCATGACCAAAATACAGCGCGCCGATCCCCTTCGGCCCCTCGCATTTCGCGGCATTTAGCGTCATGAGGTCGACTCCGAGGCGCGCGACGTTTACGTCCATGAGATTCAGAGCTTGGGAAGCATCAGTATGGAAATGGAGCGGCAAGGTCTCACCGGCTGCTAAACGTCGCGCGCGCTCGCTGCGCAGCAGCTCCGCGATTTCCGCGAGCGGTTGGATCGTCCCGAGTTCATTATTCACCAGTGAAACTGAAACCAGCGCCACATCATGATCGAGCTTCGCGCGGAAATCGCGGAGATCAATTAATCCGAACTTATCCACCTGGATAAGTTCGTGCTCGTAGATGTAAGCACTCTGGAGAACTGAGACGTGTTCGGTCGCCAAAACTAAAACCTTGGGCTTTTTTACACCCTGATAAACTGAACCGTCGGGACTAGCCTTAATTTCGTCCTTGATCGCTTCCATGACACTAAAGGCAAGATTAATCGATTCGGTCGCGCCGCCGGTCATGACCAGGTCGGCGGCTTTTGCGCCAATGACGCCAGCGATGACACCTTTCGCAGCTTCATAATGCTCATGCACATGTTTCGCAGGCAAATAAGGCGATGACGGATTATAAAACTCCTCAACGAAATATGGGAGCATTAGTTGTAAGACCTTTTCGCTCACCGGGGTAGCAGCGGCATGGTCGAGATAAACATCAGCCATAATTAGACCCTATTATAAAGATTACGTTTAATAGTATGGAGATAGACGTGCGTCGCCTGGCGGAAATTCTCGAGCTCAGCGGCCTCGAGCTTGATATACTTCCCCGCCGAAAGCTTCTTATAAACACCGGAAGGACGGACTTCGTAGCGCACCGTCATCTGACGAACATGGCGATCGGCATCGGTCCAGTTTTCGTGCCAAATCCAAATATTCTGCTGATCATGGAAGAATTCGCGGCGATGGCCGGCAGGAATCGGCCCAAAAATCGTGCTACCAAGGCGAGATTCGGCATTGATCAGCTCGGCGCGACTCGGACGATGGCCACGTTTCGTGCGCGCAAGCATACGACGAGTCGAGCGGCTGAGCTTCGGACCGACAATCGCATCACTGGGCGCAGAACTAACCGCTGGCTTTTTCGCTGAAGGTTGACGACGGACCTTTTTCTCATGCTTGGCCAGCTTCTTCGCAGCTTTTTTAACGGCTGCGGGCTCCGGGCTCGGGGAAGGACTGACAGTTTTTACAGTTTTTGCGGAATGACTAAAAGGTTGGCGGGGCGGGCGAAGACGAATTTTCACACCATCAAGCAATTCTTCTGGGGGCAGCGGGCGGATGACCGGCACTTCGACCCCGGGCTGCGCCGCCTCGACCAACTCCGCCATCTGCGGCGAAAGCTCGCCAGCGACCAAATCCGCGGCCGTAGTCGTCTCTCCGGTCGGGCGGTCCTGCTCACGGAGCAAAGTCGCGCGGTAAATTTTCCGGCCGATTAGAGGCGCGCACGGCATATTTCAATCTCCTTGGCGACGGCCATCAGCTCATTATACAAATCGAGCGAAGCCGGCGTACCAAAATTATTAGGCGCCTGGCCATAAGTTCGCATTTTAGATCTGGAAAACTTGTTGCGCATTATTTGTCGTTTGCTCCCAAATTGCTTGTTGTTTTATACCCAATTTCTCCGCGAGATAAGCTGCGATTTCGGCAACATATCCTGGTTGGTTTATTGTATCACGGAATGGAACTGGCGTCAAGAACGGAGCGTCGGTTTCGAGCAAAATACGCTCCAGAGGCGGGATTGGCGGCGTGGTATAAGTCACCAAACCGTTTACGCCAATATAAAGGCCGCGCTCGAGAATCGACTTCAGGACGCGCTTTGAGCCAGTAAAACTATGCACAACACCGCGCGTCTCGGGGAAATTGTCAATCATGCTGAGGGCGTCGTCGAAAGCTTCGCGGATATGCAGCGAGACTGGCAAATCCCGGTCACGCGCGAGCTGGAGCATTTGTTCGAAAAGCTTAATCTGGGCCGTGCGATCATAACCAGTATAATGATAATCTAGACCAACTTCACCAATGGCGACAAGTGTAGGCGAGATTTCCGCACCCTCAAGAGGAATTACAGCTTCACGGTCGATATAATTATTAGCGAATTCGGGATGAATGCCATAAGTCCAATAAACGCCTTCGTTTTGGGCCGCAAAATCCCGCGCCCGGAGCGAATCCTCGGGGTTCGTCCCGATGCAGATGATTTTTTGGACGCCTTTTTCGCGAGCATTGGCGAGAAATTCGGACTGCTGGGCCGGCGTAAAAAACTCGAGATCATGAAGATGGCAGTGCGTATCGATTAACATACAATTATTATAGCAGAAAAATGACTGACAGAGACTGCCAGTCATAGTATGCACCGTAGGACGATGCAGGGCAGAAAACTATTCGTAATACTCAGCGATGTCGCAGTTCAACTGCTCGTGAGTATTCGTAATAAGTGCGTGCGAGCCTTTGATGCCAGCGCGAGAGCACTCAGCGTCTTCGGTCGACTCAGCTCCAGAAACCGTGGCATACATACGAAAAAGCGGAATGTCGCCGTAATACGCCGTCGTCACAGACGCGCCGGCATGCGTCGACCAGCCATTCTCTTCAATAAAATGCCCCTTTTCTCGCCCCGAATCAGTCGCACGGGTCAAGCCCTCCCTGCATAAGCGCGAAAGATAGGCTACCTTCAGAGCTGAGTACGCGTAGCAATTCACCGGCTCCACATGCCCGTCCTTGGGGTCGACCCACTGAATCGTATGGCTGCCCCCGGGATGGATTTTACGGACGAATTCGTACTCATTAACATCGATAACTTTTCCGAATTCATCATATTCGCTCAATCCGCCCAGCCAAACGTCCGCTTCCCAACAAAGTGGGACGAATGTCAAACGAATGCAGCCGTTATGTGATTCCCGGAAGATCTTCACTTCTTCGGCTGCCTCGCGTATAGAGCGAACAACTTTCACGACGAGTTCTCTGACCGTCAGGTCGGAGAAAATTTCATTTAAGTTTTCTGCTGTTGGTACCATAAAACCACCTCCTTTAGATTCTGATACCATGAATTAATGTGCTCCTCTTACCATTGTATCACAGATTATCTATTTTGTCAATAGATTTTTGACATTTTTTGACAGTTTTGCTAAGTTATGGGGAGATTTTGGGTAATTTGGTGGAGTTGCTAGATTCTAGGGCTTTGCGACTCTTCCGCTACATATACTCTAATTAGCCAGGCAGCGGAGAGGATAGCCATTCCAACGGCTTGCACCCGTACTAAGATTGACGTTATCTCCAAAGTTTATGCGTGTAGACTGTGCGCTATTACTTGAAGATTGTGCTAGCCAATAAAACCCATATCGGGCAGCGTAACCTAATACCGCATTATAATAACTTATATCGCCGCTGCGCACTGGAAGGCAAAATTCGCATTTTATCGCTTTAGTGCTTGTAACTAAAAGATTTTTTATGCTAGACTGCGATCGGGCGATAAGTATTTGGCTAATTCTTTGTTTCGGTGGGAGAAAGGAGGATTGCTTATGGTGATAGAGCTCAGCATGAAGTTTTTTAAGAAACAGATCCTGAAAATAAAAGTTACTTTCGCTAATAAGCGAAAGTAACACCACAATGCAATTCCCATTCTAGCAAACTTTTTGTAATAGTCAAGCTTACCGCCCAAAAATAAGCGCAGCGGCTGGGTTTACAGTAATGGTGGAAAATTAATCGATCTTGGACTAAAAGGCCACGTTTGGTCAGCACGACTGAGTGCCGATGAACTCTACGCTTATTTTCTGGTCTTTGAGAATGCAGTAATCCCGTCGCGTGCTGACTTTGGTAATAGTGTCGGCTTTCCTCTCCGCTGCCTGGCTAATTAGAGTATATGTAGCAGGGAGAAGTTAAAGCTCATGCAGAATAAGGAAAATCCTGATCGTTTATTTTCTAACTGATATTCGGACTACGCCCTAGCGGCGCGTTTACGCTTAATCGGATCGAGTTCGCGCTTACGCAGGCGCAGACTCTTTGGCGTCACCTCTAGCAGCTCGTCATCAAGCAAGAAATCAATACACTGTTCGAGCGAATACTGGGTGTGCGGCGTGAGCTGGATTGCGCCATCACTGGAGTGCGTGCGCATATTCGTAAGCTGTTTTTCCTTACAAATATTAATATCGAGATCGTCCTTCTTGTTACTCAAGCCAACAATCATTCCCTGATATACCGGAACGCCGGGCGGAATGAACAGAGCCCCTCGAGCCTGGGCGGCGTCAAGAGCATAAGCTGTACTCGTGCCGGCTTCGTGAGCAATGAGAGCGCCATTACGCTCAGGCTTATACTTACCCTCAACGCGACGATAGCCATTCGGCAGGGAGGACATAATCGCCGTTCCCTTCGTCGCCGTAAGCAGATTATTGCGCAACCCAATCAGCGCCGCGGTCGTAATCTCATAGACGAAGCGCGTGCTACCGCTAGAAGTCAGCTCCTGGCTCTTTAGTTCAGACTTACGAATACCGAGCTCTTGGCTGACGGCGCCGACGAACTCCGGTTCGACTTCGATCGTGAGCTCCTCGACTGGTTCATACTTTTGGCCGTCAATCTCCTTATATACAACTTCCGGCCTTCCCGTTTCAAGTTCATATCCTTCTCTCCTCATAGTTTCAATTAAAACGCTCAAATGCAGCTCACCACGGCCCGAGACCTTATAGCCCAGACCATCGGGCGCAATCTTGAGAGCAATATTAGTCTCCAGCTCGCGTTCGAGGCGCTCGGCAATCTGGCGCGAGGTCGTGAACTCGCCCTCCTGACCCTTGAGCGGCGAAGTATTCGGCCCGATGTAAATGCTCAAGGTCGGCGGCTCAAGCTCAATCGTGGGCAGAGCTTCGGGCTCTTCGCCGGTCGCAATGGTGTCACCGATATTGGCCTGGGCAATGCCGGAAATAGCAACGATATCGCCAGCGGAGGCTTCGTCGACTTCTTCTTTGCCGAGACCGCGATAGACGAAAATTTTGTCAATCTTGGCATTCGTCCAGGCCGTCTGGCCAACTCGCACACTTTCGCCTTTTTTAAGCTGACCGCGGAAGATTTTACCAATTGCATATTTACCGAGGTAATTATCCGCTGCCAGCGCGGCGACTAGAAGCTGCGCGCCTTTCGAGCTATCTGGGTCGACTTTTGGCGCCGGAATATCGTTAATGATGGCTTCGAAAATGACATGGAGGTCGTCGTCGAGGTCGGTCGTCTTGCCGGCCTTGCCGTCGCGAGCAATAGCGTAATATATCGGGTAATTTAGCTGGCTTTCGTCGGTCGCCAATTCGAGAAAGAGATCGGCAATTTCACTCTCGACCTCAGAAATACGGGCAGCAGGTTTGTCGACTTTGTTAATAATCACAACCGGCTTCAGATGCATAGAAAGAGCCTTTTGGAGGACGAATTTCGTCTGCGGCATGGGGCCTTCCTGGGCGTCGACGATTAGCAAAACGCCGTCGGCCATATTCAAGGTGCGCTCGACTTCGCCGGAGAAGTCGGCATGGCCTGGCGTATCGATAATGTTGATTTTATAGTCGTTGTAGAAAACTGAAGTTTGTTTCGCAGTAATAGTAATTCCGCGCTCATGTTCCTGGTCCATAGAGTCCATAATCAGAGATTGGGACATTTCGGCTTGATTTTCGCGGAAAGTGTGCGATTGTTTCAAAAGTCCGTCGACGAGAGTAGTCTTACCGTGGTCGACGTGGGCAATAATCGCAATGTTTCGAATTTTTTCTACCATATCTTTCCATTATAGCACACATTCGTTAAAAAGTCAATGGATTTAAGGCAAAATCTGCGATTTTGCGTAATTTTGGGCAGATTTTAGAGAAATTCGCGAAAAAATCCTTACAATACGGAGAAGAATTAGCGTAAGCCGGACGCAAAATCGCTACGGGATGGGGTGAAAATACGGGCAAAATGATGGAAAATTAGCTTTTGGCGGGAGTTTTTCGAGATGCGGTAATGTTTTTCGCGCCGGGGAGGAGGAAGATTCGACTAAGCGTAAGCGGAAAAACGACCACGGGCAGGAGCAGAAGGCCGAGAAGCGTAAGCCAAAAGATGCGACTGGGGCGGAAGAGGCAAACGGTGGGGGCGGTGGCGAGCTGATAAAATGATCTTAACCGCTCCGCCACCGCCCCCACACTGAGCGAAGCGAGCGCGCCGCAGATACTGCCGATCAATAAAGCGCAAGCGATTCCGATGAGACAGAGCTCGGCGATGACGAGAAAATAGGTTGTGGCGATGCGAGCGGAGCTCAGCCCGGCTGCGCGATAAGAACGAATAACCGGAGCTTCGCGATAAAGCAGCCGGGCAAAAGCAATAATTACCACTATAAGCACAATTAGCCCAAACAGCACAATCGCTATGATAATCATTTCGCGAAAACTTTCTCCAGAGCTAGCAACTGACAAGGTGTTGCTGACAAAATCTCGGGTCGAGAGCCAGACGCGATTTTCGGAGAGAAAGTGCCTATGAGAATTCGCAAAAGCAATGGCGTCGGCATAATTAGCGAAAGCCACAACCGTATATTCGCGCGTATTTGGCGTCCATTCCTTAGCATAAGCGATAGATTCCTCCTTGTCCGCCTCGGTAAAATCCGGGACATCGAAGTCGGGCGAAGCATAGCTAGTCAACAAATCTACAACTCGGCGTTCACGCTCATGATTAATCTTTTCCTGGACAAAAGTCTCAACAGCGCCCGATCCGTCGTCAAGCAGAAGCGGATAAGTGCTGACGCGCCCGCCATAAACCATGCTCAGATAAAAATTCAGAGGATGCGCCCCAGGTAGAGTCGGCGACTCGCTATGAATAAAAACATCACTAGCGGCTTCGGTCGTAGGATAAGTCCCCACGGGATAGAAATTTTCTTCAAGCTCGATCCGGAGATTCTCGGCTTCGGAATTTTGGGGCAATTTTTCTAGGCCTCCGGACGGCAACAAAACTGGGACTTTCCCGGCGGGCACTTTCGCCAAATCGGAAGAAATGAAGCGGCGCACGGCCGTAGCCTCGGCGACTTCGAAGGACGGCGAGAGATCATTATAGCTCGTCACTTTTCCCAAAATGTCACCATGATGCTGCAAAACGCAGTCTTCGAGGTCTGACTGAGAATTGTTGGAAATTTGGGCCTCGACATAGACCTTGCCACCGGTCGGGATCACGGAAGTTTCGAGCAGAGTTTTCTCGAGGCCGCTGGCGATAAAACTGGCGCCAAAAATTAGTCCGAAAAGCAGGCCGATGATGACGATGATTAGCGTGCTGCAGATTTTGTGACGATTGATGATCGCCCAAGCTGCAGACTGAGGGTTGGCGATTTCGAGCTGGGCTTTAGAAGATGATGTTTGTTTCACGATACTTCCTTGGAGCAAAGTTCCAGGTTATGCTAAATTATATTTATATTGTAGCATGGTTTTGGAAATTTAAGGGTTTAACACGCGGAAATTTCGTGGAAAAATGAATCTAGATAACGGAGGATTTTTGTTTACGACTGAGGCTACGCAATATAATCCAAACTATGCCAAGCACGACCACAAAGACAATTCCCAGCAGCAGCCAGAGCGGGCAAACAAAAACCACGGCATCGAAACTTTCGTCGTAATCAAGAAAGGAGATTTGCTGGCGGGCGCGGAAAAGGCCGAACTTCGGCGAGCCTTCCCAAGTCAGAGTGTTTAGACGCGAAGTTTCGGGCATGACACGAGGATCCGCGCTAGCGGCGCGCCCGCCATTTGCCATTGAGGAGTCGGCAGAATAGACCTCTTGGCCGTTGAAAAAATTATTGACGGTAAGTTTTTGCTTCACACGAAAATCAGAGTTACCATCATTACGCACTACGACGCTAGCAGAAATCGGAGAGCTGATCCGAAAACTGGGAATTTCATGACTGACAACCATGCCACTTTCCTTAATATCACCCTCAACGCGAGCATAGACGATCGAGGCGAGCTGACCAACGGTATGGATGATTGAACTTTCATCGATGCTGTCGCGCGTCTCAATGATAATCGCGGCGTATTGACCACCGCCAGGAGCATTCTCGGGGACGGCGATCTGATATTTCACAATCACTTCTTCGCCAGGCTCGAGCTCATACTGCGTAGTCGGAAAGGAAATCCAGTTTTTTAGTAAAGTGAAATTATTTTCAGTTTCAAAATCAGGATCGAAGACTTCATTTTTTACCTGATAGGGGCGAGTAGAAAGCGTGAAAGAATAGGGCAGGCGACCGATGTTTTTCACCTCAATTTCGCCGGTGAACTTTTCGCCAGGAACGAGGTCAACACTTTGCTCAGCCGGATTGAGCTGCATAACAACATCACCAGCCTCGAGCGCCGAAGCTGGTGAATTAGGAAAGATTAGAGCCACCCCTAAGCCGGTTAGGATTCCACAAATTGAAAGCAATTTTCTAAACATATGTGCTTATTATAGCACAAGTTATTTCTTTGCGGCAAGAACCGTGACTTCGGTCGAATACGTCCCAACGGGCACGCTCGCATCGACGGAGACGCCGACTTCGAATTCGGTTGTCTGCGGAGCAGCGCCAGTAGCGGCTGTGCCTTCGTAGAATTGGATCGGGCTAGTCGTGAGCGCAGTATAGTCGCTCGCGCCGTACTTTTTTACGCCCCAAGCGGAATTGTTGACGGCGATATTTGTCCCGGCAGGGATAGTTTTGGACGTGTCGTCGGTTTTTACGAGATTGGGGTTCGCGGCGCTGAGGGAGATTGTGTAGTCGGCAGTGCTGCTGACGGTCGCGGTGATTTTGCCTTTTCCTGGCGCATCAGCGCTAACATCGATCGTGTCGCCCGCGCTAGCAGCATCGAGCGAAATATAATCGTCTACAATGACGCTGACCTTCGTTGTTCCATCGTCTTTAGGACCTTTTTCATCTGCGAGCCCCTCGGCGCTACAGCTCATAAAAGGTAGAAAAGCTGTCGATAAAGCGAGAATGGCCGTAGAGGCGAGAAAAATGTTTTTAATCTTTGTTTCCATTGTTTCTTTCCTGTTGATTTTTGTTACATGGCTTATATAGTTTTATATTATACCACTCATGGATATTTTGCAAGGGTTTTTAGAACTTTTTTAAAATTGAATTTTGACTTGCGGAAATTTCAGATTTTGATATAATAGCAGGAAGCGCGAGGAAGGAGAAGTTTCTCGCGAATAGTTTAAGATATCGTGCGCCTGTGGTGGAATTGGTAGACACG
Source organism: uncultured Candidatus Saccharibacteria bacterium (assembly GCA_964578645.1). Classification (GTDB taxonomy): domain Bacteria; phylum Patescibacteriota; class Saccharimonadia; order Saccharimonadales; family Saccharimonadaceae; genus Nanosyncoccus. The sequence continues at coordinate 350 of CAZODR010000003.1, read as the reverse complement.
CTACCTTGAGGTGGTAGTGGCGATTTTAAGCTGTGCTAGTTCGAGTCTAGTCAGGCGCACCAGAGAAAATACCTATCATCTGATGGGTATTTTCTCTGTTAATTCTATGGCTAGATGAGAACTATGAGCGAAGCGAATAGTTCGTAGGCAGTAGGAGCGCGAGGATAATCTAAAGTTTACTTTAGATTATTTGAGCCGACGCCCTGCCGCTGAGGGAGCGAAGCGACCGAAGTTTCTAGCCAGAACCACCAATAATCTTCTCATTACGATCCGCCAACTAACAAAGCCTAAACTTCCTCATAAGCCTTTGTTCTTGTATGGCCATGAACTTGGCGTGGGCGGGCAGATGT
>CAZODR010000002.1:77953-107299 GCA_964578645.1 uncultured Candidatus Saccharibacteria bacterium | reverse complement strand
TAACATCGGGCTTTAGCCTTAAACTTTATACAGGGGTCGCGGTTAACTAGTTCCACGGTCTTCCTCTCCGTTGCCTGGCTAATTAGAGTATATGTAGCAAGAACCAAGAACTAGACATTTTACTTGCTCATTCCGCCAGGACATCGGCAGCGCACTGCAGACAACTTTGGATAAGTTAAGGATTAGGACTTTTGCTTATTCCGCATGAGCTTTGTCAGGACATCCGCAGCGCACGAGCGAGGTCGAGGCGCCTGCCACCCGCGACGGCGGGCTGGCAGGACGCCGTTCCTGACAAAGCTCTGACAGAATAAGCAATTAAACTACCTAATCCTTAATTTCTCCTGCTACATATACTCTAATTAGCCAGGCAGCGGAGAGGAAAAGCGTCATAGCGATGGACATTACTATATGGCAAATTCACTTGAATACTAAAATAAAGTAGAAAAGCATTAGCGGAGTCGGATCGAGAAGATAAGCTATAACCATTTTGCGCCAATGCACCGAGATGGCTCTGTCCAACACTACCATCATCTTGCCAGATTCCGCCGCTGCGCACTGAAACCCTGCCAATATTGTCTACAAAATCATCTCCTATCGAAAATATTCTATTCGCTTCTCGATAAAATCACGCTCCTCTGCGCTCAACCCATATTTTTCATACAGCTGCCGATCGACCTCTGCTACCTCCCCGCCCCAATCAATCTCACTTTTCGCTCCAAAATCTTCCAGCGGTACAAATCGATAAACTCGTCGGCTAGCCGATTGCGAAACCTTACAAGCTTTAACCAACACTCGAAAAAACTTCGTCTGCGTGTATTTCCAAAACCCTTCCATTTCTTCGTCACTTTCAAAGACCGCAACCAGATAACTCTGCGAACAAACCGAGTTCCTGCCAATCATTTCCGTTTTTCCAATAATATAGCGATCGCTCCCCGTTCCGCCTGCCGCCGGCAACATAACTTTCGGATTTTTTAACATATCTTTATTCTTACCGATATGTTTTCGACTAATGTAGCGCACAACTCGACAAGGTTTATCGAAAAAGTATAACTTGACATTATGTTTCGCGCCTCGTTCAATATATAGTTCTATATCACGTCCTTTATAATCTTTCAACTCCGAAGTAATCCCAAACGGTGTATTTCCCAAAACGATCTCCCGGACCGTCTTTCGCCCCTCAATTTCCATTTTTTTCTGCACTTTCTCAACAATCGTAACTAGTTGCACCTCACGAATCAAGATTTCCGACTTCCCCAAATCCCGCTTAGCTCGCATAACTTCGCCTTTTTCTTGCAAAACATACTCACATTCGCCCCGAAATCCGCGTTCGGCCAAAAATATACAAATCCCACCGCTTAAATTAACCCAATCAAACACCGCTCTCGCCTCTGAATAGACTAAAAGATCGCGGATCCCCGCTTCCGCAAGCATATATTTCCGAAATTTACCTAGTAGATTTTCACGGCCGCCAGCAAACCACCGCGCCGGAATCACCAGGGAAACATATTGCGCACCATTTTCAAAACACCACTTCGCAAAATCCTGATAAATCGGCGCATCATTACTACCGCCAGCTCCTCCAGTCTTATGATAAGGCGGATTACCGACGATTGCTTCGAATTTTAAATCCGCCAAAATCGCAGCATCTTCCTGAAAAATATCCGCCACAATAATATTTTTCTGTAAGATTTCTTCAACCTTTTCCGCTATTGCTTGTATTTTTTTACTAAATCTTTCATTCCTAAACGCTATTGCTTTCTCTTTTTGCGCTATTGCTTGCCTTTTTGCGAGAATTTCTTCCGTATTTACTGAAGAATCTCCACCAAATTTGGCTAGATAATAATCAAAAAATGTCAACTCTAGATTTTTTCGCGCTTTTTCAACTTTTTCTGTTCGAATTTCAAAACCATAAACCGCCTCGAGCGCAAACAGTCCCCATTCCAGCCACTCCTCTCGATCATCGACATTTTCGCTCACAACCCGCAACTTCCGATCCAAAATCCCCACGCGTTGCCCCAAAGCAATAATCTTCTTTGCGTAAAAATCTTCACGACTCGCGAGATACGGTGCCTCCCCACAAGCTATTTCCAGTCGCTTCGCTCGCACGTAATCTCGCCAATTTTTTCCACTCGGAAACTTTATCTTCTCCTCAGTCGCCGTCCATTCGCGCCCACTTGTCCGATTAAAAACTTCCTTCTTTTCGAACCATGCCGCATCCACTAGATTATTTTGCAAATTACAAACCCAAATTGGCGTTATAGCTTCCGCTTTTTTATCAATCGTCATCGTCCGAAATCTCCACCTTAAATCCAGCCCTTACTTAGCGCATTCCGTTCGCCCCGCATCGCTAAATCCTGCACTTCGGCGACATGTTCCTCTCGCGTCAGCGTCGTCGGGTTGACTCGTCCGACCTCAAGCCGCGCCCGCAGACTCCGCACTTCCGCCTCTGTCAATTTCTCTTCAAGCGCAACCGCCCCGGCCCAATTATATAAATCCCTCTGCGTCAAAACCCAACAATTTTCCGGAATATTTTCCCGAATCCGCAGTGTCGCCTCCCTGCCAAAAACCACCACGGAATAAATTGGCACATCGACGCCAGAAACCCCCCTTAGCGCCGCGATGTGAGCTTCGTTTTGCTGAATCGGATTATAAAACTGATGCTTATTCTTACCATAAGCGGAAACTTGAGTCCAATGCACTCTCTCGCCATGAGCATAAATCCACCCCAAATAATCCTTCGATTCAAACACAAAAATCCCCCTCCGGTCCAGCGCCAAGCAATCAATCTGCACCAAATCCGCCGTGGAAACCACTCTTTCCCGATTTCGTCCCGTCTCCTGATCTTGCTTCGGCAGATAATAATCCGCCAAAATCATCTCCGGCTGAAAAAACTTTTGCAAAGCAAAAACTAGCCGCGTTTCTCCTGGCGTCAGCTCTGGCGGATAAGGCGAAACCACCTTTGTTCCCCGAATTTTATACTGTTTCTTCGCTTCCGAATCATTCTTCCCATCCCGAGAAAGGCGCGCGGCATCTTTTTCCATATCACCATTTAACCATAAGCGTCTCAAAATTGCAATTTTCTATTGACTTTTTAGACATAGTGTGCTATAATGGAAGTATGGGGATGTTAAAAATCTTAATAAATACCCGAAATCGTCAATATTGACATCCAAAATAATAATTTTATAGGACGAAATCCGCCTAATTTTACAAAAATTCCCCCGAAAAACTATATACATCTTGACCTCGGCATGCTACAATACTATTGACAGTCTGGTATCAGACTATTTTTTGTTACTGGTACCGGCAGGAAAGGAGTAATATGTCGAACAAGCCACACAAAGCGAAAGCTTCGAAAACAAATATCACTAAAATTACTGCCACTTCTGCCAATAAAACCTCAAAAACCGATCAAAACGCTAAAAATTCCACCGGCGACGGTTCCGATCGGGCTGAAGCGCAGCCCAAGATTACTAAAATCACCGCTACGCCGACCTCTGATGCCGACAGCGCCAAGGCAGCCGCGGAGGCGAAAACATCCATAGACGGGGAAGCAGCCGAGGATTCAGGAAAAACCATAAAGACCGAAAAAGCTGAAAAGCCCGAAGAAGCTAAAAAAGCTGAAGACGGCGAAAAAAGCGCAGAAGTCGATAGCGATCTCGATGATATCGATGACGTTGACGATGCCGAGGAGGATGCCGCGGACGATTCCGGAAATGATCCTGAAAATGATTCTAGGGATGATCCCGAAGAGGATTCGGGTGATGCCAGCGACGACGAAGCAGACAAAGATGAAGATAAAGACGAAGACGAGAAAGACGAAGACGAGAAAGACGAAGACGACTCTTCAGAAGTTTCTACGAGCGAAAATGCAGAAACCGCGAAAGCCGCAAAATCCCTTAAGACTACGGAAAATGGGACAAAAACCGTTGCGCCAAATTCCAAAGCTCTGAACGCAAAAACTTCTGTCAAAGCCGAGAAGCCGCTTAAGGACATTTTTATTCTTGCTCGCCCCTTTGTCGCCTTCGGTCGCTATCTGCGCGATTCTTGGCACGAACTACGACAAGTACGCTGGCCAAATCGCAAACTAACCTGGAAGATGACCCTGGCAGTCCTGATCTATTGCGCAATTTTCATTGCTTTCATCGTCCTGCTCGACACCTTCTTTACCTTTATCTTTAATTTATTATTAGCTTAACATTAACCCCAAGAGGAGAGAAAAATGGCAGTTAATCGTTATGATGATACCCGTGCTTGGTATACAATAAGCACTTACAGCGGATACGAAGATAAGGTCGCCGACAGCATCAACCAACGTGTTGGCAGCCCCGAGTTCGAGGGCAAGATTTTCGGCGCCATCGTTCCGAAAGAAAAACGCATCGAAATCAAAAACGGCAAACGCAAAGTCGTCGATCGCAAGATCTTCCAAGGTTACGTCCTGGTCGAAATGAGCCTATCCGACGAAACTTGGTATATCGTACGCAACACGCCTGGCGTGACCGGATTCGTCGGCAACGGCACCCAGCCGACCCCAGTTTCCGAAAAGGAAATCGCCAAGATCAAAAAACGCATGGGCGTCGAAGACCCGAAATATTCCGTGAATTACGAAGTCAGCGAAGTCGTCTCGATTATCGACGGCCCCTTCAAAGGCTTCGAAGGTACAATTTCCGAGATCGACACCCAAAAAGGGAAGCTCAAAGTCATGGTCTCGATGTTTGGCCGCGAAACCCCCGTCGAGCTCGATGCTTTACAAGTAAAACAGCTCTAGGACATCTAAAAGGTAAAACCAGGCCCCGAGCATGCTCGGGGCCTTCATGTCGCTAGCTAACAATGTTACTTTTGAGGATATATTCCTGTCAACTATCATAAAATCCTCGACATTTAAGACCAAACGTAGTATAATGAAAATGTTACGCACGGTTATAAACATAATCGTATCGGGAGCTTCGCCCGATAGAATAGGGAATATTATGGCAAAAAAAGTTATCGGCAACTTAAAGTTGCGCGTCCCTGGCGGAAAAGCCACCGCTGGACCTCCAGTCGGTTCGACCCTCGGTCAATGGGGCCTCAATATGATGGATTTTATCAATCCGTTCAACGAAAAAACCAAAGAATTTAATGGCAAAAACGTCATTGTCCATATCAAGGTCTACGATGATCGCACTTTCGACTGGACCTGCCTCGGGCAGCCAGTTGACGATCTGATTCGCGAAAAGATCAAGATCCAAAAAGGTAGCGGTAAACCAAACCTCGAGAAAGTCGGGAAGATCTCCCGCACCGATGTTGAGGAAATCGCAAAAGCCAAAATGGATCAGCTCAACGCCATCGATCTCGAAGGCGCCGTGAAAGTCATTTCTGGCACCGCGCGCTCCATGGGCGTCGTCGTCGAAGACTAATCGAGCCTCATAAACATCCCCGGCCTAGCCGGGGTTTTGGGCTATAAAAATAAGGTCGCTAAAATCCAGCGACCTTTTTGGCAGGAAAATTGGCTTGCAGCTACGGGTGAACCCCGCGTCCTCGCATCTTGCGTAGCCCCGCGCGGTCAGCCGCTTTTATGGTCTTCCAAAACTTACTGCATTTTTTAAACCTAATGAATTTAAAAATGGAAATTATTAAATGCAGCAGCGCAAGCTTAACAAATCCCAACCCCAATATCCACCAGAACATGATGAAAAAATAAATTGGAGCCAAAATCTGTCCAAGGAGCCGCGTCACGAGAAAAATCGTCGCCACGTCCTCATTTTCGCCGAGTAGCTCGGCTTTGTGAAACCTCAGATGAGCTATAAACCCATCCTGCCATTTTCGAGAGCGAAACCTCCCAATCTTTTTACTTGCCATATATATCACCCCCTTTTTATATGACTGAAGGACAAGGAGTAAACACCCCTATACTTCCATTATAGCACACATTGTCATAAAAGTCAATATAAAACCATATAAATTCCGCTTCTAGCAAAATTCCAGCATAAATCTCGCTTTTTTATCCAAAACTGTCATTATATTAGCGTTTTCCTGGCCACAAATTTCGACCTTGAATTTCTAGCCAAAATTTGCTAAAATATAAGAAATAACTAAGTTGGGAGGGGTTTCCCCGTTAATACCACAGAAAGGATTAGTTTTATGGCAGAAGATAAATCTACCGAACTTACTGAAAAAATCGAAGAAGCGACGATCGGCGCTGAAATCGAAGATACCTTGCAAAAGGAAGAAAAATTCGCCAAATCTGGCAAAAAGTCCAAAAAGCATCTCGAAGAAGTTAAGGCCGAAGAGGAGCGCCAACTGCGCAAAGCTGAGACTAAGGCTGCTGAAGAAGCTGGCGAAAAGCCTCGCGGAGCTGCGCCGGTTACTCGCCCGAAGATCGAGCGCCGCGGGAAAAATTACCAAGAAAAAGCTAAGTTAGTCACCAAGGATCAGGCTTACGCGCTCAAAGATGCGCTTGAACTAGCCGTGAAGACCAACCCTGCCAAGTTTGACGCCACTGTCGAAGCCCACGTCCGTCTCAATGTCGATCCGCGCCAAGCTGATCAAAATATCCGCGCGACCGTCGTCTTGCCGCACGGTAATGGCAAAACTGTCCGCGTCGCGGTCTTTGCTCCGCTCGATGAAGCTAAAAAGGCTCTCGCCGCTGGTGCTGATATTGCCGAAGATGAAGAGTTCTTGAAACGTCTCGAAAAGGGCGCGATCGACTTCGACGTCCTTATCTCGACTCCGGCTTATATGCCAAAATTAGGTAAATTTGCTCGCCTCCTCGGGCCAAAAGGCTTGATGCCAAACCCGAAAGCTGGCACAGTTACTACCGACATTGAAAAAGCCGTCAAGGAAGCCAAGGCTGGTAAGGTCGAATACCGCGTTGACAAACAAGCTATCATTCATCTCGGACTCGGGAAGACTAATTTCAGCCTCGAAGATTTGCTCGAAAATGCCGAGGTCTTCCTCGAATCGTTGAAGAGTCATCGTCCAGCTTCGATCAAGGGCGCCTACATAAAATCCGTCTATTTGACGACCACTATGGGCCCATCGATCTTAGTCGAAAATATCTATAATTAAAGCGTTAGCTCGCTTCCAGGCACCTCTAGAAATTTCTAGAGGTGCTTTTAAGACCTTGACCCCAAAGATTATCTGTGCTACAATGAGACCAGTTATTCTAAAGACAGTGGCGGAATGATCAAATTGGGAATTCTTAATCATGCTACCGAGGAAATCTCTTAGGGGTCTTATGGGTAACGTTTATTAACAACTTACTAGCAAACAATTATCAAAACTAACCTAAGGAACTTTTATGGCAATTTCAAAAGCGAAAAAAGATACTTTGGTTGCTGATTTGACAACATTGCTTTCTGACGCAAAATTAACTGCTTATGCGCGTTATCAAGGTCTCACCGTTGCCGAAATGCAAGATTTGCGTAAGGCTGCACGTGAAGCTGGCGTCAAGATCAAGGTCGTAAAAAATCGCTTGGTGCGCGTCGCGATGGGCGAAATTGCAGTCTATAAAGACACTGACACTTCGAATTTAGTCGGTCAACTCGTTTATGCAATTTCTGATTCCGACGAAGTTGCTCCGGCGAAAGTTTTGGCAGAATTTGCCAAGACCCACCCTGCGCTCGAGCTCGCGGGCGGTTTTTCCAACGAAGGCAACGCTATGGACGAAGCCGAGATTTCGACTCTCGCCAAGATGCCGTCGAAGGGAGAGCTTATCGCGCAAGTCGTCGCGCAGCTGCTTTCGCCGATCAACGACGTGGTTTCTGCGACCAGCAACGGTTTGTCTGGAATTATCTCCGGGCTCGAAGCCAAAGCAAATTAGCAACAATTAAACGCCTCTTATTCATAAAAGAGAATTGAATGCTTGCTACTTGTATTTAACACTTTTCGAAGAGGGTCCGGAGGCACGGCCGAGGATTAGCGCGCCAACCCTGTAACGACAGGCGTTGGCGACGCGCCTCGAGAAAAGTTGTTAAACCAAGTAACAAATATACTATAATAATTTTATTTAAGAAAAGGATTATAATTATGGCTACAGATATTAAAAAATTGGCCGAAGAATTGGTCAACATGACTATTCTCGAAGTCAACGAACTCAAAAACTTGCTCAAAGACGAATACGGAATCGAGCCAGCTGCTGCTGCCGTCGCCGTTGCTGCTGCCCCAGCCGAAGGTGGCGCTGCTGCTGCAGATGAAAAATCTGAATTCAACGTCGTCTTAAAAGATGCTGGCGCTCAGAAAATCGCCGTCATCAAAGCCGTCAAGGAAATCACTGGCCTTGGCCTCGGTGAAGCCAAAGCTATGGTCGATGGCGCTCCAGCTACCGTAAAAGAAAACGTCAAGAAAGACGAAGCCGAAGCGATGAAGAAGAGCCTCGAAGAGGCTGGTGCTACCGTCGAATTAGCCTAATCTCGTTTTGACTCTAGCTAGTAAGTATCGATTATCGGGTCGAGATCTCTAAGCCTAAGGCACAGATCGAGGCCCGATTTTTGACTTTGTGCGAAAATCCTCCGCCAAACTCGCAGTTTTATCCGACTTATGCTTGTAATTTTTACAACATTTTTCTTACTACCGCCGTTAGAGTAGTGGAAAACCTTTGAAAATCGTGGTTGACTTTTCGATCCAAAAGATATAAGATAAAGACAGTATTAAAAGTTAATGACAGACTGGATGCGAGGTGATGTCTGAGTTACCAGAAAAACAAATCAAACGCTTACGCGGTTTGATTCAGGAAGCTGAAACGAATCTAGCTGCTGCGAAGGAACTGCTAATTTCTGTCTTAGGCGATGGCGAAGCAATTACCGCGCCACGCGAGACTATTATTTCCAGCCCCGAAGGCAAAGTTATCGAAGGGGTTTTTGACGGTCAAATTATGATCGGACCCGATGGCAAAAATTATCCTGTTCCCGCTAATTACGCTTCGAAGTCTAAGCTCATCGAAGGTGACATCTTAAAACTCACGATTACTCCTGAAGGTCGCTTTCTTTATAAGCAAATTGGCCCCGTTGAGCGCAAAGCCGTCATCGGTACTTTGGTGCATCACGACGATAAATACTATATCGAAGTCAACGGACGAGAATACGAAATCCTTTATGCTTCCGTGACTTATTTCCATCTCCGAGAAGGTAGCCAAGTTTCCGCGATTATTCCTGCCAATAACGACGATGCCGCCTGGGCCGCAGTTGAGGCTGCGCTTTAATGGCAAAATCCTCTTCTTCTAAAACTTCCTCCGTCCCGAAAGCCCTCTACCGCCGCTATCGCCCGACCCGGCTTAGCGACGTCGTTGGTCAAGATCAAGTTACTACCGTGCTCGAAAACGCGATTAAGACTCATAGCTTTGGTCATGCTTATCTTTTTATCGGGCCGCGTGGAACGGGAAAGACCTCGGTCGCACGTATTTTTGCGCACGAAGTCAACGGCTTTGATTACCAGCTCGAAGATAGCTACCTAGACATTATCGAGATCGATGCCGCTTCGAATACTGGAGTCGACAATATCCGCGACCTCCGCGAAAAAGCCGTAATCGCTCCGACTACGGGAAAGTACAAAGTCTACATCATCGACGAAGTTCATATGCTGACCAAAAGCGCCGCGAATGCGCTTCTTAAAACTCTCGAAGAGCCGCCGGAGCATGTAATTTTCATTCTCGCGACCACCGACGCCCACAAAGTTCCAATTACCATTTCCTCGCGTACCCAAGTCCAGACTTTTAAGCTCGCCAGTCCCGAGACTATGCTCGAACATCTTCAGACCATCGTTAAGCAGGAAAAGATCCCCATTACCGACGACGCCTTAGAAATTGTCGCCCAGCGGGGCGGAGGTTCTTTTCGCGACACCCTCAGTCTGCTCGATCAGGTGCGCAACCTCTCGAGCGAACAAATTACCGCCGAGATCCTAACCTCCGCCCTAGGACTGCCGCAATCCGAAAGTATTAAGCGCCTAATTGACGCTTATATCGCTAATGATTTTGCCGCAATTTCTGCGCTACTAAAAGATTTATTGAACTCTGGAATTAAACCCGAAATCATCGCCAGCGAAGCGATTAGCAATATTGTCGCCCATCCCCGCACCGAAACTTTACCGCTTCTGGCGAAATTACCGGATGTCAACGCTCCGTTTGGGGAAGCGAAACTTTTAGTCTCGTTCTTAAATGTCCAGGGCAGCCATCAAAATACTCATGTTCCAAGGTCAAATTTAGCCACGAGTAGCGCCGAACAATCCCCCGCGCCAACCGCTGTGAATTCTAGGAAGCATAATGTCGCCGTAGCGCCGGAAATCGAGCCACAAAACGCAGCCCCAGCGTCGCCAAATCCAGAGACAAATCAATCGCCAAGCACGAATACTATTAGCGCGAAAAACTTTTCGTGGGAAGATTTCATCGAAGCTATACATGCCCAAAGCAGCGTACTTTATAACCAGCTCCAAAAAGTTACTTACAACCTCGAAGGGGGAACTTTGCATCTCTATCCAGCGCAAAAATTCTCCAAAAATATTCTCGAAAAACCCAATAATCGTCAGCTTCTTACTAGCGTCCTGAGCGATTTGTCATTAGTCGTACATGAGGCCGGCGAAAATCCTGGAGTAAAAGACGAAAAACTTTCTCAAATTTCTGCTATAATGGGAAATATACAAGAAATAAAAGGCGACCAACCATTTTAGAGTGGGGGTTCTTCGCCAATCGTCGAAGGAGGTAGATGGAACCGTCAGAGCAAAATGACGGCGGTCGTGTTCCGCCGCAAGATCTTGAAGCTGAGAAATCGCTTCTTGGCGCGTTATTATTGTCCGACACAGCTTTTCCTAATGTGCTAGAAGTTTTAAAAGCCGAAGATTTTTATGATCCTCGCCATCTGAAAATCTTCCAAGGTATGACCTCCCTCTATGAGCATCATCGCCCGATCGATCTAATGACGCTGACTTCCGAGCTAAAGAACGCAAAAACTCTGAAAGAAATCGGCGGATCTCCCTATCTCACCGAACTCACGAATTTCGTTCCTACCGCCTCCCATGTTGATGCTTATGCCGATCTCGTCTCGCAAGCGGCCATGCGTCGTAATCTCATCCGCGCTGGTACGAATATCGCTACGGCCGCCTATGACAGCAAAACGGATATTGGCGAGTTGATTGGTAAAGCCGAAAAAAACCTCTTTGAAGTTTCCGACCAAACCGTAAAAACCGATTATGTTGCGCTCGGCGATTTGCTTATCGATGCCTATGATCGCATTGAAGAACTCCATAAAAATAAGGGCGCGCTCCGTGGTCTGAAAACTGGCTTTCACGACCTTGACAAAAAAACCGCTGGTTTTCAAAAAGGCGATTTAATTATCATCGGAGCGCGCCCAGCCATGGGTAAAACTACTTTTGCTCAAAACCTCGCCTACAATGTCGCGACCCGCAATGGTGGCCAAAAAGGTGTGCTTTTCTTCTCTATGGAGATGGCCGACGCAGAAATCGTCGATCGTATGATTTCCGATATTTCTGGCGTTGACAACTGGAAAATTCGCACCGGAAATGTTACAGACGATGATTTTACCCAAATTGGCGACGCCATGGGCGACATGAACGAAGTCCCGCTCTATCTTGATGATACTAGCTCTATGACCATTCTCGAGCTCCGCAACAAAGCCCGCCGCGCTGCCCACGATCATAATATCAGTATGATTATCGTCGACTACCTCCAGCTTCTCCAAGGTTCCGATCGTTATAAAGGTAACCGCGTCCAAGAAGTTACAGAAATTTCGCGCGGTCTCAAAACCCTTGCCAGGGAACTAGAAGTTCCCGTCGTTGCGCTCGCGCAGCTTTCTCGTGGTGTGACCGGACGCGACGACCCTCGCCCCGTACTGTCAGATTTGCGTGAATCCGGCTCAATCGAGCAGGATGCCGACCTAGTCATGTTTTTGCATCGACCAGATTACTATAAACAAAACAACGATGATTTCGAACCCACTAATATTACTGAGCTTATTCTCGCGAAACATCGTCACGGGCCGGTCGGTAAGATTGAATTATACTTCCATCCTGAGCTACTACGTTTCATGAATCTCGACCGCGAACACTAAAGCTTCCCGAAGCTTAGAGATCATGCTATAATGTTTATAACATTATGAAGAAAATCATTATCTCTAAACTCTTCCTCTATCGTCATCGTTTTATTATCGGTTTCGTTCTTCTCGGCGTCGCTTATCTCGGCCTTCTTTTTGGCCTACCGCTGCTTTCGCCGGGAGGACTTTCTTCAGCTGAGATGGAATCCGCCGCGCGCTCCTTCGATCTACATTTTGATTCAATTTTTCGCGGCGACATCGTCGACCTGCCCTATCGAGCCCTCCAAAAACTCTCCATTCTCGCCTTTGGCCTGACAGTCTATTCCGTAAAATTACCCAGCATCATCATTGGTGCCATGCTGGGCGGGCTGCTCATTCTCTTACTTAATCGTTGGTTCAAAAACAACGTCGCTCTCCTCGCCTCAATTCTCGCCGTGCTCTCCGCCTCTTTTCTCTATCTGGCCGGCTCCGGGACGCCGCTAATTATGCTCGTATTCTGGCCGACGCTCTTACTCTGGCTAGGTTCAAAAATCCAAGGCGTAACTAAACCAAAACCCATGTATTGTTTCGTTTTTGCTTTCGCGCTCCTCGGGTCAATTTTCACTCCGCACCTCATCTATCTCGCTTTCTTCATCGTCCTCTTCGCAATTCTCCATCCCCATCTGCGTTTCACGATCAAAACCCTCCCCACCGCCCCGCTCATTCTCACTATTTTCATCGTCATCGCCGGTCTTGCCGCGCTCGTCATGGCCGCTTTCATAAATCCCAGCATCGTCGCCGAGCTTCTTCTTGCTCCCAATTTTAGCCTCAGTACTTTCATCGAAAACATCAAAGTCGCCTTCCTTCCTTTCTTCTCTTGGAATACCGCAATTGACAATATCTTCTTGTCTCCTTTCATCGGACTCGCCTCGGTCGCCCTCGCGATCATTGGCCTACTTTCCACGACCAAAGGATTTTTTGCCTCGAGAAACTCAATCGCCAGCTGGCTGATCATTTTCACAATCATCCTTTCCGGCCTCAATCCCGAATCCGCAATTCTCATCCTTCTCCCCATGTCAATACTAATCGCACATGGTTTGCGCTACATTCTCAGTAAATGGTACGATCTTTTCCCGGACAATCCTTATGCTCGCATTTCTGCAGTTTTTCCGATCGGTATCTTCCTCGCCATCATGATCATCGGCGGCATCAACCACTTCCTTTTTGGCTACCGCTATGTGCCCATGGTCGCCGACAATTTCAATAACGACATTCACCTAATCAGCGAAAATCTCTCGACCGGGACTACAATCTATATCATAGATAGTACAACCGAATACAACTTCTTTAAGATATTTGATTATCTCGGTCAATATAAGGTCGAAAATCACTTACCCGGCACCGAAATAGCAGAGGCGGACAAATCCGCAGAAACCCAAGAGGCTCAAAACCCCCCCGAATTACCCCAAGATTTCGCCATCATGTTTGGGCCCCAAACCGTCAATGCCAAACTTAATCGCATTATAACCTCGCCAAAATCCGACAATTCTGATAGAATATACATATATACTAAATTATCAGGAACTGAAACCTCTAATTAAAGAGTAAAGGAGCTAAAATGGGTGCAACAATGGATCAAATGAAAGTTCTAAATCAACTTCGCAAAGCGCAGAAATCGCTTAAAAGCGAGATCGTAGAGGTCGAAGCTGGCGATGGAGCCGTCACCGTACAAATCACCGGCGAGCTGAAAATTAAAAGCGTTAAAATCGATCCCGAGAAGATTGATCTCGATGATATCGAAGAGCTCGAGCACTGGATCGAAGATTGTATGCGCGACGGCTATGCCAAAGCGCAAGAAATTGCAACCGATAAAATGAAGCCTCTTATGGGCAATTTGGGTAACTTAGGCTTGTAAAGGAGCACAAAGGTGATAGAAAAAATCGATCTCAGTGGAAATAATTACACTATTTCCGATAGTTTTCGCAAATATACCATTAAACGCATCGGCAAGCTCGATCGTTATCTCCCTCGAGGGAGCAAAAAGGACGTTGTCGCCAAAATCGTCATTACCGAAGTTGACCAAGCGCATGGAAATAAATATTCCGTATCCGTCGCAATGGAAATTCCTGGGGGAAAAGTCATCACTGCTAAAGATGAATGCTCAAACGTCTTCGCTGGGATTGATATTCTCGAAGCAAAACTAAAAGGCCAAATTCGCCGCTATAAACTCGAGTCTACCCCACATTTGACCAAAAAAGGGCTAAAAAACTTATTTATCAAGAGATCGTAGCGTAAAACTACATAATGTGCTATAATTAGAGGGAATTTGTGGAGAAAATATATGACAGAACATGCCGGGAAAAAGTCGCCCGAAACCAAAAAACCTGCGAGTGCTTCTAATCGAACCCCAAAAGCTAAGAAGCCGACCGATAAACTTGCCGACAAAACTCTATTGACCAGAATTTTGCAAGGTGTTTTTGGCGATGCCCAGAAAAAAATCCTTAAACGGATGTACAAGAAAACCCTCGAAATCGGCGCCCTTGAGCCAAAATATGAGGCAATGTCCGACGAAGAGCTTCGCGCTCAAACGAAAAAATTCCAGGAGAAACTCCGTCAGGATAGCAACGAAAAAGCCATTGACAGTATCCTTGTCGAAGCATTCGCCGTTGCCCGCGAAGCCGCGAAACGTATTCTTGGTATGCGACCATACGACGTGCAGCTTATTGGTGGCATGGTCCTAAACCAAGGCGATGTTGCCGAAATGAAGACCGGCGAGGGCAAAACTCTTGTCGCCATGCTCCCAGCCTACCTCAATGCTTTGACCGGAAAAGGCGTACACGTTATTACCGTTAATGATTACCTCGCCCAGCGCGACGCTGGCTGGAATGCTCCAGTTTATCATTTTCTCGGACTTAGCGTCGCCGTGATCGTGAACCAAGCTAGTTTTATTTACGATCCCGAATATGAAAACGAAGAACATGACGATGAACGTTTTCTACATCTAAAGCCTACTAGTCGTAAAGAAGCTTATGCTGCTGACATTACCTACGGTACAAATAACGAATTCGGGTTTGACTATCTACGCGACAACATGGTCAGCGATCCGGCATTTTTGCGTCAACGCGGACTAAATTATGCTATCGTCGACGAAGTTGACTCAATTTTAATCGACGAAGCTCGAACTCCGCTAATTATCTCCGCGCCAGCAGGCGATAATCCCGACGCTTATTATCAATTCGCCAAGGTCGCGGCTCAGCTCGTTCCCGAAGATTACGTTTTTGATGAAAAGCGTCGTAGCGTTACTTTAACCGATAAAGGTGTCGAAAAAGTCCAGGATATCCTAGGCGTAAAAAATCTTTATTCCACTAAACATACCCGTCTAGTCTATCATCTCGACCAAGCCTTGCGCGCACAAGTCGTCTTTAAGCGCGATAAAGATTACGTCGTCACAAATAGCGGCGAAGTCGTCATCGTCGACGAGCATACTGGCCGGCTCATGCAAGGTCGTCGCTACAACGAAGGCCTACATCAAGCCATCGAAGCCAAAGAAGGTGTCGCCGTTAAGCAAGAAAGCATGACTCTGGCCACTATTAGCTTCCAGAACTTTTTCCGCCTTTACCATAAGCTCTCCGGCATGACCGGTACGGCCTTTACCGAAGCCGAGGAATTCCAACAAATTTACGCGCTCGACGTTATCCAAATTCCGCCGAACAAGCCAATTCAACGCGTCGACAAGGATGATTTAATTTACCGTACCGAAGCTGGAAAGCTCAAGGCGATTGCTACTGAAATTAAAAAATACCACGATCGCGGGCAACCAGTCCTCGTCGGCTCCGCCAGTATTGCTAAAAACGAAATGATCGCACGCTATCTAGACAGCCAGGGAATTAAATATGAGCTTCTCAATGCCAAAAACAACGAACGCGAAGCCGCAATTGTCGCCAAGGCCGGAGAAAAAGGCGCTGTCACCCTTGCGACCAACCTTGCTGGACGCGGAACTGATATTAAACTCGGAGAAGGGGTCAAAGAGCTCGGTGGCCTAGTCGTCATCGGCTCAGAAAGGCACGATTCGCGCCGGGTCGATAACCAGCTACGCGGTCGCGGCGGCCGCCAAGGCGACCCTGGGACAACGCAGTTTTTCGTCAGCTGTGAAGATGATCTTATGCGCATTTTCCAGGGTGAACGCATCGCAATGCTCATGAGCCACCTTGGGGTTGATGAGGACACTCCTATCCAGGCCAAGCGTGTCTCGAAGACTCTCGAATCGGCCCAAAAACGCATCGAAGGATTCAATTTCGATTCTCGCAAAAGCGTCGTACAATATGACAACGTTATCAATCGTCATCGCAAAGTCGTTTACGGTATGCGCCGCAAAATTCTCGACGGCGACGACATTCAAAACGAAATTAAACGCC
This sequence comes from uncultured Candidatus Saccharibacteria bacterium, assembly GCA_964578645.1. Taxonomy (GTDB): domain Bacteria; phylum Patescibacteriota; class Saccharimonadia; order Saccharimonadales; family Saccharimonadaceae; genus Nanosyncoccus. The sequence goes on along the minus strand of CAZODR010000002.1, from coordinate 90,888 downwards.
TCATTCGGGCTACAGCCGAAGATCTCGGAAAAGATAGCTCGCGCGTCAACAAACATTTTAAAGAAGACTTCCTTAGCGTTATCAAAGCCGACGAAAAATTAATCGACAAGATCGGCAAAATGCGCAAAGAAAAAGACCGCATTAAGGCAATTCGCGAAGAAATTACGCGACAATATAAAGCACAGGAAGCAGATTTTGGGGCTGAAGCCATGCGTAATATCGAACGCAAATTCTATCTCCAAATTCTCGATACGCTCTGGATGCAGCATCTCGAAAACATGCAACATCTCCGCGAAGGCATACATTGGCGCAGTATTGGGCAACGCGATCCTCTCGTCGAATACCGTAGCGAGTCGCAAAAACTCTTCGATGGCCTAGAAAAAACTCTCCGCGAAGAAACTCTGAAAATTATCCTAGGCATGAGTTTACAGGACGCCATCAGCGCTGGACTTGTCACTGGCGAAGACTATGACACCGAGCTCACAAAAATGGCAAAAAGCTCAACCGAAAAAGGTGTCAACGAAATCTCCGCAGGCGAGAAAAATCTAGACGATGAATTCAAGCCAGGCAGCAAAAAATCCACCAAAAACCATAGCGTCGAATATAATCAAAAACATAATGCCGCGCGTAAAGACAAGAAGAAGCAACGCCAAAACCGCAAGAAAGGAAAACAGCGATAAAACATTCAGCGGAAGAAGTTGTCCTCGCTTCTGGCGCCAAAGGCTTGCTTATCGACATCCCGGGCGCTAGCGTCATGAGCACGAAATTTCAATTTCGTGCTGGCATGCGCTACGCTAAGCGCCCGGAAGTCTATGAAATCGCGCATGTCGTCGAACATCTTGCCTTTGGCGCCAACGCAAAATACAGTAGCGAACAAACTTTTGAAGACGATTTTACAAAAAACGGCGCTTATCATAATGCTTGGACGTCAGATTTTTCCGTCTGTTATGAAAGCGAGTGCGCCGACTTTGAATGGGATCGAATTTTAGACTTGCAACGTATTGCGATCACTAGCCCAAAATTCAACAACGAAGAATTAAAAAGCGAAAAAAGCAATGTAAAATCCGAACTCACCGGCTATATGAACGAATATTGCCGATTATTATGGCCGAGGTTACAACAAGTTGTCGGAGAAAATGTGCCCGATCTCCAGGAGCGCATCAAAACTTTACCCAAAATTGAGCTAAAAGATATTCGCGAACATTACCGTCGCACTCATACTGCAAACAACATGCGCTTTATCATTGCCGGGAATCTCCATCGCCGCAAACGCGAGATTATCAAAATGCTAAATAGCTGGGAGCTAAAACCCGGCGAACGCTTTGCCATCCCCCAAGATGAGCTCCATGGCTCAGCGCCAGTCCTAATCCGACGTAAAGACGCCAGCAATGTTACTTTTGCTTTTTCCTGGCTTATCCCGCGCAAACTCAGTTCTACTGAAGTCTACGCCATGAACTGTTTAAACCATATTCTGAATGGCACTATGAGTAGTAAAATTTTCGGCCAAGCCCGGAAACATGGCTTAGTTTATGGTATGGGAAGCGACCTTAGCAACGGCTGGCACAATGCTTCCTGGGATTTTGACGGCGAAGTCAACGCCGAAAGCGCGAGCAGCCTTTTCGATCTCATCCGCTCTGAAATCGCGAAAATTTTGTCTGGAGACATCAAAGACAGCGATATCGACGCCGCGAAATCCTATGCCACCGGACGCTACCAAATGGGCGCCCAAACCGTCAACCAAATTTCCGATTATTACGCCGATGGCTATTTCACTAACGGCACTCTCGAAAATTACGAGCGTATGCCTAGTTTCATCCGCAATATTAGCAAAGATAATATTGTCCGCCTCGCAAGAGAATTCATCGGCAGCCAGCTGCATGCCCTCGTCGCCGTTAGTTCTGTCGAAAAAGCCCTGATTAACGAGCTCGACGCTAAACTCGACTTCCCAGAATATAAAAGTTCATAGCTGACGCGAGATCAAGATTCCTAAGCGTGCTATAATATATAGTATGAAAATATTACTATTGGGCTATGGACAAGAAGGAAAAAGCGCCGAAACTTATTTCAAACCGAAAGATGCCACTATCGAAATCCTCGACAATTTTTCTCGCTCTGAATTAGCTCAAAAAAATTTTGACGGTTACGATCTAATTTTGCGTAGCCCCTCAGTGTTTCCGCTGAAGCGTAACTGGTCGAGCATGACAAAATACTTTTTCGCTCACTGTCCTTGTCCAATCATCGGCGTGACTGGGACTAAAGGCAAAGGCACAACTTGTTCAATCATCAAAGATCTACTCGAAAAACTCGGCAAAAAAGTTTGGCTAGTCGGGAATATCGGCAAGCCTGCGTTCGACGTCCTCGATTCGATCAAACAAGACGATGTCGTAGTCTACGAACTCAGTAGCTACCAACTCTGGGATCTCGAAGCTTCGCCACACATTGCGGTAGTGCTGCGAATTGAGCCGGATCATTTGAATGTTCATTCCGATTTTGCTGACTACGTTAACGCTAAATCCAATATCGCTCGACATCAAAATCCCAACGATTACTGTATTTATTATCAGAATAATCCCGAATCTCACAAAATCGCCGAACTTTCGCCCGGAGAAAAACTCGCTTACCCAATTTCAGGTTCTCGCGAAATCCTTGATCAGGTGCTAGATCGGCTCAATGCCCCCGGGAATCATAATCGTGAAAACGCCGAGGCTGCGCTTCTAGCCATTTCCGCTTATTACCAAGAACCGCTAAAAGATTTCCTAATCAATCATCGATCAGAAATCGAAATTGCTCTGGAAGAATTCCATGGCTTACCTCATCGTCTAGAATTCTTGCGAGAAGCTGCGCATGTTGCTTACTACGACGACAATTTTTCCGCCGCCTACCCCGCTCTCGACGTCGCCCTCGCTGCTTTTCCTAACCAAGATGTAGTTTTAATTGCTGGCGGGAAAGATCGCGGACTCGATCTTCATCCGATGAAAACACGTATTTTTAACGCCCCCAATCTCAAAAAAGTTTTTCTAATCGGAGAAATTAGCTCCGCTATATCCGCGCATGAAGATCCAGAAAAATACCAAATATGTTCTAGCCTTGATGAAGCTTTCGAATGCGCAAATAAACTCGCTCGTCAAGTTGCCGAAGAAAATCTCCATGCTTCAGATAACTCGAAATTACCCGTCGTCCTATTGATGTCTCCCGGAGCGCCCTCGTTCGATATGTTTAAAAACTTCCAAGAACGTGGAAAAAAATTTCAAGAACTCGTATCGGAGATTAAATAATGTTTGAATTTAATTCCTATAATTTTGATCCCAAAACTTATCGCGCCGTTTTTAATTATACTGGAGCTGATGGCACTAATTTTAGCGAGCAAATCCAATTTTCCCCTAGCAATCAACAGCCAAATCTCGACCTTATTGAACGTGCAATGTTTCTTAGTTTTGTACTTATCGGCACTTCGTATTATAAGGCCCATCCTACGCCGAATCTAAAATTTAATTTTCCGCTCGACGATTTTCAAGCTCATTTTTTCGACACCGTCTACCAAGAAGGTCTTTCGCAATTCGCTTTCGAAAACCAACTTACTCGCGCCGAACTCGCACATTTCTCGCCGAATACTACGGCCAGTACGGAAGCGCTTGATGCTAGCTCTTACGAAGGCTTCCTGAGCTTACAATCCGGCGGAAAAGATTCTTTACTAACTGCGACCATCTTCGCCCATGAACATCCGACTTATTTATATATCAGCAGCAGCGACGCTTATCCGAAAATTCTCGACGAGCTCGGCGGCGAACTCCAAATCATTCATCGCAAAATCGACAAAGTTGCATTGCAGAAATCCGGCGGATTAAATGGTCATATTCCAATAACTTACATCGTCCAAAGCCTAGCGCTCATCCAAGTGATCATCAATCACCAAGCGACCGTGTTGACGAGTATCGGGCAAGAAGGTAATGAACCTCATGCTTATATTGAAGATCTCGCAGTTAATCATCAATGGTCAAAAACTTGGGCTGCCGAAAAACTATTTAGTGAATATGTGAAACGCTATATCTCGCCAGATCTACACGTTGGTTCGCCACTGCGCGGATTTTCCGAGTTGAAAATCGCCGAGTTATTCGCAAAAAACTGTTGGAAAAAATACGGCCATCAATTTAGCTCTTGCAACGTCGCCAATTATCGCCAAGGAATGACCAATCAAAATTTATCTTGGTGTGGAAATTGCGCAAAATGCGCTAATAGTTATTTACTTTTCGCGCCTTTTATCGCTCGCGAAGATCTTGACTCGCTCTATGGCGGAAAATCTCTCTTCGAAAACCCTGAACTTACCAACATTTTCAAAGGACTCCTCGGCATTGATGGCGTCATGAAACCTTTCGAATGCATCGGCGAAGTTGATGAACTCCGCCAAGCCTACGTACTCAAACTTCCCGAATATCCCGATTTACCATTTCCCGTTCCTGCCTCGAGTTTTGACTATGAAGCACTCGGAAATATGCAACCATTTTTCCGCCAACTAGCCGAGAAGACTGGAGTCTATGATGAATTCTGATTTAGAAAAACGCCTCGAGAGCCTCAAGTCCGAAGTCGAACAGGCTTGGCAAAAACTCGATCTTGATCAAAAGATCCAAACTGCCGAAAAACTCGAAATCGCAGTCGCCGATCCTGAAATTTGGCTCAATCCGAATAACGCCAAAACGCAAAACGCCGAGCTCGCCCACCTCAACGACGAAATCCAACCCTGGAAACTATTACGCCTCCAAGTCCAAGATTTGCGAGAAATACTCGAGCTCGGTGATGCCGAACTTAGTGCGGAATTATCCGACCAGCTAAAGGCCCTAGAAACTAAACTTCAAGAATTGAAAAAAAGCTTGCGTTTTACTGGCGAATACGACCAGAAAAACGCTATCTTGCGCCTTACCGCGGGAGTTGGTGGCACTGAAGCTATGGATTGGGCCGGAATGCTCGAACGCATGTATCTCCGCTGGGCCGAAAAACATGGATTCAAAGCAACTTGTCTCGAACGCATTGTTGGAGAAGAAGCTGGAATTAAGACCGCGGTCTACGAAATTAGCGGCAGGAATCTTTATGGACTGCTAAAAAGTGAACATGGCGTCCATCGCCTAGTCCGACTCTCGCCTTTTAACTCCGACAATCTCCGCCAAACGAGTTTTGCTCTCGTCGAAGTCCTACCCGTCCTCGAGAATGACGACGATCTTAAAATCGACGAGAAAGAGTTGCGCATTGATGTCTACCACTCCGGCGGGCATGGCGGCCAGAGCGTCAATACGACCAACTCCGCCGTCAGAATCACTCATCTACCGACCAACACCGTCGTCGCGATCCAAAACGAACGTTCCCAGCTCCAGAATAAAGCCAAAGCTATGGAAATCCTCCGCGGAAAACTCGTACAAATGCAACAAGAGCAACGCGTTGAGGGAATTAACAAACTTCGCGCCGGCGAATCCGCAAAATGGGGTCAACAAATCCGTAACTACGTCCTCCAGCCTTATAAACTCGTCAAGGACACACGCACAAAGCACGAAAGTAAAGATCCCGACAGCGTTCTCGACGGCAAAATCGACGAATTCATCGACGCTTATCTAGAAATGTAAATCCACTTCTTTATAAAACCCACCCAGAATATTGCGATTACATAAAGCTCGTGGTATTATAATAATATGATATTGCTCGATCGTATCACGAAGACTTACCCCGGAGACGAGGAACCCGCGCTCGACAATGTTTCGCTACATATCGAACCGCACGAGTTTGTCTTTTTGGTTGGAAAATCTGGCGCTGGAAAATCAACCCTCATCAAAATGATTACAAAAGAAGAGCAACCCGACTCCGGCAAAATCATCATCGGCGGGATCGACCTTGATTACGTTAAAAAACGCCATATTCCGCATTATCGCCGTCGCCTAGGTGTCGTCTTCCAAGATTACAAACTTCTTCCGACGCGCACGGTTTATGAAAATGTCGCTTTCGCTCTCGAAATTGCCGGTATGGGTAGTCGCGAAATCTCCCGTACCGTCCCGAAAGTTCTCGAGCTAGTCGGATTGGCCGACAAAGGTCGCAAATTCCCGACGCATCTTTCCGGAGGCGAGCAGCAACGAGTCAGTATCGCGAGATCGGTCGCGCGACAGCCCAAAATTCTCATCGCCGACGAGCCGACCGGAAATCTCGACAAATTAACTCGTCAAGAAATCATCGAATTGCTACAAAGAATTAACGATTTCGGTACAACTTTACTCGTGACGACCCATGACGAAAGCATCGTAAACAATCTCAGCAAACGCGTTGTGACCTTAAAGTCTGGTCGCATCGTCGACGACCAAAAACAACATGGAATTTATCGCCTCGACAGCGCGCCCGAGCCAGAAATCGAAATCACCCAGCGCATTTTCACGCCCGATTCTAATCTTTTTGGCCGCCCACGTTCTGTCCGCCCAATCAAAGCTCCTGGACGCGCTTCGCGTTTGAGCCAAATCAAAGCCGAAGAAGATCTAAAAATCATCCACAAACCCGCCTCTCATAGTCGTAATGTCGATACCAAAGCGAAAATGCCGGCTAAAAGCGCGAAAACTGTCTCTCCAAAGCCTGTATCTAAAGATACTAAGGCCAAAAAACCGACGCCAAAAATTCCTGCTAATAAGTTTGCCCAAGATTCCGCTAACCAATGGTACACCGCCAGTCGCCCTTTGAAATCCGCCCCAAAGCTCAGCGATCTCGGCCAAACCGTAAAACTAAAACCTGCCCCGAGCACCCAAAAGTTTCATAAACGCCCCTTGTCCAACAAATCTAAAACAAAGCGAGTAATCTAATGATCGACAAAAAATCTATTGAAGAATCGGGACATCGCGGAGCGCATCGACCAACCCGCAAAGAAACTAAATCCCATCTAAAAACCTTAGTCGAAAACAGTAATGTGAGCCGCGTCCGCACCGCCGGTCGTATCGTAAAATACGGGACAGCGAGTTTCACCCGCAATATTTGGCTTTCAATCGCCGCTACTTTAGTCATGACAATTACTTTAGTCATCCTCATGATTACAGTCTGCGCCAGTCTCATCCTTAGCGCCACCGCCGAAACCATGCGCGCAAAAATCGACATTACAATTTTCTTCACTCCCGGCACTCCCCAAGAAACTCTCGATCTCATGACCGCCGAGATGCAAACAAATGACAATATTCGTTCGATCGAAACCGCCAATTCCCAGACCGAATACGAGAATTTTCTCCGCGATAATGGCGACAATGCCGAACTTCTGGCTGCTTTAGAAGACGAAGATATGTATAATCTTATGCTTAGTACTATGCAAGCCACCATGCGCATTAAAGTTTACGATCCCGAAAATCTCGACGGTATTAAAAACATCGTCGAAAACAATCCGCTTTTCCAAGCCAATCTCGATGCCGAAAAACAGCCGACCTACGATGTCAACAAAACCGAAATCGAAACCATCAATTCTTGGGCTTCAATCGCGAAAAATGGCGGGCTAATTCTCGGCGCAGTCTTTCTCGTCATCTCGATCCTAGTAATCTTCAATACGATTCGCATGGCAATTTTCTCTCGCCGCGAAGAAATTTACATGATGAAATTAGTCGGCGCCGATCTCGGCTTTATTCGCGGTCCTTTTCTCGTCGAAGCCCAAATCAGCGGCATCATCTCCGGCATTCTCGCGACTACGATATCCGTCGCCGGTTTTCGTTTTGTTGAGCCCCATTTGAGCTCTTATGGTATCGATGTTTCCGAAGTCTCGAGATTGCTCGAAACCAACTTACTTGTTGCGGTCTATGGCATCATGATCTTGATCGGCATCACGGTTGGCACAATTTCTGCTCGTCTCGCCATGAAAAAATATCTGAAATAAGTATAAGCTTTACTTCTTTAGTAATCTATGCTATATAATAGTTATGGTAAAAAGTCGTCATAAAACTTTGGGGCTACGAAATCTCATCTTGCTCGGAGCTTGCGGCGTTGCGGCAGTTTCGGCTAGCTTTTATTTCTTTAGCTCCGAAGATCGTGCCCGCGCCTATCCTGCAGGCTGCGTCACTCAGGCCTGCCGCAACGCCGCCGATGCCGCGGATGCTGCCGAACGTGCCGCTGCCGATGCTGCCGCCAATGCGAAAACTCTCGAAGGCGAAGTCGCCCGCCTGAATGCCGAGATTGTCTCTCTTGAAGCTGATATTTCCAAAAACCAAGCTATCGCCGCCGATCTTTATGCCCAAATCACCGAAAACGAAGCTAAACTTTCGTTGCAACAAGCCGCGCTCGCCAAACTTCTAGTAAACGCCCATTTCGAAGAAGAGCCTGACGCCATCGTCCTGCTCGCTGGCAGCAATTCGCTTGGCGATTTTGCTGAAAAACAGTCCCGGCAATCGACCGCAAAAAGTCAAATTGCCAGCTCAGCCGAAGCGGTACGCGAATTGAAAGAGGATCTCGAGCGCCAAAAAACCAGCGTCGACGCCCTGATCGCCAGCGCCGAAGCTAGCCGCGCAGAAGTCACCGTCAAACGCAACCAACAAGATGCCCTGAAAGAAAAATACAAAAACGACAGCGCCGCCTACGAACGTGACGCTAATGCCGCCCGCGAAACCATGCAACAAGAAATCGCTGCCGAAATCGCCCGCTATAATACCGGCGGTGTCGTTGGCGAAGGCAACAACTCTTATCCTTATGCCAGAAACTGTCCCCAAGACAATGTCGGTTATATCGTCGTCGGCGGCTATGTCTGCCAATGCACTAGTTATGCCGGTTGGAAAGCCCAAGAATATTGGGGAATCTACATTTCATCATGGGGCGACGCCCGGAATTGGGGCAACTCCGCGACCCGCGCTGGCTATGTCGTCGACAATAATCCCGCCCCACACAGTATCGCTTATAGCACTGCCGGAATCTACGGGCATGTGATGTGGGTTGAAAGCATAAACGCCAACGGGACGATCAATCTCACCGAATACAATAACCCCGGCAGTTCTGCTAGTGGTTTACCTGGAGATTTTGGCGCACGATACAATGTCAATCCTAGCGCTTATGGCTACATCCACCTCGATCAGCGGCTCTGGTAAACCTGCGGTTTCATTTTTTCAAATTTTGTGCTAAAATCGTAGGTATGGTAAAACAGCTGGAGGAGCGAAAGGTCAGTCTCGGCGGTGCGATTATCGCCGGAGTTGTTGCATTAGTTTTTGGGATTTTTGTGGGCATGAATTGGACGAATTTCGCCCCAAATATCCTCCCCTATCTCGGAATTCGAACCCAAAACGCCAACGATTGGTCCAGCCTCGACGAAGTTTATAATACTTTAGCCGAAAACTACGACGGAGAAATCGATCGCTCTGCGATTATCGAAGGCGCGAAAAAAGGCCTCGTTAGCGCCGTAGAAGACGTTTATACTGAATACATGCCTGCCGATGAAGCCAAAGATTATGAAGCCGCTCTGCATGGAGACGTCGGGACTGGCATCGGCGTCGAAATGGGCCTTCGCGAAGGCTATGTGCGTATTTTGCGCACCCTGCCCGATAACCCTGCGCGCAAAGCCGGATTGAAGGCTGGCGATATTATCTACAAAGTCGATGGCGAAGAAGTTTACAGCGAAAATACCGATACGATTTCGCGCAAGATTCGCGGCGAAGCTGGCACCGAAGTCGAAGTTACCGTCGTCCGTGATGGCGAAGAAAAAACCTTCAAAATGACCCGCGAGACCATCAACAACGTCTCCGCCTATGTCGACTATTCCGACAAAACCGCGATCATTACTATTACTAGATTCGACATTGACACCGGCGAGACTGTGAAAAAAATCGTCGAAAAGGAATTCGACCAAAAAGGCATCGAGAAAGTCATCCTTGATTTGCGCGGCAATGGCGGTGGCTACGTTTCCGCGGCGAAGGATCTGCTCTCGCTCTGGATCGATGGCGACGCCGTCCTCGAGCAACGTGGCACGGGTATTGCCGACAGCACGACTTATGCTAATCGCGGCCAGGCTAGCTTAGAAGATTTGCCGACCATCGTCCTCGTGAACGGCGGTACCGCCTCGGCTTCGGAAATTGTCGCCGGCGCGCTCAAAGATTATGGCAAAGCGACCATCCTAGGCGAAAAGACCTTCGGCAAAGGCGTAGTCCAGACCTTGCTCGAGCTTTCCGGCGGTTCAATGCTTAAAGTCACTACCGCTCGTTGGTACACTCCGAAAGGCAATAGCATTAACGGCGAAGGCATCTCTCCAGATATCGGAGTTGAACTGACTTATGACGATTCGAACCATGGCCGCGATCCGCAGCTCGACGCCGCGAAGAAAGAGCTGAAGGGAAAATCCTAAGATGAAGCCAAAGCCGAAATCTTCTCCCGCCGTAACCGTCAACCGCCGCGCCCGCTACGACTACGAACTTGGCGACGAGCTTAGTTGCGGCATGGCTCTTTCTGGACCCGAAGTGCGCCTCATACGCGACCATCATGTTCAGCTCAAAGGCAGCTTTGTCACCTTGCGCGGTGGCGAAGTTTGGCTAAACAACCTCAGCCTCGGTTCCGACACTGCGCGCTGCATCAAACTCCTCGCGACCAAAAAGCAGATCGCCAGCCTCGCCCGCGCGAAACAAGCCGGCGACCAGCTCGTACCGACTAAGCTACTCGCTGGCGGACGCTATATTAAGCTCATCGTTGCCCTGGGGAAAAGCAAGAAAAAATACGACAAGCGCGAGACCATAAAACGTCGCGACGACGAGCGCAATATGCGCCGAAGTATCAAAAGCGTGGTATAGGTGCGAAAAACTATTGACTTTTTCGATAATGTGTGCTATAATGGAGATATAGGGTATTTTTACCCAAAAATATAAAGGGGGAATGAAAATGATCTTTTTAAACAAAGACTTTAGCAAAATGACTTCTGCGGGGCTCCATGTGCATTGTGGTCTACCAGAAGTCACGGCCAGAACCTTTGAGGATTTGATCGGTTATCGATATACCGATCTGAAACAGGTTCGGCGTTTAGAGAAAATCCTGGCCGAGATTACTACCAACGGTCCTAAAGCCGAAAAATATTCTATGCTTCTTAGCGTCGAATATGGCAAGGACATTTGTCTCGCCCAAGAGCTCGAGGCTGACACTTTAAATTTTCTCAAAGAATCTGGTCCGAAACGAATTGAGGATGCGTTCGCTGAAATGACAGCAACCATCCGTGCTCTTTATGAAGAATAATCCAAATTCTTAGCACATTTTCTTAACTCGCTCCAATCTTTTACGATTCGAGCATTTTCCTGTATAATACTATTATAACCTTTAGTGGAGGAAAGCATGAAAATCTATTCCTGGAATGTCAACGGTCTACGCTCAGTTTTGAAAAAAGGTGCTTTGGACGAATTATTGACCACGGCGCAACCGGATATTCTCTGCATCCAAGAGACCAAAGCCAAATCCGAACAGGCCACCGTCGATTATCTGGACTATCTCGAAATCTGGAATAGCGCCGAGCGGCCGGGGTATTCCGGGACGGCGACTTTGAGCAAATTCCAGCCCCTGAATGTTTATAGCGGTTTTGGCCCCGAGCTAGAAAACGGTTACGACTGGAGTAACGATCGTTATGGCAGTCCGCTTTCCGAAGGCCGAGTGCAAACTTTAGAATTTCCCGAGTTCTACCTCGTCAATGTTTATACTCCGAATAGCAAGCGCGACCTTTCTCGATTGAAACTACGCGAAGATATTTGGGATCCGGCATTTCGCAATTTTTTGAAAGCTCTCGAAAAGGTCAAGCCCGTCGTGGTCTGCGGCGATTTCAATGCCGCCGCGACCCCGCTCGACCTCGCGCGCCCGAAAGACAATGAGCGTAACGCCGGCTTTACCGAAGAAGAACGCCAGGGAATCAAAAACTTGCTCTCCGCCGGATTTGTCGACACTTTTCGCTATTTTTATCCCGCCGTCCAACGCTATACTTGGTGGTCGCATTGGTCGCACTGTCGCGAGCGTAATATTGGCTGGCGGATTGATTATTTCTTCATTTCCGAAAGTCTTTTGCCCCGCTTGAAATCTGCCGAAATTCATGAAAACATCCTCGGTTCCGATCATTGCCCAGTTTCAATCGAGCTAGAGTTCTAGCCATGGCTTTCGCTCCCCAAAATTCCGATCTTTCGTATTGGCGCAAACAAACTCGCGAGCAGCCGCTTTTTCCCGATCTGGTCTGGAACATTCCCGAGCAAAAATCCGGCAATGTCGTCGTCCTCGGCGGCAACAGTCAGGGCTTTTCTACGCCACTGCGTATCGCCGAATTTCTCGATCGTAATTTTCCCATCGCGAGTCTGAAGCTGCTCCTGCCCGATGCCCTGCGCGGAAAACTTCCGCCGCTGAGCAATATTGAACTTCTGCCCTCGACCGTCAGTGGTTCTTTTGATAAATCTTATCGCCTAAAAGATTTCCTCGCCCAAGCTAGCGCCAGCCTAGTCATCGGCGATCTTTCGAAAAATTCTGCCACCGCCGTCGCGCTTGCGAACGCGATTGCGCCGAGCGACGATCTCGATAATAACACTAGCGAAAAATCCGCAGATGCGAAACGCCCCAGCCCGATTGTCATCACGCGCGACAGCGTCGACTTACTCGCGACCGAAGCCAATAATTGGCTCCTACGCGATAATATTTTTATCGTCGCATCAATGGCGCAGCTCCAGAAACTTTTTCGCGCCATTTATTATCCGCGTATGATTCTCCTGTCCCAGCCGCTACTTCCCGCGATCGAGACTTTACATAAATTTACCCTGACCTATCCCGTGACGATTCTGACCTACCACCAAGACAATATTATCGTCGCCGCAGGTGGTGAAATTACCAGCACCCCAATTTTGGTGACCGAATATAGTCCGATTTCGCTCTGGTCCGGCCAGCTCGCTGCAAAGACGCTGATGCTTAATCTTTACAATCCTGGGAAAAACCTTGCGGCTAGTACTGCTGCCATA
>CAZODR010000002.1:0-77853 GCA_964578645.1 uncultured Candidatus Saccharibacteria bacterium | reverse complement strand
CTTTATTAGTACAAACTTTATTAGTACAAACTTTATTAGTACAAACTTTATTAGTACAAACTTTATTAGTGCAAACTCCGCCATGCGCGTTCTCTATGACTCGCCACACTTTTTTCGCGCCGCTTCGCGATAAACCGCGAACAATTTCTTCGTCTGCACGCTTTGCAAAACTTCTTTACGCGCTTTTATCATCTTCTTACTCATTTTTTCAATTCGCTCCGGAGCGAATCCATCTAAGGCAATCGCCATCGACACCGCATCTGGAGCGCCGGCTAAGACATAGCTCTCCGCCGGGACGACTTCCGCCATATCTGGATCGCAGAAAAACACCGGCAGCCCAGCCGCTTCCGCCTCAATCAAAATCATCCCTTGCGTATCAAAATTATACGACGCCACGACTCCGAGATGCGCCTCCTTCATTCTTCGCAAAATTTTTTCCCGCTTTTGATAACCATAAAATTTCACCTTCAACCCATACCGCTTAGCATAACGCTCAGCACGCTTCAGCATATTTCCATCCCCATAAACATATAATATATATGGCCGTTTCATTTCTCTCAGCGCCGCGAGCAACGGCATAATACGTTTTTCCTTCGAAACTCGACAATTCCAAATCATCTTCAAAACATCGCCGTCCTCATATCTTCGCACTGGCACTTCCGCTTCGAAAAGGTCTTCAGAAACAGCATTCGGGACGACTTGCATCGGTTTCGAAACTCCGTAATGCTCAAGCTTATACATAAAATGCGCCGACGGCGTCAGGACTATATCGGCCGCTTCCGCTTGGTTGACCATTAGCTCCCACATTTTCGCTCGCGTCCGCGTTGGCGCTTGGAATCGGTCTTTTTTCACGCGCAAAGCATGCGTCAGACATCGCCCGTGCGCAAAATTCAGCACACTCGCGACCAGATATTTCCACGGATGCGGGACATTAACCGTAATCGCCATATCCTCGCGCCCATGCATCGTCTGTACGAGCGGAATCTCAAATTTCTGCGCTAGACGCACTCCCGCAATACTACAACTTGCTTCGTAATGCACATGAACAATATCAAACTTCCCGAAATCCGGAAACTTTTCCAAAATAAATTCCTCAATCACGCTCGGCCGCATCGCAATCGGCGCGCCATTAATTTTCAGCCGCTTATGCGTCGGCACCGTGACGACATTTTTTTCTCGCGCATTTTCACCCGGACAAAAGACCGTCACTTCATGCCCCAACTTTTCCAGTTCCGCTTTTTGCGCAACAATCGAAGAAACGATTCCACCCGACGTCCACGGACGATACAAATCTGTAAAAATCGCAATTTTCATACCTATATTATAACCCATTCCGATTTTTTCGTGTATACTATAAGTATGGAATATTACCCATCTTATCGTACTGCCGAGAGCGTCTCGCCGAAGCATCCGGACAAACTCTGTGACCAAATTTCCGATGCCATTCTCGATGCTTATCTTACGCAGGATCCTGATGCTCGCGTCGCCGTCGAAGTTTGCGGTGGCCATGATAAAGTTTTCGTTACTGGCGAAGTTACGTCGCGCGCCTCGGGAATCAATCTTGAAGAAATTGTCCGACGTCTTGCGGGAGACGCAGTCGAAACAATGATAAATCTCGTCATGCAAAGTCCCGAGATCGCGCGAGGTGTCGATGCCGGCGGCGCGGGTGACCAGGGAATCATGATTGGCTATGCAACGAATGAGACTCCCGAACTACTTCCGCGTGAAGTCGTGCTTGCGCGCCGCCTTAACCAATCCATTTATCAGCATTTTCCTTTCGACGGCAAGACCCAAGTCACGCTCTTTCGCGATCCTTCTGGTCATGAATATCTCTCTGCGGTCGTTGCTAGTTTCCAGAATGCCGAGCACTCCGAGCTCGAAGGCCTCGTTCGCGAATTCATCGCAAAAAATCAACTCCCGACCTTACCGGAAAAGGATCTCCAGCTCCATATTAACCCTGCTGGCGATTGGTCGCAGGGTGGGTTCACGGCTGACACTGGGCTAACCGGACGAAAGCTCATCGTCGACAACTATGGCCCGCGGATTCCGATCGGTGGCGGCGCGTTTTCGGGCAAAGATCCTTCGAAAGTTGATCGCTCCGCTGCCTACATGGCGCGAAAAATCGCCGTCGACTATCTCCGAAAACGCGCCGCCAAAGAAGTATTCGTGCGCCTCGCCTATGCTATTGGCTATACCAAGCCGCTCGAGCGCACCGTTATTATTGATGGATCTCCGGAAGTTATCACCGGCTACGATCTCACCCCGGAAGGAATCATTAATTTCCTCAACCTTCGTCGCCCAATTTACGAACCGACTGCGCGATATGGCCACTTCGGCGAAGGCTTTGACTGGGACCGCTAAGTAGATTTTAGTAAACCACGGTCTAAAATCTAGAAAAAGTCTTGATTTTCGAATTAATCTACTGTATCATTGTATTAGTTAAGTAATACAATGATATGAATTTTGATTTTACCAACGACCAACCAATTTATCTCCAGCTCGTCGCGCAGCTAAAGATCCTCATCATTTCAGGGAAAATATCTCCTGGCGAATTTCTACCCAGCGTGCGCGATCTTGCCCTGCAGGCCAAGATCAATCCCAACACCGTCCAGCGCGCCCTCTCCATGCTCGAATCCGAAGGTCTTATTATCACCGACCGCACGAACGGAAAATATGTCACGACCGACACTACGCTAATCGAAAAAGCTCGCTCAGCGTTTGCGACTGAAAAAACTCTCGCCTACTTCACGGAAATGTTAGCGCTAGGTTTTTCACGCACAGAAATTCTAGTTTTCCTCGAAGACAATCATCCCAACGATCCGCTCGAACTTACATAGTGAAAGCTTAAGGTTCCGCCGTCCATGCGCTAATTTATAATTATTTTACTCAAATTTAACCCAAAGGAGCATCATGCCAACCAAAACTTCAAAATCGCAACCGGAGACCTCTCCGAGTAGCGTCGCGCCCAGCCGCTCGCCTAACTCACCTACGAAAAATATTCTCGAATGTCATCATCTTAGTAAAATTTTCGATCATAAAAAGATCGTCGACGATGTTTCGTTTTCTATTCCTCGCGGCAAGATTGTCGGGTTGCTCGGACAAAATGGCGCAGGCAAGTCCACTCTCATTAAACTTTTTAACGATCTCCTCGTCCCGACTTCGGGCGAGATTCGCATTGACGGCCAGCCTATCGGCGTCCATACGAAGTCCGTCGTTTCTTATCTTCCGGAACAAACTTATCTCGATCAGACTTCGCGCATCGCCGATGTTCTCAAAACTTTTACAATTTTTTACGAAGATTTCGATCTTGAAAAAGCGAAAAATTTGTTAGACGATTTTGAGCTTAATCAAAATCTCAGAATCTCTAAAATGAGTAAAGGTATGCAAGAAAAATTGCAGCTCACGCTCGTCATGAGTCGCAAAGCCAAACTCTTCATTCTCGACGAACCGCTCGACGGCATCGATCCTGCGACCCGAAGCCATATTCTGAATACTATTCTTTCTAATTTCGACAATGACGCCAGCATGCTAATTTCTACTCATCTTATTGCTGACGTCGAGCAAATTCTAGACACAGTGTTGTTCATGAGTGAAGGCAAAATTATCCTCGAAACTTCCGCCGATAAATTACGCGCGAAACATCATTCTTCGATCGACGCCATCTTCCGCAAGACTTTTGAACATTATCCTCCTAAGGATAATTCTAAACCTTCAAAAACTAATTCATAATTCTAATTTAAAATTCGAAAGGCCATCATGATCAAAGAACTTATAAAATCCGATCTAAAATATATTTTCAAAGGCTCGGGGATATTTATTATCCTACTCATTATTTCGGCAATTTTACAAAATCTCACTTCCTACGACACGACTTTTTCTTTCAATGAAAACGGCGAAGCTATCGCTCATATTTCCGCACCCGTGCTCATCCAGTTTCTCCACACAATTTTTTATAACTGCGTCATTTGTTTCACTGTCGCACTAGTTTTTAATCTCGCGATGCGAATTTGGACTCATTTTCGCCGCACTATGTATGGCAACGCTTCTTATTTGACGCATACACTCCCGCTAAAACGCAGTTCGATCTGGACAGCGAAATGTCTCTCCGCCATTTCCGCGATCATTATTGCTGGTTTCGCGATCGCGCTGACTTTCTTGCTGCTTTCATTGACCGAAAGCGGGCAGGGTCTGATCGGCAGTCTTGGGTTTATGTTACCTCCAAATTCGAATTCCGCGATCGTCAAACAAAATTCATCGAGCAGCTTAGCTTACAATCTTGGCTTGGCTCTCGGAGCTTTTAGCGAAAGTATTTTCATCATCTTTAGCGGATTTCTCGGCATCATTCTTGGGCATCGACAAAACAATCACAAAGTTCTATATTCCTGTCTTTTCGGATTCATCGTCTATCTCGCAGTTTCTCCGATCCTGCTTTTAGCTCTGACTATTTTTAGTAATATTAGTCCCGAACTGAGCGCAATTTTTGGTAATGATACCGCAACTCTCGGAGCCAATTTTATCATTAAACTATTTAGCTCCATTTCCGTTGCTTATTTATGTTTCGACGCACTCTATTATTTCTTCGGACGTAAACTTCTCCACTCCGGCGTCGACGTCAACTAATCTGAGTAGTGTTATAATAGAAAAAACTAGCGAAAGGAAAATATGGACGGACTCGTATTTAAAGATGTCTCGAAGCACTTCGGCGATCGTCTAGCAGTCGATAAAATTAGTTTTACGCTCAAAGAACCCAGTGTTTTTGGATTACTAGGCACTAATGGTGCCGGAAAAACTACCACTATCCGCATGTTGCTCGGCATTATTACCAAAGATCATGGCGAAATTACCTGGAATGGAAAGCCCGTCAGTCGCGAAACTGTTAATTTTGGTTACTTGCCCGAAGAGCGCGGCGTATACCCAAAAGTCAAAGTCTATGACCAAATCATGTATTTTGCCGAATTGAGAGGCATCGACAAGGCTCGCGCCGCCGAGACGATTACGAAATGGAGCAAGGAGCTGAAGATTACCGAATATCTCAATCTTCCTGCCGAGAAACTTTCAAAAGGGAACCAACAAAAAGTTCAATTCCTGGCTGCTATTGTCCACGATCCCGATCTTGTCGTGCTCGACGAACCGTTTAGTGGACTCGACCCCGTTAATACCGATCTTCTGAAGAATATCATTATTAAACTCACTCGTGCAGGAAAATATATTATTATGTCCGCCCACCAAATGCCGACTATCGAAGAATTTTGTACGGATATTTTAATTCTCAATCGCGGCAAAACCGTCCTCCAAGGCAACTTGAAATCCATAAAATCGACTTATCCTGTGAACCGCCTCCAGCTCGAAGCCGATCAAGATTTAAGAAAATATCTCAAAGATTTCGAAATTGAAAACGAGACCAATCATCGTTATACTCTAAAAATTTCCGATGAATCTTCTGCGCATAAATTACTGAGAACTTTAGTCGAGAACCAAGTTTTGGTCACTAAGTTTGAGCTCATGCGCCCAACTCTGAACGATATATTTATTGAAAAAGTAGGAGCTAAAAAATGAAATCACTTCTCACCGTCATAAAATTCACCGCGAAAGATATGCTCGGACGCAAATCCTTCCGCATTTCGACCATTATCATTCTCATTTTGATCGTACTCGGATTTAACGTGCCTGCTTTCCTAAAAACAATCGGCAGCGACAGTCTCGAAGACGAAATCATTTTTTCCGATCCCGACAACGTCTTCGAAGGCCAGCTCGAAAACCTTACAGAAGCCGAAAATCTGACCTACAAACCCATCATCGTAGATGATGACTACGAAAAACTCAAAACAAAAATCGAAAATGGTGAAGCTAGCTCCGCAATCTTGATTACTAAATCTCCGACAGAAACTCAGGTTAATTACATCGTCAAAAATACCGCGACCGTCGAAAACTTTCCTACCAAAATCGCCGAAACTCTGAGCGCGCTTTATACAAATCTCCAAATTTCGAAGCTCCATCTTTCTAAAGACCAGCTCGAATCGCTCGATCCGCATTTTGATTTCCAAATCACCCAAACCGAAGATGTCGTCGTAGGAGGAAACATCTTTGTCATGATGATCCTGTCGGTAATATTATTCTTCGCGATTTATTTTTGCGCATATCAAGTTTCTAGTTCAATCACAACCGAAAAAACTTCGCGCATTATCGAAACCCTAGTCACATCGACCGCCCCTCGCAACATCGTCCTCGGCAAAACTATCGGCATCGGCCTCGTCGGACTTTTCCAAGTTGCGCTCTTCGCTACTGTCGCCGCTCTCTCAGCCTACGCTTTCCTCAATCCTGAAATCCTAAACGCCATGCTCGATCTTTCTAATTTCACACCGTTCTTGATCCTAATTATCATCATTTATTTCATTCTCGGATATTTCATGTATGCCCTTCTCTATGCACTTACCGGATCGACGGTTAGCAAACCCGAAGATATCCAATCCGCCAACATGCCAATTTCAATTATCTCTATGGTTGGTTTCTATCTCGCTTATTTCACCCTCATGAATCCCACCGGCGATCTCAACATCCTCGCATCGCTCCTACCAATTTCCTCGCCGTTTTGTATGCCTTTGCGGGTAATGATGGGTATCGCGAACGGCTGGGACATCGCGCTCTCGCTTATCATTCTCATTGTTACCTGCGTCATTATCGCGATCATAACCATCCGAATTTATAGCAACGCTATTCTCAACTACGGTACAAAAACTAGCCTAAAAGAAATCTTTAAAATGGCAAAGGAGAAATAAATGAACAAACTTGTCATCCATGGCATCTACCGGCATTACAAAGGCGACTATTATATCGTCGAAGACGTTGCTACTCATAGCGAAACCGGCGAAGAATTAGTCATTTATCGCGGGCTTTACGACGGCGATAAATTCGGTACACAACATCTATGTGCGCGCCCAAAAGCTATGTTCCTTGAAGAAATTGATCCGAGCTCGTATCCCGGGACAAAAAATCAAAAATATCGCTTCGAACTTCAGGAAATTCCCAGCGTTGCGCACTAATTTTGTCCAAAAAGTGCCAACATTGCCCATTTTTATCGCGCTTGTGTTATAATAAGTAGCAATAAGCCAAAAGGAGGAACTATGGCAGAAGCCCAAAAAGCTGGAGCGAAAAAAGCTCCTGCTAAGCCAAAGACCAAAGCAACAACTACAAAATCTAAAACTAGTACAAGCACTAAACCAGCTCCAAAAGCTCCCGCAAAGACCACGAGCCGCACGCGTAGCGCCTCAGCAGCGAGCAAGAGCACCAAGAAGAACAACAGCGGCACAGTCTGGAAAATTGTCATTGGTGCGCTCGCCGTCATTGCGCTTGTCTGCTGGATCGCTTTCTTCGTCTTGCGCGGAATGGGGACCGGGAAGCTCGAAAAAGGCAACGGTGACAAGGTCGCTGCCGAATATGTCGCATTGAAAGACTTTAACTATCGCGTGCTCGTCCCGAAAGATTTTCGCATGATGGGAACCGAAGAAGTAAACGACGCCTTCGGTACGACTGACGAAGCTACGGTTGTCGCTTATACTAATGACGATGATGTCATTGTCGCTTTGATGAAACCCGAAAACGGTTTAAGTAATGACGATGTCGAATCCTATCTCAAGGCTATGGAATCGATTTTGAAACTCAGCGCCGATGTGATTTCGACCGACCTGTACGAAAAGGATGGGCATAACATCGCGACAATTAAATACGTCACTGAGGTTGATGGTGAAAAAGTTTACAACTACGTCACTTCGTTCTCCGACAAT
This sequence comes from uncultured Candidatus Saccharibacteria bacterium, assembly GCA_964578645.1. Classification (GTDB taxonomy): domain Bacteria; phylum Patescibacteriota; class Saccharimonadia; order Saccharimonadales; family Saccharimonadaceae; genus Nanosyncoccus. Next base: position 70,072 of record CAZODR010000002.1, on the reverse strand, counting down.
GATAAACTCGCCATTATTAACTTCGCCTGCAAAGACAGCCAACGCGGTGAGTGGGAAAAGCTCGGCGACGAAATCACGAATTCGCTCGATTTCTAAATTCAAGAAATCTCGTCTGGCATTAGTAGGGCTGCTACGGTAGCCCTACTTTTACTAATTCTATGAACATTGCTTTTATCGATATATAATATATTATATGCAAAGAATCTACGCCGCTATCGATCTTAAATCTTTCTACGCTTCAGTTGAATGTAGCGAGCGTGGGCTCGATCCGTTGGCCACCAACCTCGTCGTCGCCGATAGTTCTCGCACGGATAAAACTATCTGTCTAGCAATTTCACCTTCGTTAAAGGCCTACGGCCTTCCTGGGCGAGCGCGTCTATTTCAAGTCCGAGAAAAAGTCCGAGAAATAAATTTGAATCGTCGCCAAAAAACTTCCTTCGGACTTTTTCTCGGAAAATCTTATAGTTCTGACGCGCTCGCCCAAAACCCAAATCTCGCGCTCGACTTTATCGTCGCCACTCCCCGCATGCAATATTATCTCGATTATAGTGCAAAAATCTATAATATTTATCTTCGATTTATCTCGCCCGAAAATATCCTTGCTTATTCAATCGATGAAGTATTTTGCGATATTACGGATTATCTAAAAATTCATCATTGTAGCGCCGAAGAATTCATTACTAAGATTGTTAAAACTATCGAAGCTGAAACTAAGATTACTGCCACCGCCGGCATCGGAACGAACCTTTTCCTCGCAAAAGTCGCCATGGATATCCTCGCGAAACATGCCGAGCCCAACTCTGCCGGCGTACGCATCGCGAAACTCGACGAACAAATTTTTCGCGCCACTCTCTGGGCACACGAGCCAATTACTGATTTTTGGCGTATTGGACGCGGCTACGCCAAACGTCTTGCATCACATAATATTTATACCATGGGCGACGTCGCACGCTGTTCGATCAAAAACCAAAAGCTGCTCTACGATCTTTTTGGTATTAACGCCGAATTGCTCATCGACCATAGCTGGGGCTTCGAAAATGTCACCATTTCCGACGTAAAAAATCATCAACCCGAAACTAAAAGTCTCAGCTCCGGACAAGTCCTCTCGCGCCCTTATACTTTCAACGAGGCCAAAGTCATTATTCGCGAGATGGCCGAAAGTCTCGCGCTCGACTTAGTCCAAAAAGGCTATCTCAGCGATCATTATACTTTGTTTGTCACTTACGCGCACACGAATGTCTCCCGAAATTCCGTCACCGATCATTATAATCGTCGTATGCCAAAGCCAGCGCAGGGAACGAAGCACACTCCGACGTCTACTTCTGCTTCTAGTATAATTATTACAACTTTTCTTGAACTTTTTTCCGAAAAAGTTAATCCCGAATTTACAATCCACAAAATTACATTAGGCGCGAATAATCTCATTTCCGAAAAAGAAAAAGTCATCAATACTACTCCGCCCGAACAAATCGACTTGTTCACGGATTACCATAATCTTACCAAAGCCAAAAATCTCGCCCGGCATCGCCTGAAAAAAGAACGCCGTATACAAAAAGCTATTCTCAAAATTCGCGAACGCTATGGTAAAAATGCAATCCTACGCGGGACAAACTTTGAACCTAGCGCGACCGAGCGAAACCGCCACAACCAAATCGGCGGGCATCGTGCCTAACCGACGCTATAAGCTGCGGTTCGCACTAGCCTCGCCTCGACAAATTCCGAAAACAATCTACAATATATAATATGAATGATCACGATTATTCCGATATTATTAATCTCCCGCGACCGGTTTCAAAAATTTACCCGCCTATGAGTCGCGATGCGCGTGCTGCCCAATTCGCACCTTACGCCGCGCTCGTCGGACATAAAGACATCATCACGCACAGCGAGACCACGGCGAATGCAAAAACTGATCTCGATCGCGAAATCACTATTATTCCCGATTCCCAAGAATTCAATCCTAATCAATACTAGATCTTAGCCGCTCAACTTCGCGATTAATCTCATCATAATCGTGTTCCGTATATTCGCCCGTCAATGGCTCGTATAAATTCAGCCACTTCGTATCTGCACTATCGAAGCTCCGACTATTTTCATATTCCTTCATCGCGCTTCGCACTGCGCGGTCCTCGGCGTGATATTTTTCCATCGCCGCCTCTGCCGCAAGCTCCGCCTCACGCCGCTCATCTTCCATCGGCCAATACGAAAAATCGTAACAATCCGCACCTAAAGCTATCGCCGCTGCTTTTGGTCGATCGCGAAAATCTTCATTTAATAAATCCCTCTCGATCAGCTCATTCGTATAATTCTGCGCGACATGCACTCCACGCATCATCGCCTTGTTCATCGCTACAGCATATTGAAACGCATGGCTCTCAAAACCCGGATTCATATCTTCGATCGTCGGTATCGAGCTCGTACATTCTTTTAAAGTTGCCTGCATTACTAATGCCCGTGCAAACAAACGCGAAGAAACATAACTCCATCCATTTAACGCCATAGCATTTAGCTCATAAAAACTTGGCCGAATAATATTTTCTTGCAGATCATTATACGCCAGTTCGCTCAGCACCAATTTATTTCCCATAATCAAGCATTGGTTCACGGTAAAATCGCGCGTCATAAAATAATTATCCACAGTATCATTACCAATCCCATGCCCATAACGATAATCATCCGGCATATATTTCCGCGAAAGTTCATCGAGTTCCTCCTGCGAAACCGCGCTCGTCCCATCTTCATCAACCATATTCACCAAATCAATATCACGAATCGGCTCAAAATCTCCCGCAATCATTTCTCGCGCAATACTCCTCGCCGTTCCGCCCATGACCGCCACTCCATCCGGCAATTCGCTCAAAAACGTATATTTTTCTAAAATCTCCCGCGGCAGTTCTACGATATCATAGCGCAAGTTCTCCTCGCGCATATCCTCCCACTGCGTAGCATAAAACGGCTCATCTTCATCATCATAGTCATAGCTCTCATCATAATCATTATAGTCTTCGTCATAATCCTCGCCGTCTTCATAATCCTCATCCTCATTCCAATCCCCGTCATCTTCTTCAGCCTCATTTTCGACATCTTCGCCATTATTATACCCCCCCCCATTAGCAATTTCGCGACGTTTTTCATATGAATTCGCTAATCTCCGCAGGCTCGCAGTCGCCAATTCATCGATCGAATTCCCGTCGATTTCCGCACCCGATTCTTCTTCATGTCGCCTATGCAATCTTTCAAACATAATCTCATTATAACATAACCGATTCAATCCTCTCCCAATTCATCCTAGACACCTGGCATCTCCTGCTACATATACTCTAATTAGCCAGGCAGCGGAGAGGAAGACCAAAGCTGGCGACAAAAGAATAACTTGAGGGCATAATCGTAGTATAAAAATCTAAATGGTAAGGGGTGTTCGTCACATAAGATTTTGACCAGGTATAGCCACCCAGCCCAGCAAATTGCTGATTCCCGTCGTGATTTAGTATAGCGCCGCTGCGCACACTACAGATCGAGCCTCATTGAGGCTTATACCTTCATTGTAGCACAGCTTATGCTTTTTGTCAAGATATTTTGGGAAATTTTGACAAATTTACCAAATTATAGGGAGAGTTTACCGACTTTCAGCTCTAAATGTTACAATTTTTACAACATAATTGAAACTTTGTGCGCAGCGGCGTTATTTATCTCAACGACGGCGAACAGTGGTACTCTGGAACCGTAGGCTATCACTGGGCATCCTCAACAACTAGAGGAGATAAGCTTACCGCCGACAGTATGTATTTTGGAACCGCAGTAGATTCATCAACAGATTTCCGTCACCGCTATACTGGCTTTCCTCTCCGCTGCCTGGCTAATTAGAGTATATGTAGCTTTGGACCATCTAACAATCTTATTGCGTAACAAAATGTCTGATAGAGAATAACATTTTCGTCAAAGCTTCAGCGCTAACAAAATATTACAACTCGTATTCTTTGGCCTCGGCGTTGCCGAGATGTGTTTTACCAAAGACGTCGTCGGCACTATGCTTAGTGAGCGCCCAGTCGAAAGCTTTTGACATTGCGCCGTGTCCAACAGCGAGAATTACGGCGTCGTCATCATAGTGCTTCTTAAGATGATCCAAGAAGTCATCCACGCGTGCCAACATACTACGCACAGGCTCAACGTTGCCAGCAATTTCTTCCAAAGTGATGTCGTCTATATTTACGCCCTCTATAAGTTCTGACCACGACTTTACGACTTTACCTTCAAAATCACCAAATGAGCGTTCTAACAACCGATCATCATAAATAATCTCATAGCGGTCGCCGACAACAATTTCTGCGGTTTCGGCGGCGCGTTTTAAGGGCGAAGCGTAAACAGCGGTGAACTCAATATCTTTGATTTTATCTCGCAATTCTTCGGCTTGAGCGCGACCCTCAGCGTTAAGTGGCAAATCTTTGCGACCTTGAGCGCGCATTTCTTTATTCCAGTCGGTTAAACCGTGGCGAGCGATGTAGAGCTTCATTGTTTTATTTTCTCCAAATTACCATTTAGAATTGTTGCGCCAAATGATTGTAATTCTTCGTTAATATAGGGCTGGTCGAGCAGCGGGTTTAAGCAATAAATTGGCTTGCTAAAATACTGCGCCACAAACATTTCGCAAAAACTATTCACGCCAATATAATTCTCAATGCCATTTTTGGTGTAATTACAAACCAGTACGACGTCAGCCTCGCGTATTTTGTCGGTGTGTTTATGGCAAGAATCAGTATCAATTTTGGCTTGAATTGGATCAAAATCAGCTTGCTCGATTAGACGGTTAATCACGCCGTTCGGAAGTAATACTTCGTGCCCTAATGCTTCTAGTTGTTTGGCGACTTCCCGGACTTCATCACCGAATTTTAGACTACAACAAATACAAATTTTCATATTCCTCCTTAATACTGATTAATAATTTCTAATGGTACGACTATGCCTTTTTTGATATTATTGATTGCACCGAGCATTAAAACTTCGTTTCTGATCTCGGATTTCATGGCGACAATTTCGTCATAAGAAAACCATTTCACGTCCAAGATTTCGTTAGGGTCAAAAGCGATTTCTTCTTGAATAAGTTTCGCGGCAAAGATTACCGACACAAATAATCCGTCTTCCAATACGCGATTGCCGATCTGACACACTGCGGTTGGTTCAACTTCACAGCCGGTTTCTTCTTTCGCTTCGCGCTTCGCTCCATCAACGATGGTTTCGTTCGGATCGAGATGTCCGGCCGGAAGATTCCATTTACCGCGACAACTTTCTTTCGCTTCTTGAACAAGCAGATATTTGCCGTCTTTCTCTACGACCACACCTACGATGATATTTGCGTTAGAACTCATATTTTGCCAACACCTCCCCATCACTATCACGAACTTCGGCTTTGGCGTTCGCGAGATAATAGCACTTGAAGCTCGGATTACCCAAAGTATAGCCGGCTTCTTCCGCCCAGTCGAACTCGTCAATGATCGCTTGCTTCGCAGGTATATTTTCACTATCATCAATCGCTTCACAAAAAACTCGCAGCCAGTTATCTTTTTCGGGATTATAGGCTACGATACAGATGTGGTTATTCTCAGTAAGCTGCTTCGCTACATCCTTTTCGGCGTGCGTCAGCATGTAGATTTTGTCATTGAACTTGACCGGATCACCAAACGGCCGACAACTTACGCCATCGCCATTTCTGGTGGCTAAAAAATTGACATCTAGGGCTTTAAGATAGTTAAAAACTTCCTCCATATCGCTCCTTGCTTTTAGAGCAGTATCGACCTAGATTTGCGGAAAACAAAACGACACCGTGCAATCGGTGTCAAAGTCGATCCAAGCGATAAGCATGCTAACAGTCACACGCAAATCGACACACGGTGCCGTTCTAGCCGTATGACTAAAACAAACTTATCACTTAGCTTACTGCTTGGATTTTATAACTTTGACACCTTAATTATAACACACACCATTCTCAGACAGACAGAGATTCTCGGCAGTCGACTTAATTTTCTAAAACTCCATTTTTACATCACCATTAATTCACAAAAAATACGCCAAAAGGCGCCAACAATTCCCCGATGGTGGGCGGGGAGGGAATCGAACCCTCACTCTCTTGCGAGAACCAGATTTTGAGTCTAGCGCGTCTACCAATTCCGCCACTCGCCCTTTTTATTTCGCCAGATCCTACCGATCTAGCAAACAGTTAATCCTTTACCAAGAATTAACATCTATAGACATTATATCATACTTTTTTAATTTTATGCTATAATTATGTATATGAATTCAGATCAAGGTGGGCCCTATCCTTCTGAACCGCAGCAAGAAACCGCTGCGGAGATTGCTCGTAAAAAAGTCCTTGCCGCGTATTCGTCGACCGTGGACAGTGTCAATCATCTGCCAACCGCCTCGCGCGAACGTTTATTAAATACAACTCCTGAGCCCCAAAACTCTCGGGAAACTGCGTATGACCGCCCCGACTCGTCGCAGCTGCCGCCAGAAACTGACTTGCCCAGCTATCATGATGCCGAAACAAACAACTATTATTCCGCTACGTCGGATCGTTTCGAGCCCAGCAGCGAATATTCCATGGAAGATACTTCTTCTAGCGAGAGGTATGACCGATATTATAATCCGGAATCCACTCCCGAGCCTTATGACTCCGCCGAAAATGCTTCTGCGCTCAAAAAAACTCCTATCAGCCAAGAACCAATCAACGAAGAGTGGGCAAAATATCACTCTGCTTGGCAAGATTATTACAAAAAATACTACAACGACTACTACGCCAAAGCCGCCCAAAACTATATTGCAACCGAAAAAATGAAAAACGAACGTATTGCTAGCGGTAAAGCTCGTCGCGCCCACAATATGCGTCGACTACTGCCCATTCTCGGAGTCGTGCTTGTCTTCCTCGTCGGTCTTTTTCTACAATACAACCGTCTCATCTTCGCGCCTCTCATGGCCTACGTTTCGCCCGATACTGGCTCGGTCGCGACTAGCATCGAGGCGGTCGATCCTAATATCACCCAAGCCGTTTCGCCCGAACCGCGCCTCATTATCCCAAAACTTAATATTGACGTACCCGTCGAATACAATGTTCCTCTCGCCGATATGGATGCCGCTATGAATCGTGGCGTTGCGCAGTTCGCTATTCCCGGAGCTAATGCCATGCCTGGACAAATCGGCAACCTCGTCCTTTCTGGACATTCCGCTGGCGATATTTATAGCAGCAATCCTTATAAATTCATTTTTTCCGGGCTCGAACGCCTCGAAAATGGCGATCTTATTTATATTAATTACGATTCCGTACGCTATACTTACCAAATGGTTAAACGCGAAACCGTCGAGCCGACCGATGTCGCCAGCCTCATTTATGAAACCGACAAGCCAATGTTGACACTCATTACTTGTACTCCACTCGGGACATCACGTTATCGTTTACTTATCACTGCCGAGCAAATCAGCCCCGACTACGGCGGCGCAGAAAACCCAGACGCCGAAGAGCCAACTCCTAGCCCCGAAGAACCAGTAGACGCGACCATGCCCGCGAACGAACCGTCATTCTTCGAAAAAATCTGGCAGGGAATTTTCGGCAGCTAACACGCTCAATTTCTCCTTTAGTCGCGGACTTTTTCGCGTACCAAATTCAGTTTTCCCGCATCGTCGCGCACGACATAATACAACCATTTATTATTGTTGCTAATCGCGACATCATAGCTCGCAACTTGATTATGCGACAGAGTCGTCACCGCTTCGACTTGTGCCCCATCTTCCTCTTTGTCCGCTCCATTATCTTTCGCTTCCGCCTTCGTCGTATCGTCCGTCGCAGCCTCAGTTTCTGCCTTGGTCTCAGCCACATATTTCACCAAAGTTCGACGGTTCGTATAATCAAAATCCCAAATTTCTAGGCCATCATTAATCACGCCATACATCATACCATCGCTCAACCATCCCAGACGTTCCGTCCCCGGTTCATACTCGTATAAATCCCCCATATCGAGATCGAGCACCATAAACTGCCCGGCTTTTCGCATCACGACATATTCACCTTCGACGCCAAGTTCCAAATTCTGCGGCACAACTTTGAGTTTTAATTCTGAAACCAAAGTCTTCAGCCCCAAAATATCGACGCTTTGCGGTGCTTCTTCACGATAACTCGGCATTGCTCCATAAAGCACGCTGATTTTGTCATCCATGACAAAGATCATATACTTTTCTCCATAATATTCCGAAATTGCCGCCTTCGCCGCGACTTCATCCGCCACTGTCGCAAGAATCACGCCATCTTTCTCGCCATCACGATAAGTTCCGATTTGCTTCTTTTTGACCTTATTCTCAACTTCTCGCTTTACAAAAATTACATCCAACCCGTCGTTATTAAAATCCAAAATTTCATCCAACAACACCCGCGAAATCGATTGATCGCCCGTATTAATCTTGCGTAAATGCCCATTTTCAAGCGCATACATCTGCCCCGCAGAATTATCCACCATTTCCACTCGCTCAAATTCCAACCCAAACGTCTTGCTCAAATTCAGACTTTTCTCCACATCCTTCAAATTTAGCAAAATCCATTCCGATTTCTTGTCCACCAAAGTTTTAATCAAAACAAACTCCCCATCGTTGCTCCATTCAACAATCTCGACTGTGCCGCCGAATTTCGATTTCTCAACTCCCGGCAAAACTTTAGCGAGATTTAGCTTCGTCGTCTGGACCTCATCGCCCCGAATATTTAGCAAATTCCAAGTCGTACTTTCTTTTTCTGCAACCAAAATATTCATTTTATTTCGCGACACAGAATAAACCATCGGCTCTCCCATATTAAGCACTTTTTCTGCCTTGCGATTAAGCAAAAACAGCCGCGGATAATACAGTCGCATCAACATCCCTGAATGCATTTTAATTTTCTTCGACCAAGTATCATAATTATCGCGCGCGATTTTTATTTCATGCTCACCAGCCGCCATCGACCGCGTCAAATTCGTCCGCGAAAATAGTGTCGTCCCGTCTAGAGTTACCGTGCCGCCAGTTGGAATCGAATGAATTTGCGCCAACCCCATTTGCTCAATACTTCCATCGCTAGTTACGAAAAACCCCATCGCCGCCATGACCGCGACAACAACAATCGCCACGACCGAAAAAACCATCCCGATCTCCGCAATCACGACTTTTATCATGCGCTTGCGTTTCGCGCGCTCACGTTCTTCAAAATTCATCCTTCCGTTATTATAACATAAAATAAAATAAATTTTGCTCTTGCTTTTTTATCGCGCTTGCAGTTATAATAGACATAAGCAAAAGTATGATGAGGAGTTATTAATGCAAAAAATTGAAATCGATTCTGGACGGTCGAGTTCGATGACTCATCGTATAACTCAGGCCTCGACGACATTAAACCGCCGTTACGTCAAACGCCCATCAAATATCGTGATCGAAGAAGCTGCGAAACGTGCGCGACAACTCCCAGCGACCGTTAGTGCTCCAGCTGCGCCATCTCGCTTAGTGAATCTACGCGTCAGTTCTGCCGCTCTGGAAGCTGCGCGCCAAGAAGAAGCCGCCGCAAAAGCCGCTCTTGCCGAAACTGCCGATCACGAATCCGCTCCCGAACGCATCATTACACCGAAAGTCCTAGAATTTGGACGCGTCGACGAATCAGAAATTCAGGATTATACTGACGACTGCGCACATACAGATGATAACGAAAATACTGCGCCAGAACCCAGTATAATAACCGAAGAAGTTGTCATGACTCATAGCGCCCACGTCGAGACATCCCCCGAAGCCGAAATTAAGATTGAAGACACGCCCGAAATCATGGAAAATCCGGAAATGCGAGAAGATTCTCTGCCGCTTGAAGACGCCAGCCTTGTCGAAGTATCGCCAATACAAAGCTCAGCAGAAAATTACGCTCCGGAAGAAACATCAGCAATTACCCCCGAAGCCTCCGAGGTCTCAGTTTCGCCCGAAATCGACACCTCCGAGCTCGCGATGCAAATCGCCGCCGACTATGCTGCTGCCAGCCTTGGCGCTTCCATCAAAGAATATGGCGAAGGATACAGCGGCTATGCTCTCGGTTCTGGAGATCTTGGCGCGAAACAGCCAGAAAATGCTAGCCCCATCGCGGCTTCGCCTAGCTCCGAAGATTCAGTCGATGCCATTGCGCGTGCCGCTTCCGAAGCCATCGCCTCGATTCGCAGCGCAACTGCGCCCGACGAAATTTCCGAGCAAGTTTCATCGCTTAAAGCTTTCGCCGAAAATATAAAATCCAATCAGACTACCCCGGAAATGCGCGAACTCGGCGATACGATTGATAAATTCGTCAATATCGCAATGAAATCGACCAAATTCCAAGAAAGTTCGAAGTCCGCCGCGAAAACTTCCTCGAAACCCGCGCTCTCTCCGAAGGCTCACCGCGCTGCCGCGAAGGTCACTAAATCTTCCGCGAAAGTTATCCAAGCCAATAGCCGCAACAATCTCAGGGCTGCGAAGCCTCGTCCAGTTGCTCCCCGACCGACCAACATCGCGCAATCTCGGCGCAAAGCGACTTATGTCGGCACAAAAAGCGTCCGCCGAGGTCCAAGTTTAAATAACCGCGAATACGCTCTCGAAAGCGCCATGCAAAGCGTCGCTTTCTCTAGTCAAAAACCAAAGAAGGCCGCGCCCCAGCCCGTCATGCACGCTAAGCGCAAAGGAGCGACAAAGCGTTTCGTAATCGCAATCGCCTGCGCTATTGCTTGTGTCGCAGGCGTCGCCGGCTTCGTTATGACAAACATGCCCGACATTTCCGTTCGCGTTGCCGCCATGCAAACCGGGATCGAAGCCTCCTACCCGTCCTATATCCCGCGCGACTATTCACTCAGCGACATTAACTCCGAAGACGGTAAAATCACTATGCGTTTCACCGGCCCCGATGACGGCTCATTCACGTTAATCGAAGAAAAATCTTCCTGGGACAGCTCCGCCCTCTTGCGTAATTACGTCGAGCCGACCTGGAAAGATCAATACACTACGACCCACGAGCAGGGAATCACAATCTACATTTCCAACGCCGGCTCAAACGCCGCTTGGGTTAATGGTGGCGTATTATACAAAATCAATTCCGCAAACAATTCTTTGACCAAAAAACAAGTCCGCAATATCGTCGTTTCGTTGTAAAACGACTAAAAATGCTCTATAATATATAGCATGAAAACACGTTTTGCTCCCAGCCCGACAGGCTATATTCATATTGGTAATGTTCGTAGTGCAATTTATCCCTACTTAATCGCGAGACAGGCCGAAGGTACTTTCATCTTGCGCATTGAAGACACCGATCGCGCGCGCTATGTCGAAGGTGCGACCGAGCTTATTGAAGATACTCTGAAATGGCTTGGCATTGATTGGGACGAAGGTCCTGAAGTCGGCGGTCCGAACGCGCCCTATTTTCAAAGCGAACGCAAAGAACACTATCTAGAGTGGGCGAAAAAACTTATCGCAACAGGGCGAGCTTACGCCGACGATACCCCTCCCGAAAAGATCCAAGAATATCGCGATCGCTGCGCTAAGGAGAAACTACCTTATCTTTACCGTAATTTTCGTCCGGAAAATCCGCCCGAATGGCACGAAGGAATTCCGCTACGTTTTAAGTCCGATCCAAAACCGCGCAAATGGCATGATGAAGTCATGGGCGATATGGAAGCCGGCCCCGAGGTCCAGGATGATATCATCTTGATTAAGGCCGATGGTCTGCCAACTTATAATTTCGGCCATATTGTCGATGATGCCGAGATGGGTGTGACGCACGTTTGTCGCGGAGTCGAATATCTTTCCAGTGTCCCGAATTATCTCGCAATTTATGAAGCTCTCGGTCTCGAAGTCCCGAAGTTTGTTTCTATGCCACATATCCTCGCGGCAACCGGCGGCAAGAAGCTCGGCAAACGTGATGGCGCAAAATCCGCTACCGAATACCGCGATGATGGGATTCTGTCTGAAGCTATGCTGAATTATCTCACTTGCCTAGGATGGAACGATGGCACTGAGCAAGAAATCTACACTAAAGCCGAGCTGATCGAAAAATTTTCTATCGATAAAATCCAAACTTCCGGCGCACGCTATGATGAAACGAAATTGCTTTGGATGAACGGACAATGGATTCGCAAAATCGCCGATGAGCAGGGAATTGATGCGCTCTACGATCGCACGCTCGGCTTTTGGCCCGACGCCGCGAAAAATTACGACGATAATTATCGCAAAAAAGTCCTCAGTATTATCTATGATCGCCTGAAAACTCTTGGAGATTTGCGCGAAATGACCGGGTATTTCTTTAGCGATCCCGAGATCGATCTCGATCTGGTTATGCAAAATAAATTTTTGAAAAAAATCTCCGAAGAAGAACTCAGCGAGTTATTACAAGTCGTCGCGAGTGATCTCGAAAATCTCGAAAATTGGGACGAGCATAATATCCAAGAAAAGCTTAACCAGTTGCTCGAAAAAGCTCAGAAAAAACCCGCCGAGCTATTTTCGCTCGTGCGTATTGCGGTTTCCTTCGCGCCCTTTAGCCCCGCGCTCGGCGCCACTCTAGAAGTCCTCGGAAAAAACGTCAGCCTCGCGCGCCTAAGAAGCACAGTTACTGCAATCGAAAATAACTAAAAACCGCAATGTTATAGAGGAATAACAGAGGAGATTCGCTCATTGTATTATTTAACTAATACAATGATACAATTAAATCAATCTTCCACTAAACGTTAGTTTCCCCTGGCAAAATCCCCTTTACAGCTCTTCTCGCTTATGCTAAAATAAGCCAAACTGCAAAATATTTTCACTAAACAAAAACGCGAGGAAAAATGAGCACAAAATCTTCAAAAACATCAAAAACATCAAAAGCTACTCCAAAATCAAAACCAGCCGTCCAAAAATCAAAAACCAACCCTAAAAAAGCCAGAGTTACAAATCGCACTAATGACCAAAAATCCTCGAAAAAGCCCCGCACTACTGGCCAAAAGATCCTATTAGTCTTCATTATTCTTTTCTTGATTGCACTAATTGTCGGTATCGGGCTTTTATTCTATTTTGCAAGCAGAGATCACGACCAAGCTGCCATCAATCGCGTCGAATTTTCCGATCCAGTTTTTAGTGTTCTTACGGGCGAAGAAATCGCCGACGCCTCGCTCAATAAACAGCCAACTTATTGTGTCCAGATTCCCAACGGTCTCGATGGCGCTCGCCCCCAGGCCGGTCTTACGCAAGCTGGTATCATTTTCGAAGCCATCGCCGAGCGCGGCATTACGCGCTTCGCCGCTATTTTCCAGAACCCGACGACCAGCGCTATCGGTCCTATTCGTTCTTTGCGCCCCTACTACCTCGACTGGGATTTGCCCTTTGACTGTACGATTGTTCATGCCGGCGGTTCAGAAGAAGCTCTCGTCGACCTTGCTTCAAAAACCGACCGCAACCTCGACGAAAATCTCGAGTATATGTGGCGCGAGCAAAATTTCGAGCGCACTTGGAATAATCTCTTTACCTCATCGCAAAATCTCGCTCGCTTTAGCGCCGATGCTGGCTTCACTTCGTCGAGCCCAGTCGCTTTCGCGCGCCTGACGCCAGACGAAACGCAAGATATTCTCGCGAAAAAACAAGCCTGCCCAGAAAATTCCGAAACTGAAACTTGTGCTCCAAATTATATTTCACCAACAATCAACTTTGGCGCCAATCCGGATTTTAATACCGTCTATACTTACAATCCCGAAACTAATACTTATGCCCGGTCCTATGCTAATGGCGAACCGCATCTAGTTTATGACTGCGCTCCCCAAATCGCCTATGCCGACACATTGCATGAATGTGGCGAACCGGTTCAACTCACGCCTAGTGTCGTCGTCGCTATGATCGTGAACGAAACCCAAATGTCCGATGGCTATCATGAATCAATTACCACTATCGGCTCCGGCGATGCTCTGATTTTCCAAAACGGCACCGTGACTGAGGCAACTTGGTATAAGGATTCTGATTCTGCGCGCTTGTCTTTCCGCGACTCTTCCGATAAGGAAATCCGCCTCACGCCTGGCCAAACTTGGATTGCCGCCGTCCCACAATACGGCTACGTCGGTTACTAATCCTCTTCCGTCGTGCGCACAATATAAATCGGCCGACGTTTGGTCTCGAGATAAGTCTTTGCAAGATATTGCCCAATCACGCCTAGCGCTAAAAGTTGCAGCCCCCCCATCATCAAAACCACGCAAATCGTACTCGGCCATCCGCCCACCGGATCGCCAAAGGCCAAAGTTTTAATAATAATTACAATAATCATAATGAACGCTACGAAGCAAAATACGAGGCCAAGCACCGCTGCCAAAACTAGCGGCACCGTCGAAAAAGCACAAATTCCATCGAGTGCATAGACAAATAATTTCCAAAACGACCAGTGCGTCTCCCCCGCGACCCGCTGAACATTTTGAAATTCAATCCACTTCGTCCGAAATCCCACGAAGCTAAATAAGCCTTTCGAATAACGATTATATTCCGGCATCGACTTCACCGCGTCGGCCATCTGCCGCGTCATCAACCGAAAATCACGCGCTCCGTCCACCATCTCGACTTTGGACATCTTATTAATTAGTTTATAAAACACTCGCGCGAAAAAACTTCGAATCGGCGGTTCGCCTTTGCGATTAACTCTTCGCGCCGCGACACAATCGTATTTTCCACTTTCCAAATCGCTAAACATTTCCGGCAATAATTCCGGCGGATCTTGTAAATCCACGTCCATAATCCCGACATAATCGCCCTTCGCATAATCCAAACCCGCGAGCATCGCCGCTTCTTTCCCAAAGTTTCGCGAAAAACTCACAAATCGCACTCGTTCGTCACGCTTATGCAGTTCTTCAATTTTAGCCAAAGTATCATCTCGACTACCATCATCAACAAACAAAAACTCAAATTCCGCCGTCTTCATTTCTCGGCTAATTCGACTCGCTTCTTTATAAAACTGATCTATCGCCGCTTCTTCGTTATAACAAGGAACTATAATTGAAATTAATTTTTTCATTCCGGATCCTTCCGCGGGCGTGAGACCGCTTTAACTTTTGTAACTTTCGTCGCCGCCGACTTTTTTGGAATTTCAGTTTTTACCATATCCTCTTCTATCTTATCACGAGTTTTCGTTGCTGTCGTTCGCGAACTTGCTCGACGCGCCGTCCTCGTCGTTCCGGTAGAGCTTACAGCCATTGATTTCACCGTATCGTCGCTAGTTTTCCTCGTCCGTCGCGTGGTCTTTGACTCGGCGGCTCCGGCCGCGCCGGCCCCAGCTTCATCATCAACCTGCGCCTTGACGGATTTTTTTCGCCCTCGCGGTTTTTTTACGACTTTCGCCGGCGCGGCCGGAGCCGTCTCAGCTTCCTCTGCTGCCTGATCCTGGATTGCCGCCTCTTCCTGGCTTTCTGAGGGTTCTGCTTCATGCTCGATCTGCGCGCTCTGTTCGTCCTTCTCGGCAAACGCTTCGAGATCCAACATTTCCATATCATCATCAATCACTTCCCGCACCGAATCCATCAGCCGCGCAACTTCCGCGTCTTTTTTACGCTTTTTATAATCATAGATCCCGCTAATTACCATCCAAAACATTCCCGACAAAACCGTCGCAAAACTAATCATAACTCCAATTTGCGTCGCTCGGCTGACTCCATAACTGACCTTAACCTCACCTTGCGTTCGCGCCGGAATTACTATCGTCATCAAGCCGAATTCCTCCGAAATCTTCAAAATCAACTCGTCATCATCCAACCAAGCTTCATATCCCGGATAATAAACTAGTGGCAGCTCAATCTCCGCTGGCTGGTTCGTATCATTTTTAACTTTTAGATTAATCTTCAATCCGTCTTTTTCATAATTCGAGATCTTCACTTTTCCCGCCAAAACCCGCGCACCATCCCCACGCGCAGCCATGGTTTTTTCAATCTTACCCAGACTACAATAATACGGCTCATTTTTCTCTTCCTCATCATTCGCCGAGCAGAGCATTTCGACTGGCGCATATTCCGCTTGCCAGCCCAAACTTCCGTTAGTAATTTCCATCCACGCCGCGCCTTCTTCGTCGCTCAGATGTCGCTCCATATTCGGCAAAAAAACTTGCGTGACCGGCATAATCGCCAAAATCCCCGCGACTAATGTCAGCACACGCTGCTTTTCTACAGCTAATTCTTTTAGCAAAATCCCCGCAACATAAGCCGCAATTATCGCGAGCGCGACTACTACGACCTCGAAAAATCGCCAAGGAAATTGAATCTGCAAAACTACTTCTGGGAAAATCCCCCAATCCATAATCGCCATCGTCGCCAGCAAGAATAAGACCGCAATAATCCAAAGTGAAGTCAAAAATCTCCGCTGCGCTTTCTCTTCAATTTTCTTGCGCACCAACCAAAATCCCACCAGCCCGAAAAACGCCACCGGCCCAAGCACCGCACCATTACTAAAATAATCATTATCCAAAAACATCGTCGTCGGATACAAACGATGATCATTGACACTTCCCGCGTTCGCGCCAAAATAGTTCGCTACATAACTCGCATCGAAAATTCCATAATCCGCCCCCCATAGCCTCGCCTCGATCAGCGGCAAAGTGAAAAACGCGCTCAGCCCCACCGCGACTACGACCGCTAAAATCATCCGCCAAATGCTCCGCAAATTAAAAATTTTGTCGATATTAATCACGACATAAATCGCCGCCATTAGAGCAAAAATCGCCGCCGACAAACTATGCGACAGAATCATTATCGCCGCAGCAATCGCCAAATTGCGCGTCGCATGGCGCTCTTTAATTGTCAGCTGGTATAATCCAAGAAACAAAATCGGCGCCACTGCTAGAGCCGTAATCTCACCCACCGCCATCCGTGCATAATAATCCGACAAAACGTACGGCATCGCCATATAAAATATACCTGCCATCGCGCCAATCGCACGGTTCTTACTAATTTTTGTCACCGCAAAACACATCGTAATTCCCGAGGCTATCAAAAGCAGCGACAAAACCAAATTAATCGTCACCGCCCAATGTGCAGTCAAAAATTGCACCGCCGCCGCAAAATAGCTAATTATCGGACCATAAAATAAATTATACGCATACCCAAACCCCGAAAACGCTTCCGGATCGACTTGCGGCAAAATTTGGCCATTCGCCCAGCCTCGCGACGCGCTCTGCATACGCATGACTTGAAACGCATAATCATGCCCCGTCGGCATCCAAATAATCAATCCCCACATCCCTATACTAAGCAAAAGCCCAAACACCAAAACCAGCCAAAAATGCCATTTTCGCATCAGAAAACCTTCTTTTTGCGGATTATTTTCCGCCTTCCGTCCCAATTTCTGCTTACTCATGTTTCGATTATATCACAACTTTCTATTTTTGACTAGTTTATGTCATATCATAAACATTAGCTTCATCTCGACGCACAGAAAAATCCGAAATCTATGTTATAATTATATTATGAAAAAACTTCCAATTGTCGCTCTTATCGGTCAAACAAACGCCGGAAAATCCAGCTTGTTAAACCGTCTCGCGCACCACAACATTGCCATCGTCGCCCGCGAGGAGGGAACGACGCGCGACAATGTCATGGCGAGAATAGATGATAGCTTTCTCTTGATCGATACGGCTGGTCTAAAAGATCCTGCGGACGATTTCGAAGCCGGAATCCAGGACCAAATTGCCGACGCCGTCGATGCGGCCGATTTAATCCTTTTGACTCTAGACTCAGCGAAATATCCCGACCAACGCGACAAAGACATTGCAAAGCGCGCCTTGAAATCGCGCAAGCCAGTTTTACTTTTGCTAAACAAATCTGATCTAGGAGAAAGTTTGCCCGACGAAGATTTTCTACATCTCGGAATCAAATCCGCAAAAACTTTTCGCATTTCCGCGACCACTGGACAGGGAATCAGGGAACTAAAATCCGTCATTTTAAACGAGCTAAAAGTTTCATCGCAAAACATAGCCGACCGCTCATCGAAAACCTCCGACGATTCTCTCAAAATCGCTTTAATCGGTCGCCCGAATGTCGGCAAATCTTCACTCTTCAATGCTCTTGGTAAAAAGCAACAAGCCTTGGTCAGCTCGCGCCAAGGAACGACTCGCGACATTAACCGCACCGAAGTTCGTTATCACGGACGCACCCTCGAGTTGCTCGACACTGCCGGTCTACGCAAACCGGGAAAACGCGAAGTTGGCATCGAAAAATTTTCTGCCTTACGAACCTTGTCTGCGATTGAAGAAGCTGACGTCTGCGCTTTGCTGGTCGATGCAACCGAGCCGCATTCAAAGCTCGATCAATCCCTCGCCGGACAAATCATCTCCGCCGGAAAAGGTATCATTGTCGTATTGACAAAATCCGATCTTGTAAAAGATGAGGTCATCCTGCCGGAAATTGATCCCGAGCATCCCGAAGCCCCCACGCGCCCTCCAAAGCGCAAGCTCGACGATATTCTCGACCATCTCGAATACGATTTTAACTTTTTACCCTACGCCCCGGTCCTAATCACTAGCAGCGAAACCGGCCAGAACGTCACCAAACTTTTCGAGCTTGCTCTCGAAATCGATCAAACGCGCCATCTCGAAATAAAAACTTCCGAACTAAACAAAATTCTCAGCGAAGCCATTATCGAACATCCGCCCGCTGGGCTGAAAAACACTCGTCCAAAGCTAAAATATATCGTCCAGACCGATATTTGCCCGCCTTGGTTCGTCGTCCATGGTCGCGATTTAGGGCTACTACATTGGTCCTACAAACGTTTCCTCGAACGCAAAATCCGCGAAAAATTCCCATTCGTCGGTACTCCGATTATGTTTAGTTTTCGTAATGATCAAGAACAAAAACGCCGCGAAGACAAAAAGTAAAAGTTTCGAGGCCCGACAAAAAACCGGCATCTCGCCGGTTTTTAGTTTCTAGGCGTGCTTTTTCCGTCGCATGATAATTCTATCCAGCGCCGCCAACATTGCCGGCAAAAGCAACAAGATTAGAATTGTCGCACAGATCGTACCCGCCGAAATTGTGTTTAGAATCATCGACGTTACGCCCGTCGTGCAAGCCCCGACAATCAAAGTCGCTAAAATCAGAATCGAAGACGAAGTCGCAATTGCATGAATCGATTTGTTATAAGCCTCACAAACCGCCGCCTTGCGTTGTTTCCGCTCCCGAGCCTCAATATAATACGACGTATAGAGAATCGCATAATCAATCGTCGCCCCCATCAAAACACTTTGAACGATCAAAAGCGCAATGAAATATGCATCAATCCCGCCCATCGACAATAGCCCCATCGTCATATAAACTGCACACTGAATCAGCAGCACGAGCAACCCCGGGAGCAACAATGATCCAAAAGTCAGCGCAACGACGACAAAGATGAAAATCATCGTAATCACTGTAATCATATTCATTTCGCCGCCAAAAGTCTCCGACATTTCCTCCGCCATCGCCGAATTTCCGACAACATAAAACTCGTTCGACGCCTCCCCAATTTCTTCGTGCAACTTTCTTAAAAATCCAAAAGTCTCTTCCGATTCATCCTCAAAACTCGTCTCGAGCACAATCCGCGAATGCTTTTCGCCCACCAACAATTTTTTCGCATCAGCGACTTTAGTTTTCGCATTCCGGACTTCTTCGCGCATCGCATCATCCAAGAAATTTTCCAAGCGCCGATCGTCTAGCATTTTTTCATCAATATAATTCACGAACTGCTCGAGCGAAAGTTTCCAATTCGCATCGTAATCATAAAAGCTTCCGTGATAAAGATACAAAACTCCGACCAAATTTTCATCCACCTCCGCGAGTGGCGCCAAAGTATTTACCAATTCCATCGTCGAATATTTTACATCCATCAACGTTAAATTCATAATATTCGCGACCGCATTTAGCTTCACCCGCATCGCCTGATCGAAATTCGCGCTATATTCTGGATTATTCATGACATCGTTCAGCAAGAAATTCACAAATTCATTCAGCGACAAGAAAATCTCTTTTCCTTGGAAATTAATCTCATAGAGCGAATAAATCAGCTCCATTTTTCCCGCGTCCATTCCGATAATTTGCCCCGCCTCATGGGCATCATATGTGCGTTCGTTTAGACTATCGTGCATTATTCCGCTGACGAAACTCAGCTGGCGCAAGGTTTCCGGCGCCAAGCTTCCGGCAAGCTTTTCGTCATCCTTATGCGCTAAGACAAAATCCGTAAATTCAATCGGCGAGAAGCTTGGCGCCGGACCCTTTGCCTGCTCCGCCAAGATCTCGGGCAGCTTCGGCGCTAGCTCCGGATGTTGCTCAATCATTTTCATGACTTCGAGATAACCATAATAATTATACAGCGCCGCCACCATTTCCGTGTCCACTCCAAACGCCGCCGCCATTTCTGGAGCTTCGAGCTTCGCCTCGATAAAGTTCCGATTAGTGAACGTTCGTAACTGCCCGAGCTGCGCCTCGGCCGCCGCATCGATCTCGCCGCCATATTTCGGACTCACCGCGACATAATCCGTCAAAAATCCCGCCAAATCCGCCAGCGTCATCCGACTCTGAATTCCGCGCGAATTATAATAAATCATTAAATCATGCACCGTTTCGGCGTCGACATCGAGCACCGCGGCCAAATCATCGCTCCCCCGTGCCGCCAAGACCGCATCCGCCGTCGCGAAATTTTCCAGCCGTGCAATATTCGCTCGCGTCGCATCGTCGACTTCCGCGCTCAGCTCAGGATGCGTATAAATCTCCTCCCGGACAAAGCGCGTGAATTCCGCGAGACTCATCCGCCCCGTCTCGCCATTACGATAATAATGATAATACGCCAGCTTCAAAATATAATCCTCGATCTCGGTTTCGACCGCCAGCTCATCCATCTTTCCCGGCAAATCCTCCGCCGTCAGCTCCTCGCCAATCGTATTCCCATAGCAAAGCACTTTATTTAATTTCTCGCCCTCAATCCCGCGGCATTTCTCCGCAACTTTTTCCTCATCAACATTATCATAAATCACCGCCATCTCATTTTCATTTCCAAAAACTTCCGTAATCTTTTCATCCGCCGCGTCCGTATAGAAAATCCCCAAATTACCCTGCAAAAGATAGCTCGCGAGAAACGCCACCACGAAAATCCCCAGCGCAACATAGCGACTTTTGTCCGCCGCCTTACCCAAAAAATCCAACTTTACGCTCGGACATTTTTTCTTGGTCTTTTCGATTGCTTTATCAAACATCAAGATCAGCCCCGGCAGGCAAGTAAAGATCGCAACCAGGCTAAACAGCACACCCTTCGCCAGCACAAACCCCATGTCCTTACCAATCCCAAAGCTCATAAAGACCAGCGCGAGCAGCCCGACAATCGTCGTAATCGAGCTACTCGAAATCGACTTAAAAGCATTAAACAGCGCCGCTTTCATCGCCTCGACTTTATCCGTCGTCCGTTTCCGCTCCTGCTGATAACGATTCATTAGCATAATCGAATAATCCATCGACAGCGCCAGCTGCAAAATCGCCGTAATCGAATCCGTAATATTCGAAACGCTCGGGAAAATAATATTCGTCCCCTTGTTTAGCAAAACCGCGATCAAAATCGTCGCCATGAAGAGAAACGGCTCGACATAAGATTCGCTCATAATAATCAAAATCACCAGCGCGCATCCCACCGCCAGCGCAACGATCCAAATCGGCAAAACTTCGCCCGTGACTTCGCCGCCCAAAGTCAAATCCTTCGTCGCGAAATGCCCTTTAATCTCATCATAAACCGCTGCCGCTTCTTCCGCGTCCGCCGCCACATCAAGCATCAGATCATACCGCGTAAAATTATCACGATTATACTTTTCACTCTCATCATAATCCACTTCCGCGACGTGTTCGAGCCCCAAAAGATAATCTTTCGTGCTAGTTTTCGCCTCCGCATCCAAATTTTCCAGCATGACCGTCATCGTACATTCGTCCTCCCCGCCAAACTCATTTTCCATGATGTCGAGCCCAGTCTTCACTTCCGAAGTTTCCGGCAAATATTCTGTCATATCATAATTAATTTTCACTTTTTGCATCAAAATCGTCGAAATCCCCGCAAACAGCACAAAAATCGCCAAAATAATATTTCGTCGCTTGACAATAAAATCCGTAATCCGTTTCATTTCTTCCTTTCTTAGCTTAAAACTTTAGTTTCTAACTCTCAAAATCCCCGGATCCTGAATCCAGAAATGGGGAATTAACGTCGATTTAACCTTAAAATCGCGAATCTTTCCGTATTTTATAAGTTATTTTACAAAATGTAAAGTACAGAAATCTAAACATTGTCTATTTTTAGACATATTTTATAAAAATGTATATTTTTAGACAATTTTCCGCTATTTGTCTAATTTTATGTTATAATTAAATAATGACTGTTTCTGAAACTCATCCATCCCCGTCTAAGCCGAACAGCGCCCGCCAAAAAACTCGGCGCGCCATTCGCCAAGCTTTCGCCGAGCTAGTCAGCGCGAAGCATAATCTCGACGAAATCACGGTCACCGAGCTTTGCCAAAAAGCCGAAATCACCCGCGGGACGTTTTACTTACATTACGACAATATCTACGACGTCGCGAAAGAACTTCGCGAAGAAATTTTTGAAACTTTTTTCCAATCCGATTATGATCTGAGTAATAATTGCGATATCGAAACTTTCTTTAATGATGTCACCGAGTATCTCAAATCGCATACCGATATTTATAAAATGCTCATTAGCGCGAACGACGTCGCGAATTTCACCGACCATCTCAAGCGTCATCTTTATCATAATCTTTTGCACTGCCTCCGCCACCACCAAAACAAAAACTACCCCGGCATAAAGCTCGACGCCGAATTTTTCACCGACGGCGCCGTCTGTTTGATTATCAAATTCTTCCAAGACGAAACTAATTTTTCGCTCGACGATATTAACGCTTATCTAAAGTTCATGTTCCGCCGTATTTTTAATACCAACATTTCCTGAGCTCCATATTCCGCCGTATTCTCAACACCAACATTTCCTAGATTTTCCAACCGTTTTCTCTCAAAACCGCCCGCACTTCATCCGTCGTTCGGCATTCCATCATCCGCGCGCGCATTTCCGCAGCTCCCGGAAATCCCGCAATATAGATCTTAAAATAATGTTTCAGCGGTTCAAACGCCAACCCGCGCCGGCCTTCATCAACCCCGCGACTAATCGCCTGCGCCCGTTTTAGCTTCAGCCGCGCATCGCGTTCATCAAACAGCTCTAGGTGATACCGGAGCAAATCGATCAACTCGGCCTGGGTCGGGGCGTGTTCGGAAAAACAAAATGGATTCGCGAACACGCCCCGACCAATCATGAACCCATCAACACTCGGATATTCCTCTCGCATTCTCGCGACCATCGCGAGATCCTCAATGTCTCCATTAATAATCAATCGCGTCTGCGGCGAAAAAGCCTTCCTCAGTCCCGCAATCTCCGGAATCAGCTCAAAATGTGCCGGAACTTTCGACATTTCTTTGCGCGTCCGCAGATGAACCGTCAGCGCGGCCGGTTCCTCCTTCAAAATCGTCTCCAACCATCCCCGAAATTCATCGACATAAGTGTATCCTAACCGCGTTTTTACCGAAATCGGCAAGTTCGTCGCCGCCCGCGTCTCTCTTAAACATTGCACCGCGAGCTCTGGCGTCCGAATCATCGCCGCCCCGCCGCCAGTCGCGTTGACATGCCGGTCTGGACACCCCATATTAATATCCAGCCCCGCGAATCCCAGCTCCTCCAAAGCCCCCGCCGTGCGCGCAAAATGCTCCGGGTTCTTTCCCCAAATCTGCGCCACGATCGGCGCATCCGTCGGCGCAACTTCCAGCCGCTCCAAGGCATTATCCCGCCCTTTTTCCGACGCATAGCTCGAAACATTCGTAAATTCCGTAAAAAACACGTCTGGCCGCCCCGCCCGCGCAATCACTTGGCGAAAAATCACGTCCGTCACACCCTCCATCGGCGCCAAAACCGTAAAACCTTTTTCCAGATCCGCCCAAAAATTCTTCATAATTTCATTATCGCATTTTTAGAAAATAAGTCAAATCCGAAAATCCGCCAAAAACCTTCCGATTTTCCGAAAAATCACGAAAATCTATTGACAAATAGGACTATCTGTGATACAATAGAATGATATGGGTATTTTATCGGCCAGAAATTGCGCTGAAACCTTTAGCTCTTTACTGGCTGATTGAGAGGAGGGGTAAAATGACCCAAAAACACCAAAAGCAGCCCGATTGTTGGTTCTTTTTCGCACTCATCGGGACTGCAATGCTAATCGCGGAAGTGAACGCGCTCATAATCTTAACCGTTACCGCCGGAGCCGGCTTCCTCGCTAATCTTATCTACGCAACGCTCAGCGCGAATTTTAGCTGGCTCGCCGCCTGGCGCGCCATGGCGCTATTTATTATTCTGATAATCGGTAAATCCTTAATCTTCTACAACCCGTTTCTGCCGGAACGTAGCTTGCCGGAAAAAGTCTTAGTAAGCCTCAGCATTCATCCGCGCCTCACGCGTTACAAAATCTATCGCCTTGCGCTCATTATCCGCATCGCGATATTCCTCTACTTTTCCTTCATTTTCATCCGATCGATTATCGAGTTTTCTTTCCCCGACTATCGCGACCTGGTGGGATTTTTTATCATCTTCACCGCCGGAAAACTACTCTGTCTCTGCGCAGAGCGCTCTCATTTCCAAGCCTAACTCCTGCTCCAGCTTCGCTGGAGCTTTTTCATGCCCATTTTCGCTTCTAGCGCACGCGACTTAGAAAAGTCGCACTTGATCGAATGGGAAGATTCGCGCTGCCGCTGGACCGACAATTCGACAAAAGGGAATCGTCCCTAGTCCCGACCGCGAGTCGAACGAATGCGATCCTTCGCGATTATCCCCCGCGACAAACAACTCGCCTTCCGGCACGACCAAATCGACGTCCCCGGACGAATTTTCCTTCGGACCATCATTCTCGTCGACCCGCGTCTCCTCATCCGGCGAATAACCATTCGGATGCTCTTCGTTATAAACCAGCAACTTTCCATCCTTGACCGTCACGCGCTCCCCCGGGAAAGCAATCACGCGCTTAATAATATATTGGTCAACCTGCCCAACCGGCGCCTCGCAAGTCAACTCCCCGCTCGCTTCGCCATTCGCAAACACGATAATCTGGCCCCGTTTCGGGATATATTCTTCTCCCAGGAAATGCGCCCAAGTCGCCGGCAAACGGTTCACAATAATCCGATCCTCATCTTGCAAAGTATTTTCCATACTCGATCCGACGACATTATATGATCGAAAAACGAACGCATTCAGCAAGATCGTCCCAATCACCACACAAATTACAAATAATCCTAAGCTCAGCAAATCCTTCACTAAAGGATGCTTTTGAAAAAATTTTGGTTTCGATTCCATTCCCTAATTATACCACGTTTTGATTCTAATAGTGTTTTAATTTTTATTTTTCCATTTCTGAACTATGTTATAATACCATCATGGCCGATTATATTTTTATCCGCAAAAGCCGTAATATTCTGAGCTCATTTTTGCATATTATCCTCAATCTTTTACTTGCGGTCATCTCGATTGGTATTACTTTACTGACCGGCAGCCCGCTCATCGGTATCATCCTCGTCATCGTCTCGAAATGGCGCGTTTTTGCCGTCAACCATCGTTATTGGCTGCTCAATCTCCGCTCCAGCCTCGTGGATTTTATCGTCGGCTTCAGCTTCGTCCTGCTCGCCTTTTGCGCCGGATCGAACTTTTTGCCCGTCCACGCCGTTCTCATGGTCGGATATGCAATTTGGCTAATTTTCATCAAACCTCGCTCCTCGGCACTCTTCACCGTTATCCAAGCCATCACGGCGATCGTCCTCGGCATGACTACCGCGACCATTTTTGCCGCCGTCGCTAATTCCGCCGTCCTTGTCATTCCTGCCTTCATTATCGGCTATGCCGCTTCGCACCACGTCCTCATCCAGCGCGAAGACGCCGACGCCAGCTTCATCTCTCTCGTTTTTGGGCTCTTTTCCGCCGAAATTGCTTGGATTTCCTATTCTTGGCTAATAATTTATACTATCGGCACGACCGGCATCTGCGTTTCCCAAGTCAGCCTCATCCTCGCCGTACTCGCTTTTGCTTATTTCGAGGTCCAAGAGGCCATGTTAAAACGTCGTAACCGTCTGAAATTCGCCGACGTTGCGCTCCCAGTTTTATTTAGCATTTTTGTCATCATCGTATTAATTATTGGCTTTAGCCAACCACGATTTAATATTCATTAAATCACCCTAAGGAGGTAAAATGACTAAAACAAATTCTGATCCAAACTCGGCTGAGAAAAAATCTCCCGACGTTACAGCGTCCGCATCGAGCGCAGAATCGGATCAAAAATCAGTTAGCGTCGACGAAATTTTTAATCCCGACGCAGCAGCAAAGACCCCAGCCAGTCTCGTCCCCGACGAAGCTCCGATCGCAGGCGACGATCTCTCTCGCCCAGCTAATACTAAATCCGAAACTGGTTCGCCGGAAACGTCTGCGCCGGAAACGCATTCAGTGGAAACATCTTCGCCCAAGGTTCATGCGCCTGAAGAACATATGCTTGAAGCTCGTACATCCGAAGAGCATCCGCCTGAAACCTCTGCGCCCGAAGCTAATGCATCCAAAACGCCTTCTCCCGAAAGTCATTCTTCTAAGGATCGTTCGTCTAAGGCAGCTTCCCCCCAAGAATCCAAATCTGCCTCGAAAAAATCCTGCCCTGCGCATTCCTGCGATCTCGCCGCGAAAAACGACCGCAATTTCCGCTGCATCGTGACCGTCTTGCTCAGCCTCAGCCTCGTCGCATCGATCGCCGGCTTGTCATATGCGGTTTGGGACTTTTTCTGCAACGATCGCGACGTTAATTTCACTTATCCGAACAGTGACGGCAACATCGCAAACTTTACCGAGGGCTCAATCGCCGAAGTCGCCGCCAAAGTCGCTCCCGGCGTCGTCTCCATCCTCACTGAAGTCCAAACCAAAAGCCTTTTTGGCCAATCCATGACCTCTACTGCCGCCGGCACCGGCATGATTGTCACCGAAGATGGTTATGTCTTGACTAATAAACACGTCATCGATGGCGCGAAAAATATCCGCATCGTTCTCGACGATGGCACAACTTTCGAAAAAGTCGAAACTGTCGGCGTTGACCCGAATAATGATGTTGCTTATCTTAAAATCAAAGACGCCTCCGGGCTCCCGACCGTTACTCTCGGCAACTCGAAAACCGTTTCCGCGGGCCAGCAAGTCATCGCAATCGGCAACGCTCTCGGCCAATTCCAAAACACCATCACCTCCGGGATCATTTCCGGCACCGGCCGTATTATCACCGCGACTAATAATGATTATACCGAAGCCGAAAGCCTCGTCGACATGATCCAGACCGACGCCGCGATCAATTCCGGCAACTCTGGCGGCCCGCTCGTCAACGCCGCCGGCGAGGTCATCGGTATCAATACCGCGACGACTTCCGAAACCGACGGTATTGGTTTCGCCATTCCAATTTCAAGCGTAAAAGGTATGTTGAAAAACATTATCGAAAACAAATCTGCCGAACGCTCCTATCTCGGCGTCTATTATATTACCTTGACTCCCGATATTGCCACCGAATATAATTTACCCGTCTCGAGCGGAGCCTACGTCCATAGCAATACGAAAGATAGCCCCGTCATCGCGAACGGCCCCGCCGCCAAAGCCGGAATAAAAGACGGCGACATCATCATCCGCGTCAACGGCGTACCCCTCGGCAGCGCCGGATCCGTCTCGACCCTCATCGGCGAATACATGCCTGGAGACACGATCCAGCTCACCGTCCTACGCGACAACAAAGAAGTTAATCTTAGCGCGACGCTCGGCAGCTATAAAAAATAGCTCGCCGAGTCATTCCCGCAGTCATCCTCGCTGTCCGCGCAACTACTTCTCGGCCCGCCGCTGAAAATCCTCCGCAGTTCGCGACACTATCCCCGTCCGCCGCTCCTCTTCCAGGACCTCGTTCGGCTTTCGTATCGTATAGCGTCGCTTCTGCGGATCCCACCAATATCGCCAATAATCCTCAAAAACCAACCCATACCCCCGTTTCTTAACAAAAACCATTAAGTATTGTTCCGCTAGTTTTATCAAATTCTCATGTTGGCATGGATCCGCCTCAACGACCACATAATCCACCCAAAGCGCATCATCATCCTGCGCATCTCGCAACTCTTTAAACATTCTGCGATAAAACGACAACCCGTTCTCGCCTCGGGAGAAAATCGCCGATCTCGGCTCAAAACGCAGATTTTCCGCCTGCACCCATTTCCATTCCCGCAAAACATACGGCAGATTCGCTACTACGACATCAAAATGCTCGCCATGCAACTCATTTTGCAGCTCGCGAAACAAATTCGACTGCACGAGATCGATTCGCCCTTCGTGTAGTAAGTCATTTTTTTCCGCCACTTCCAGCGCCTTGACGCTCACATCCGTCGCCAAAACATAACTTTGAGGAAATTCCAAGGCCAACGTAATCGCGATACAGCCACTCCCCGTGCCAATTTCCAAAAATTCCGGCCGTTTCGCGAGTGGCAGCTCCTTCACCAACTCGATCAGCTCCTCCGTCTCGGGGCGGGGAATCAGAACCCGCGGATTGACGAAAAACTTCCGCCCATAAAACTCCTTTTCGCCCAAAATATACGCCAAAGGCTCGCCCCCTTCGCGCCGTTTTAGCATAGCATCGGCTCGCTGTTCCATAGCTGTTGTAATTTTTACAACATCATGCGAAACTAGCCAACTCCGGTCTGATTCTAGCGGCTCACGCGAACCAGCCCGCAATTTCGGCGCAAAAACCGTCAGCGCAATCAATTCCGCATCCAGCGCGTCAATCCGTTTTTTTGCCTTTTTTAACCAAGAATCAACTGTCATAATTACCCTATACCCCCATTATAGCACACATTCGTCAAAAAGTCAATAGAAATCCCCGCCGCAGCGGGGTAGGAGGAGGGAGACAAAACTATAAGTCACATATAGCTCATCTTGAAATTTTTCCCAACCGGAAAAATTTTGCCTTCAACGCATCTATTACTTCCGCACCTGCGGTCATCAGCGTTAACGGCGCCATTACGAGACAAACAAGCAAACACATAAATGAAAACTCGCAACCATTTTCTGCTTCGTTTTTGAGATTTTCTTTGCATTGTTTAATCTCTTCAACATTATGTACCGACTTTGCCCGCATATAATCCTGTATCCGACTACCAACTTCTGGTGCGTAGATCAATAATCCTTCAAGAAATGAAACGACTACCATTACAATCGCTGTGATCAAGCCAACCCAGAATAATTCTCCACGCATACAGGACATTATTAATGTTACCACTATTGCTATGTAGAACACAACACTTGCCTTCATTGAAATAGGTGGAAAACGCATTTATATCACCTCCTTTTTAAGCTGCCCTCCTCCCCCCAATTATATCACGCTCCTATTCTTCCGGTAGCTGTCGTTCCGCCTGCGTCAACTCTCGTACTAGATCCTCAATATCCCCATCCATCGCCGCGCCGATATTCGACCGCGAATAGTGAATCCGGTGATCCGTAATCCGATCCTGCGGAAAATTATACGTCCGAATTTTCTCGCTCCGATCCCCCGAACCGATTAAGCTCTTCCGCGCGTCGCTCGCTGCCGCCATTTCTTCCTGTTTCTTCTTCTCCATCAGCCGCGAACGCAAAATCGCCATCGCTTTTACCCGATTTTGCTGCTGGCTACGTTCATCCTGCATCGCGACGACAATCCCCGTCGGCAAATGCGTAATTCGCACCGCCGAATCCGTCGTATTCACGCCCTGCCCACCATGACCGCCCGAACGGTAAATATCAATCCTAAGATCTTCCGGCTTAATCTCGAGGTCACTCTCCGCCGCCTCCGGAAGCACCGCCACCGTCGCCGTACTCGTATGGATCCGCCCCTGACTTTCCGTCACTGGCACCCGCTGCACGCGATGAACCCCACCTTCGAATTTCAGCTGCCCATACGGTTTCTCTCCCGTCACCCTAATGACGACTTCCTTCATCCCGCCAGCTTCGTTCTCATTCTGGCTCAAAAGCTCGACTCTAAGTCCATGCCTTTCCGCATAGCGTACATACATCCGATAAAGCTCCCCCGCGAACAAACTCGCCTCGTCGCCTCCCGCCCCGGCCCGAATTTCCATAATCGCCGGCTTGTCGTCCGCCGGATCATGTGGCAAAAGCTTTTCCTCGAGCTGCGCCGTCAAATCCTCAATTTTCAGCCCCAAAACGCGCACATCTTCTTGCGCCATCTGCCCCAGCTCCGGATCGTGAACCAGCTCGCTCGCCTCCGCCAAATTCCGCTTCGCCTGCTCAATTTCTCGCGCCAGCCCCAAAATCCCCTCAATCTCCGCCAGCCGTCGCGACTTCTCGGCAAAATCTGGCGCCGCATATGCCTCTGGTTGCGCCAAAAAACTCTCAATTTCAGATTTTTCTTGTTCAAACTTCTGGAAATCTATCTTCATTCATGCTATTATAGCATACAGGAAGGGAATCATACAATTCTCATCTTCCGTCCAATTGGTTCTTTAGCTCAGTTGGCTAGAGCGCACGATTCACATTCGTGAGGTCACTGGTTCAAGCCCAGTAAGAACCACCAGTTTGATTCTATTTTTATTTTGTTTTAATTCGAAAGGGGAATTAATTTTAGCATGACCAAACCGCTTATTTCCATCCTTGTCCCAATCTACAACGTCGAAAAATACCTTCCTCAGTGTCTCGACAGCCTCGTGAACCAAACTTTGAAATCTATCGAAATCATCTGCCTGAACGACGGCTCGACCGATTCTTCGCTCGAAATCCTCGAGTCCTACGCCGCGAAAGACGATCGTATCGTCATTATCGACAAGCCCAATTCCGGCTACGGCGACAGCATGAATCTCGGTCTCGCCGCCGCGAAAGGGAAATACATCGGCATCGTCGAGTCCGACGACTGGATTGAGCTCGATGCCTTCGAAAAACTGACCCGCATGGCCGAAAACAACTCCGTCGATGTCGTACGCGCCAATTATTTTCATAATAAGAATCATAAAGACGAAAAATATTATTATGTCGACATCAACGACACTGGCCGCGTAATCGACCCGGAATATCATACTTGGATTTTTTACCAAGCCCCAGCGATTTGGTCGGCGATCTATCGTCGCGAATTTCTCGAAGAGAACGATATTAAGTTCCTGCCTACTCCCGGCGCCTCATACCAAGACACAGGCTTTAATTTCAAAATCTGGGCGACGACCCACCGCGCCTATTTCACCGTCGAAGCTTTTTTGCATTATCGCCTCGATAACGAAGCTTCGTCCGTCAATAGCGCCGGAAAAGTCCTCAATATCCAATACGAATATCAAGAAATCGAAAACTACCTCCGCGAGCATGACCTCTGGGAAAAATATGCGCCCATGGTCCAAGGAACGAAATTCGGCGCTTATTTTTGGAACATTTTCCGTCTCGCGCCCAATCTTCTCCCCGAGTTCATCGAAAAAGTAAAGCCCGAATATCTAGCCGCCCGCGAAGATGGCCTCCTTTATGAACATTTCTTCAATAGTAAAGATCAATGGAATCTCATGAATTATATCCTCGATCATTCTACCCGCGAAACCATATCCTATATCCGCCGCCTCGATCGTAAAATGCGTCGCCGCAAGCTCGTGAAAAAACTCTGGCTCAAGACTCATCCGAATTATCGTAAGCAAAAAGAGCTTTCGCTTCTCATTAAAGAATCTTTCGCCGAAAACGCAACTTTGCGCGCTGAATTTGAAGAGTTGCGGTGTAAATATACCACGCTTAAAGCCCAATCTAACCACAAGGAGAAAGAAGATGTCGCAGCCAAAGATTAGTATCATTGTTACTTGTTATAATAATGCTAAATATCTCCCGGCCTGCCTTGATGCTTTGATTAGCCAGTCGCTTTCCGAAATTGAAATTATCTGCATTAACGATGCTTCGACCGACAACTCGAAAAAAGTCCTAGAAAAATACAAAAAACGCGATTCGCGCATTCGCGTAATCAACTTCGAAGAAAATCAAGGCGTTTCCGTCGCCCGCAATCGTGGAATTGCCGCCGCAAAAGCCGCCTTCATCATGTTTTGCGATGGTGACGACTATTACGACCCGACAATGTGCGAAAAAATGTACGACGCCATTACTAAAAACGCTAGCGATATTGCAATTTGTGGAATTGCAATCACTTATCATGCGCATCACGAAATGAAAATCAGCGATGACAACTACTACACTTTGAAATATCAAGGCTTGCATCTCGTCGACGACGACCTCATCCTAAAAACCGACCTAGCGCCGACAAACAAGATCTTCCGCAAAGACCTCCTCGAAAAATACGAAATCACTTTTCCCGAAGGTCTGCGTTTCGAGGATGCTTATTTCTGTACTGCTTATCTTTGTATTTGCAAAACTGCTTTTTTCCTCAACGAGCGATTATATCATTATATTCGCCACAAAACTAGCGCCATGTCCGAAACTTGGTCAAATTCCGACACCGATTTCGCGATTGACCATCTTTCGATTGCCTTTTGTTTATACGATTTCCTCGAGAAGCATGACATCGCCGACGAAAAAAACGACCTTTTCTGGCAACTTTTCTATTTATTCGAATTTTTTGCGCTCGAAAACAGCAAATCTCGCGAACGTGTGAAACTCGTAAAATCTTCTGCCCGCGATTTCATCGACCAGCATCGCACAGCCTTCGATCGTATCCATCCGAATATCCACGACGACCTTCTGCATCGCAGCTCGGCGCGGCCGTATTTCAGTACGCTTCGCTTAAAAGGGTTTTTGTTGCGCTTCATGCCGACTTATCGTCTAGTAATCGAAAACATCCATAGCCTACGTACGCTGCACAACAAAAACCAAGATTTAATCACTGAAATCGGCCGCGCCGACGAGAAAAATTAGCATGCGTCTCATCGTCGGTCTCGGAAATCCTGGCGCTGAATATAATTTCACTCGCCACAATTTCGGTTTTCTCATGCTTGACCTTTATGCCAAGATCTACGATCTGAGTTGGCAAAAGCTTAAAATGGGTGCCGAGTGGCTGAAGTCCGGCGACCAAATTTTTATCAAGCCCCAAGATTTTTACAACAACTCCGGCCAAGCCGTCCAAGCTTTTATGCACTTCTATAAAATCCCCCGCGAAAATCTCCTCGTGATTTGCGACGATTTCGATCTCGAATTTGGCAAAACCCGCTTTCGCGAACGCGGCTCAAGCGGCGGGAACAACGGCCTAAAATCAATCGCTAATCATCTAAAAACCACCGATTTCGCCCGTCTCCGCCTTGGGACAGGGAACAAGCCTCTCCGCGAACGTCTCGGCGACACTGATTTCGTCCTCGGACACTTTACAGCCGAAGAAAAGGATCAGCTTATGCCAATCATCAATGACGCCAGCCAAAAGCTCGAGGACTGGAGTCGAGGGAAGACACTTAAAGTTTAAAAATACCCCTTCGCACCGCGCGAAGGGGTAGAGCTTTCTAGAAAGCTCTAGTAGGGGGAATTATTTTACCTGAAACGCTGCCGCTTTATTACGCCTCTGAGTTTTACCCGTCAGCCCGGCAGCATGGACCTTGTCATGCTTAGTACTCGATGCCTCCGCACCGTCAGCGCCATTCAGCATTGCATGTTTCGGCGCCTTCTTCACCGGCTCCTGTTCATCAGGCTCTATCATCGCCTGACCAACAATCGCCTCGTCAATCACTGTGCCCGTCTGATAACTCTGGTCCTGCTCTGTATCCATCTGAGAGCTCTGGTCCTGCGCTTGCACCTGCTCTGCGTCCTCTTGCATATCTTCAGAATTATTCTCTGAATCTTCAGCAGCAACCTGCGCCCCCTGCGCAGCTTCAGCTTGCTCTGCACCGCTCTGAGCACCCCTCGCTTCTCTCAGCCACTTATGGACCGCAAAGCCAGTGTTGACTGCAGCGTAGTCCGCCGGACGCGCAAGGCCACAGTCTGCCCGATAGCAGACAGAATCCCCTACGCCAGGAACTGTTATAAAGCTTTCACTTTTATAGCCGTTCCCGTCGTTTTTTGACACGTGCAGTATAACCCCCTCACCAGATGCCGCATTATATTGCATACTTATAAGACATCCTTCAGTGAAGAAGCTACCGTCGTACAAAGGAACCAATTCATCAACACCAACTACCTTGTCGCAGGCATCACTCATAACATAAGCCATGAGATAAAAAGCGGTGCGATTTGCATTGACATACCCCAATTGCACAATCACGCAGCTGAGCGTGAATTCCACTGGCAAATCTCTCCTGTCCACCACGGTCATAAAAGCCCCCGGGCGGGTCTCCACCTGCGGCTGCACCTTAAATTGCAAGGTTTGTTGGGTAGCCAGATGCGTATGCATGAAGGCCTCCAGTAGCTCACTTGGACTCGGCCCCTCATTAATCAAAAGCGCCGTCGCCTTATTTAGCTTGTTTATTGCTTCAATTTTATTAGTTTCCATACAGAAACCCCCTTTCAAATGTTCTTGACCTTGGACACTACTATCCCAGGCTCATACTTCCATTGTATCACACATCGGCGAAAAAGTCAATAGAAAACACATATATCGCCCTAAAAATCACCGGAAACCACACTTTTCTTTAAAAAATCCTCCTTTATCCTCTTTTATTCGTTCAACGTCCAGCGATTCGCCCCCAGAGATCGCACTCTACCCTTGATTTCTAAGAGAGTTATGGTCTGATTAAAGTCTGCCGCCGGAATCTTCGCCCGCCGCACGATCTCCTCGCCTTCGCGTTCTCCCGCCGCCATCGCCCGCAATATTTCCGTTTCCAGCTCCCCATCTCCGGAAATTTCCCGATTCTGGCGACATTTTCGCCGCCTTTTTCGCGTCGCAATCTCCGGAAATAACAGCTCTAGAAGGTCATTTATCCCCGTACACGGCATCGCTCCCTGCCGAATCAGCTTATTACAGCCTTGCGACAGGGGACTAGTAATATTCCCCGGAACCGCCAAAACCTCCCGCCCCTGTTCTAGCGCGTGCGACGCCGTATTCAGCGAACCGCTACGCTCCGCCGCCTCCGGCACGACGACGACGTCTGCCAAGCCCGAAATAATCCGGTTACGCTGTAAAAACGTCGTTTTTGGAAAAAACTTCTCCTCCGGCGCCAGCTCGCTCATCACTGCGCCGCCCTGCTCGACAATCCGCTTCGCCAGCCCAATATGCTCGCGCGGATAAATCTGGTCAATCGGCGTCCCGAGCACCGCCAAAGTCACTCCGCCAGCATCAAGCGCGCCGCGCGCCGCGATCGAATCTATGCCATAAGCCAGCCCTGAAATCACGATCGCGCCGCGCTTCGCTGCCTCAAACGCCAATTTATACGTCACTTCCTCGCCATATTTCGTCGGCTTCCGCGTCCCGACGATCGCCACCGTTTTTACCCGATTTTCCGGAATTTTTCCATAAAAATACAATCGTTTTGGCATTAGCGCAATGGACTCTAACACCTCTGTAAAATCGGCTTCTTGGGGTCGGATTTCATTGTATTTTTGAAAAAAGTTTGAAAAAAGTGTTGACATTTATTTCTCCGTGTGCTATAATGCTTAACAGTTAGGGTTATTAACTCCAACTGTACCTAAATAAATCATAATTTCAGCCAGTCAGGAGCTTGCTCCCAGACTAGCAGAAATTGCGTGCTTTTGAAACCCCTAGGGTTGACAATTTCTTCTAAGGTTGTCGGCTTATAAGTATTACCTCCACTTTTAGGGAAAGTTCGAAGGCATAGCAATCCCTATAACCGGCGGGCCCCGTGTTTGTGTGAGGTGGGTCG
The DNA here is from genome assembly GCA_964578645.1 of uncultured Candidatus Saccharibacteria bacterium. Lineage (GTDB taxonomy): Bacteria > Patescibacteriota > Saccharimonadia > Saccharimonadales > Saccharimonadaceae > Nanosyncoccus. Next base: position 34,211 of record CAZODR010000002.1, on the reverse strand, counting down.
CGCTCCCGGGATTCCGGGGTCGAAAAGCGATGCGTTATAGGGCCAAAAAGCCCCAGATCGTCAGGGAAACCTGACGCCGTAGGTGATGCCCACCCTTACCTACTTATCTGGGGCTTTTTGGTGCGTTTTTTCGATTTGACAAAGCTATCTCATTCTGCTACTATACGACTGGTATACAAAATACAGTTCTTTAGGAGGGAATAATATCATGGAAAATTTAGAAATTAAGGAAAAACTCTGTCTCGAGAGTCGGCTCGTAGCTAAGACCTTACTTAACCTCGACCGCCAGCTCGCCCCGAAGCTGAATCTACGCCTAATCCAGCCGGATCGATCTCTGTTAGTCGTCAGCCACCGCTATTTTGTCGAATATTGCTTTATTAGCGCCTATCTGACCGGCGGCGGCGTCGATATTATGCGCCTAAGCGATCTCGCGCCGTATGAAGCCAAAGACCCGAGCTCTATGATTCAATCAGGGTTTTATACGACAATTACCCCTGAAATCAGTGCTTCCGGGACAACCTGTCAAAGTCTAGAGCTAATCTATTTCGGCACTAATTCCGGAAATGATACAATTGGACGCGATTATGGCCTTGGGATTATCGACGAATCCGACAATCTGGTTTATTTTCGCAACCCGGATCAGGATCCGCTCCTCGATTGGCAGGTCAATTACTTAGCCAATTATCTAATAGATAATCACGGCAGGTATATTTTCCCTGGAAGCCCCAACAACCTCTAAACCCTCATCCAAACTGGACGATATTTATTGTCCAACGGCACCTACATAGTAGGTGCTATTTTCTTTCCAAAACTCTTGACACTCATGCTATACTAGATAATATATGTCGAAAAACTTAGTCATCGTCGAGTCTCCGGCCAAAGCTCATACCATCGAGAAATATCTCGGCAAAGATTTTCATGTCCTGGCTTCTGTTGGACATATTCGTAAAGATACGCATGTCGATAAAGATACTTTTGACGTCACTTATGAAATCGATCCCGGACATACAAAAATCATCTCCGAGCTTAAGCGCGCTGTCAAAGCTGCCGAAACCGTCTGGCTAGCGACGGATGAAGACCGCGAAGGTGAAGCTATTTCTTGGCATCTCATGGAAGTTTTGCAACTCCCGAAAAATACAAAACGCATCACTTTCCACGAAATCACCAAACCCGCCCTCGAAGCCGCGATCCAGAATCCGCGCAAAGTCGATATGGATATGGTGCATTCCCAGCAGGCCCGTCAGACTCTCGATATGCTCGTGGGCTATGATCTTTCCGGTGTCGTGCGCAAGAAAGTCCCTGGCGCAATTTCCGCTGGGCGTGTCCAATCGCCCGCGCTGCGATTAATCGTTGAAAGGGAACAAGAAATCGATCAGTTCGACAGTAAATTTAGCTTCAAAATTAGCGGAAAGTTCCAGACCAAGTCGAAAGACGAGCTTTCGGCGACCCTTAACCATACTTTTGATACCGAAAAAACCGCTAGTAATTATCTCGAAAAAGTCGCCAGCGCGAATTGGGAAGTCTCCGATATTACGACCAGCCCTGGCACGCGTCGTCCTGCGCCGCCTTTTACGACCGCTAGTATGCAAATCGAAGCCAACTCTCGCCTCGGTATGTCGACTAAGGCCACTATGTCCGCCGCCCAAGCCCTTTATCAGGCCGGCTTGATCACTTACCACCGCACGGACAGCCTTAATCTCTCGAAACAAGCCATTGCCATGACCGCGAATTACGTCGAAACTAATTTTGGCAAAGAATATCTCCAGGTCCGTAATTTTAAGACCAAGTCCGCCGGCGCCCAAGAAGCCCACGAAGCCATCCGCCCGACCCATATCGAGCAAGAAGTTGCCGGAAAAACCGAATACGAGAAAAAGCTTTACCGCTTGATTCGCAATCGCACTCTTGCCACCCAAATGGCCGAAGCTAAAACCGAAAAGACCGTCATTAAAATCACCAGCGACGCCGAGAAAAAATACCTTTTCGAAGCCAAGGGCGAAGTCGTTGTCTTTGATGGATTTCTGAAAGTCACCGGCCGCACAAAAGAAGAAGAACTACCAAAACTCTCGAGTGGCGACGCTCTGAAAAACACCGAGATCAAAGCCCGCCAAAGCTTCGCCAAACCTCCAGCCCGCTACACCGAAGGTTCGCTCGTGAAAAAGCTCGAAGAGCTCGGAATTGGTCGCCCTTCAACTTACGCGACCATTATGTCCGCCATCCAAGCCCGCGGTTATGTTGTCAAAGGTGATTCCGAAGGCGAGCCTCGCGAAGTCATCGAACTGGTATTAAAATCCGGAAAAGTCACAAAATCTCTCGCGACTGAAAAAACCGGCTCGACCAAGGGAAAATTATTGCCGACGCCGATTGGCGAGCTACTCGCTGGATTCCTGACAGACAATTTTAACAACATCGTCGATTATAAGTTCACCGCCAATATCGAGGAAGATCTCGACAAAATCGCCGAAAAAAAGCTCGAGCGCGTGAAAATGTTGCGCGATTTCTACGGACCTTTCCAAAAAGAAGTCATCAAATCCGACGAAGCCGCTCGCTATAATAATGCTCGCGAACTCGGGAAACATCCGAAAACCGGCCAGCCAATTTACGCCAAAATCGGCAAAAACGGTGGTTTTATCCAGCTCGGAGACAACGAAAAAGCTACTGGCGAAAAGCCGCGTTTCGCGCCTTTGCCGCAGGGAATGACCGAAAAGACCGTTACGCTTGCCGCGGCTTTGAAGCAGCTCGAGCTGCCTGCCTTGCCGCGAAGTCTCGGGACCGCCAAAGATGGCGCCGAAATCATCGCCTCCAGCGGCCCCTTCGGCCCTTATCTCAAAGCCGGAAAATACAATATCCAGATCAAAAATTACGATCCTTATACAATTGATTTAGAAACCGCCTCAAAGCTCTACCAAGAAAAACTCGATTCTATTATTGCCGATTGGGATGACATTATGATTATTGTCGGTGCTTACGGCCCCTATATCAAAGGTCCTGGCCGGTTTAACAATGTCAAAATTCCCAAAGACCAAGATCCTAAAAAAATTACTCTCGAAGAAGCGAAAAAGATGCTCGAAGCGAAAAAATCTGCTAGTGGCGGAAAATTTGCCCGCAAAACCACAAAAAGTGCCACTAAATCCGCTGCGAAAACAGCGAAGGGAACGAAGACTTCCAAAACTCGTACAAAATCTTCCACAGCCAAACCAAAAACCGCCAAAGCTAGCAAAAAATAATAAATACTAAATTTTCCCCAAAATCACAAAAAAGTGCTATAATAAATATAGAAAAATAATATAAAACGAATTTAGCTGTTGACGACGATAAGGAACTATGTTATCATACAGACAGATATATAAATATTAACTATTACATAGGGTGATAACCGAAGAAGGGGAAACTGATGGACCAAAACGCCAGCATTATCGAAAACGCCATTAAGGGTAGTTTGGATATCATTGAACAGGATCGCGAGCGCGAGATTATCTCGCGCCGTTTCGGCCTGTCCGGCCAAAAAGAAACACTCGAACAAATCGGGGAACTATTAAATATTACACGCGAGCGCGTGCGCCAGCTCGAAAAGGCCATTCTCGTTCGCCTGCGCATCGGTGCTGACGAAGGTCAGATCGAGAATCTCAGCGCGGCCGAAAAGCTCATCATTCGTAATCTTACCGAGCTTGGCCGCGTTGCGCGTACTAGCGACCTCGCCGACCGTATTTATGGGAAGAAAGCCACTGCCGCTGAGCGTGCGCGCCTGACTTTCCTCGGCGAAATTTCCAAAAATCTCACCGCGCTAGACGAAAATGATTCTTACTATGCCGCTGTCGGAATCGCCGAATATGGTGATGCGAAAACTGTCCATGCCCGCGTCGACGAAGTTGCCGCAGTGATTAAGAAGCACGGCGAACCAATGACCATCGACCAGCTCGACACCGCGCTCGACTATGAACACCCGGATCATATCCGCGCGATTGCCTCGATCTCGAAGCTTCTCGCGACGCTGAATGGACTCTGGGGTCTCGCGAAATGGCCGACCGTCAATCCTCGCAATATTCGCGACAAAATCTTCGTTGTTCTCGAGGCGAAAAAAGAACCGATGCATTTTTCGGAAATTGCTGATGCAATCTCGAAATCCGAATTTCGTCGTAAAAATGTCACTATCCAAGCAATTCATAACGAGTTGATTAAAGATCCGCGCTTTGTCCTCATCGGTCGCGGGATCTATGCCCTAAATTCTTGGGGTTATAAACGCGGCACTGTCGCCGATATCATCACTAGCGTACTTAAGGAAGCCGGCGAACCATTGTCGCGCGAAGAAATCGTCAAGCGCGTATTGCACGCCCGCAAGGTTAAAGAAACGACCGTGCTTCTAAATCTCCAAAATAAACAACTTTTTTCGAAAGTTGACAAAGATACTTATACTTTATCCCCAGAAAATCAGTAAATGTGCTAAAATAAAAGCATATGCTGTCTCATTTTATCCAATTTATTATCTCGCCTTTTGTATGGGTGCCAATTGTCGCGCTCCTCGGTTTTCTCAGCTATCGCAACTATAAACGTCTCAACAAGCTCAAAGTTCTCAACGTTGATTCGGTGTTGCTCATGCTTGAAATTCCTCGAGCCAACGATAAGAAAGAACTCGCCGCTGAGCAGCTTTTTGCTAGTTTGCACGGCATTCTACGCGACAAAATGGAACTAAAAAATTCCAACGGCGTCCAAGAACATCTCAGTTTTGAAATTGTTTCTACTGGCGGACAAATTCGTTTCTACGTTTGGGTTCCAAAAATCCTTCAAAGCTTCGTCGAGGGCCAAATTTATGCCCAATATCCGACCGTCCAGATCTATCGCATGGATGAAGATTACGTCGACAACCGCGATAAATATCCAGTTGTATATTCCGCAGAGCTCGATTTGACCGAAAATGAAGCTCTACCGATCAAAACTTTCGAGAATTTCGAGGTCGATCCTCTCGCCGGAATCACTGGAACGCTCGCAAAACTGAATCCCGATAACTCTGAGGAACTTTGGATCCAAATCCTCATTCGCCCTGTTTCTGACGATTGGCATAAAAGCACAACCGACAAATGGGTGCGCAAGGTCAAGTCCGGTAGTAAGCTTTTCTTTGGCAATAGCTCTGGGATTGATTGGTCTTGGGTCGTCGAAGCGCTCGGAGCGCTGTTTCGTCCTCCCGCCGGTGGAACTGACGGCGAAAAAAAGGTCGAATTATCAGAACGCGATAAAACTCGCATCGCCAAAGCCGAAGAAAAAGCTACGAAACTAGGCTACGAGGTAAAAATTCGCCTCACTTATCTTGGCGACGACACTACGAACGCAAAACTCAATATGCAGGCCCTAGTCGGGACTTTTAAGCAATATAATTCGACCAATCTGAATGGTTTTCGCCTCACTGGTGGTAGTTTCGAGATGAAAGACCTCGACGCCTACAAATTGCGCCAGTTCAACGAACACGGTTTTATCCTCAATATTTCCGAACTCGCTAGCGTCTATCATCTCCCGCATACCAGCGTCGAGACCCCCAATATCGTCTGGGCAACCTCAAAGACCGCCGAACCGCCAGCGAAACTCCCCCTCGTGACCGGCGATCCAGCGCACGACGAAAACATTTCCGCTTTCGGCCTGACTAATTTCCGTGGCATAAACCACCAATTCGGCATGTATCGCCGCGACCGGTCGCGTCATGTCTATATCATCGGTCAAACCGGCGCCGGAAAAAGCGGTATGTTGGAATTATTTGCCTTGAGCGATGTTTTTTACAACCAAGGTTATTGTATTATCGATCCGCATGGCGACTTTGCGATTAATAATTTACGTTTTGTACCACAATCGCGCATTCAAGATGTCGTTTATTTTAATCCTGCCGATACCGCTTATCCCGTGGCCTTCAACCCGCTCGAGCTCGACGACCCGGCGAGAAAACCCAACGTCTGTTCCGAAGTCATCGGTGTCTTGAAGCGCATGTTTGGCGATTCTTGGGGCCCGCGACTTGAGCATATTCTCCGATACACCTTGCTTGCGCTACTAGACCGACCCGAGACGACGCTACTAGATATTTCGCGCATCCTTACCGATAAAGATTTTCGTAAAGAAACCCTAGATTACTGCCGCGACGTCACCGTTCTCCAATTCTGGAAACACGAATTCGGCCAGTGGAACGACAAACAAGTCAACGAAAGCATCGCGCCAGTGCTAAACAAGGTCGGTGCCTTCACCGCCAATCCTATCATCCGCAACATTATCGGCCAGCCAAAGTCCAGCTTCAACGTCCGCAAAATCATGGACGAAGGCAAAATCCTCGTCGTCAATCTCTCGAAAGGTCTCATCGGTGAAGACAACGCCGGCATTCTCGGCGCCTTCCTAGTCACAAAAGTCCAACTCGCCGCCATGAGCCGCTCCGACATTCCCGATGTCGCCGATCGTCGCCCGTTCTATCTTTACGTCGACGAGTTCCAAAACTTCGCCACCGATAGTTTTGCGGTCATTCTCTCCGAGGCTAGGAAATATGGCCTAAATCTCACCGTCGCGAACCAATATATTTCCCAAATGACCGACTCGGTGCGCGACGCCGTCTTTGGCAACGTCGGTACGACAATTAGTTTCCGCGTCTCCGCCGACGATGCTCCGATTCTCGCGAAACAATTCGAGCCAATCTTCGACCAATCCGATCTTCTCCAAATGAACAACCGTAATTTCGTCATTTCCATGATTATCAATGGCGAAAAAGCTCCTGCTTTCTCCGCGACCACTCTGTCCCTTCCGACGACGCCGCAAGACAATTTTGATCTCATCGTCGAGAGCTCGCGCGCAAATTACGCCCGAAATCGCTCCGAAGTCGAAGAGGAGATTCGCGCCACGATCGAGCAATCCGAAAAATACAAAAAGGAACTCTCGGATTCCGGCCGTGCCGCCGGCGAAGGGCAGGGAAATACGTCTAGTGGACGTGATGATAATGGTTATGGTGGTAGTAGGCAATACACCGAACATACACCGAACAAAAAGCCCAATTTTCAGTTCGTACCCAGCCCCCAAGCCGATTTTCGCAAAATGAAGCTCTCTCCGAATGCCGCCGAAGGCAAGGAGCGCCTCGGTCTCAAGGATCTCGGAGCAATGATTAACCAGAATTCAGGCCAAGCTGCGCCGGACAGTACGGCTACGTCAGGGAATGAACATTTTTCGCTTGGCGAAGAGGGGAATCAGGGCATAAGTAACTCGGCGCAAAAGCCCCAAGGCCCCCAGAATCACGCTAGAGCTAATTCACAGCCCCGTAGAGGCATGCCTAAATCCCGACCGCATACACAGGGCTCTGGAGCCAAAAAGCCCCAAAAACACCCAAAAAATGCCCCACAGCAAGATTTCAATTCTACTCAAGCTAAAAATCCCGGTCATCAGACCGCTCCGCAGCGCAATTCGCAGGCCAATGAGCAGATTAGTTCGCAGACAAATCAACAGTCTAGTCCGCAGGCTACTCAGCAGATCAATCCGCAGGCCAGTCAACAGCCCGACAATATCTCTAGGCCACGCGCCAGCGAAGAAGGCCAGGTTTTTACAATTAAGCACTAGCATCTGCGTGTGCCCACACTCAAGCCTATGACCAATATTTTATAACCGATAATTCCCTATATGTCAAGATAAAGTGTCACACATCAGCCCCAGACAAACGCCGAGATATAGTCCTCAGCATCCGCCCAGATAATTCTCAAGATAAGCTCTACAAGCCTCCAGCAGCCCGAAATCGGCCGTAGGACTGACGAACCGCCATAAGACTGCGGTCGGGAATTACGACGCAAAATAACCACATCCGCATTGAAATAACGCCGAAATTGATGGAAACAGATCTCAAATCTCAGCCGAAAGACGCAGACTTTATCGTCTTTTCGACTGAAACTTAATGTCGCACAATACATATTTTACGACATAATATAGGGGTAGCCGAGGCTATAAGCTTGTCCATCTCCAGCCGCCGCCCAGATCCGGCTTTTTCTCAAATTTGTCGACTTTTTAAACTTTTTCCATTTTTTTAAAATCCGCCTTTCCCTGGCTTTTTCCCGCATTTTTCCTAAATCTTTAAAGCTACAACCTAGAAAGTCCTCTCCCTCCGCGAACGAACTTTTTTCCAACTTTTTACCCCAGAACAAAACCCGAACAAGAACAGAGAACTACACCAGCCGAATTCTACTTATAATAGGCTTTTTCCGCCAACCGCACGTCGACATATCCCGGGTGCAGATCATGCTCTTCCAAATAAGTCAACATCCGGACCGCATCCTCCGCCGAAACCGCCGTTTCCCGATCGATGCTGACCTTAAAATACAGCCCATCCTTCCCTTCGAGATCGACGAATAGTTCCCGGCTCATGCCTTTCGGCAGCGTTACCTTTTTCACTCGAAATCCCAAATCCCGAAAATCGCCCTCAAGCTGCGCAATATATTCCCGCACCCGCCGAGAAATCTCGCCTCGATTATCCTCATCAACGATCTGCGCCTGAATCTTCACTTCCTCTTTTTCCTGCTCCTCCCGAGTCGCTTCTCGTTCGCGCGACAACTCCTCCATCCCGAGATAAGCCCCAAGCCCAAGAATCATCGCGAGCAGCAATACGATCACTAGCGCGGAAGTTTTTCGCCGATGCACTTTGCGCCGCGCCTGCATGCGTTCCGACTCTGTCTCGACCGGTTCACGCTCCGCCGCAATCGTCCGCCCTTTCCTCAACTCCTTACTTTGGCGCTTCAGCTCTTTTTTACGCTCCTTGCGCTCTTTCCTGCCACCCACGTTCCCTTACTTCCTTCCCTTCTTTTCGCCAACTTCGAGAATTACCTCCGCCAGTCGCTGCGCAGCATCCGTCCGCGCCTCCATAAACAGCTTCTCTGCTAATTCCGCTCGCGCTTTCGGTGCCCGCACTAAATGTCTCACCGCTTCGAGCAAAACCTTCGGATTTTCCACCATTTCCGCATCCGGGACCATGACCGCCGCGCCTATCTCTGCGAGCGCTTCAGCATTTTTCAGCTGATGCCCACCAGGCAACCGTTCAAACGGCACCAAAACCACCGCTTTTTTCAAAGCCGCCAGCTCCGCAATCGTCGTCGCTCCCGCCCGACTCACGACGACGTCCGCCGCGCCCATCAGCTCGTGCATCGCCGAATTAAACTCCCACAGCCGAAAATTCGATCTCAATTTCGCCTTATCCCATTCTTCGTACTGTTTCAATTCCACCATCGTCTCATAATGTTTTCGCCCCGCGACTAGCCCCACACTCGCAAATTTCAGCATCTCCGGCAAAATTTCCTTCATCGCATTGTCAATATTCAACGACCCCTGACTTCCCCCAGTCACGACGACTAGCGGACGCTCCGTATCAAACCCAAAAGTCTTCTTCAATACCTTTTGCTGTGCTGGCGAAACGACCTTGAACTCCGGCGCCACCGGCGTCCCCACTTGCACAAACCTTCCATCCCCCTGCATTCCGCTCATGCCCGTCGCGACGACCGCCGCCCGCCGAATCAACAACCGATTCGCCAGCCCCGGCACCGCGTCCGATTCATGCACGACATACGGAATCCGCAACAGCCTCGCGACCATACCCACCGGCAGCCCGACAAATCCCCCTTTCAGAAAAATCACGTCTGGCCGCTTCCCTGGCAAAATCAACCGCCAAAAACTCTGCACTAGTCCTCCTGCGAACCCCACAAACCCCACCAAATTCCCCCAAACCAAGTCCTTAAGCACAATTCCCCAGTTTTCGAACCAATCCTTCAGCTTCCACCCCGCATAGCGATGAAACTTTCCCGCCCAAACCTTTCGCACCCGAATATACGGAATCTTCCCTGGCCGCGCATTAGCGCTCCTTCCCCACCGCATACCAATCTCTGTTGTAATTTTTACAACATTTTTATAATACTTCCGGTCCGTCCAAAATTCCACCCGTGTCCGCGGTTTTTTCTCTAATATTTCCCGAATCACTGCCACAGCCGGAGTAATATGTCCGCCCGAACCCCCGCCAACGACCAAAATTTTCATATTTCGACCTCCTGTAACGCTTCTTGACGCATCGTTCCCCGCCGACTAGCCGTCGCTTTTTCTGGCTTATTCCCTTCCTTACGCGGCTCGCGGCTCGTATAACAAGTCAGCTGCAAAGCCAACCCCAAGGCCGCCGCCATAAACAACATACTCGTCCCCCCATAGCTAAGCAACGGCAGCGTAATCCCCGTAAGCGGAATCAACCCTGTCATCGACGCAATATTCACGACCACATGCGCCGCCGCCCAAGCAAAAATCCCCACCATCACCAACGATTCCTCCGTATCATGCAAATAATTCGCCGCTCTCAGTAGCCTGAGCAATAATAACGTAAAACATCCCAATACCAAGACCAGCCCGACGAACCCAAATGTCTCGCCCAAAATCGCAAACACCGAGTCATTAATCGACTCCGGTAAATACCCCGTCGCCTGGACACTATTCCCAATTCCAACCCCCATAAATCCTCCCGTCCCGATCGCAATCAAAGCATTTTCGATATGATAAGAATCGCTCGAATCCTCCGCCTGGAACGTCATCAATCGTTCCCTACGGTGCGGCGAAACCACGATCGACCCTACTCCCGCGACCACTACGACCGCCAGCGTAATCATAAAATATCGCAATTTCACCCCGCTCATAAAAAGCATCGCCATGATAATCGCCATCATACTCACACCCGTCCCCAGATCCTTCTGCACCACGACGACAAATACCAACGACAAAACGCTCACTACTCCGAATGGCACCCAAAAATCCGATTTTTCCAGCTTCCCTTCCCTTTTCCGCTCCGCCATCAACCCCGCCAGATAGACTACGAGCCCAAATTTCAAAACTTCCGCCGGCTGCAGGCTTAATCCCGAAAAATTAAACCACCGGCACGCCCCGAGCTCGCACCGCGCAATCGAACTCCCCGCCATCGCCAAAATCGCCAGCAACGCGCACAGCCCTAATCCGATTACGACCAGCGCTTTGCTCCATTTCCGCACAATTTTATACGGCATCCGAAACGCCAAAACCAAGACAATCAACGCCAAAATCACATTCCGCGCCTGCTGGATGAAGAAATAATTTTCCCCATATTCCGTCCCATACGCCGCATTCGAGACATTCGCCCGCATCGGCCCGATCGCATATATAATAATCAGCCCCAACGCCAAAAGCACTATCGTCAAGACCCCAATAATCCGATCGCTCTTATGTTTACGCATCAATGTATATTATCCATTACAAACGACGCCACCAGCATGACCAGAATAATCGCGAACAAAATCCCAAAAACCGCCTTTAGTAAATTTTTTGTAATCTGTACACTATCTTTGCCCATCCAGCCTCCCTAAATTATTCCTCCTTGCGCCGCGAGAAAAATTCCCACGATCGCAAACACCCCCGCAATCACCCAAAACCGCATCACAATCTTCGCCTCCCCCCAACCTTTTGCCTCGAGATGATGATGAATTGGCGCCGAAATCAACAGCTTGTGATGAAATACTTTCTTCCAAAAAATCTGCACCAGCGACGATCCCGCCTCGACGACAAACAAAATTCCGATAATCGGCAAGAGGAAAAACGCATTCGTCATCATCGCCACCACCCCAAGCCCCGCGCCCAGCGCAAACGAACCTATATCCCCCATCATAAACCGTGCCGGCGGCACATTAAACCAAATATACGACAGCAGCCACCCCGCGACCGTGAGACAAAACCCCGTCAGCATCCACTGCCCCTGAAACAGCGCAATAATCCCGTACGCCCCATAAGCAATCATCGCCAGCCCGCCCGCGAGGCCGTCCAGCCCGTCGGAAATATTCACCGCATTACTCGTCGCGACGACCGCAAAGGCAAAAATCGCCACCATCCCAATCACCCCGACCTCAATATCTCCAATAAACGGCACCATGATATCCGTCCAGCCCAGCTTCACCGCAAACCACCAGCCCAAAACCACCCCAATCAACGTAATCATGGCGAATTTCACCGGCGCTCGTAGACCCGCCGCCCCCTTCCCGCTCCCAAAAACGTTAATTAAATCATCAATAAACCCGACAATACTCCCCCCAACGAACCCCGCGAGCGGCAGCCAAGTTTGTTCCCGATTGAAATTACAGATCGTCGTCACCAAAAACACCGTCACAATCCCAATCACCCCCGCCATCGTCGGAAAATGCCGCGCAATCTTCTTTGCGTGCAGCTTTGTCATCACCGGCAAAGCCTCGCCGCCCATCGTCGTCTTTTTTTGTTTTTTCCAAAATTTGTATTTATACGCAAAATATGTATAAATCGGCGTCAAAAACGTCGCCAAAAAAAACGCCGAAAGTGCCAAGATTAGCCCATAAAACGTTTCATTATTCAGTGTATCTGCCATAACTTTAACTATACCTACCCCTATTGTACCACATTTTCCTCTTTTCTTGCGACTTCCCGCCCTTTCCCCGAAAATTCTCAAAATTTCCGCTCATGAACTCCTAGATCCTAATCTTAATCCTAAAATCTAAAGAATCTTTAATTCCCTGCCCCGTCCGAAAGCCCGAAATCCTAAATTCCAAAAAACTGCCCGTAATTTTCTTACGGACAGCAACCCCCACCTTACCCCATTCTATCACAGATTACAAATTCTGTCAAGCCTTCCGCGTTCTCTCGCAGCCACTCCTATTCCGAGCACCTATATTTCCCTTTTCTCACTCGAAAATCTCCTACCGCGCGACGCAACGCAAGCTCGCGCCCGTCGAACCGTCTCTCCAAAAATTATCAAAACCTGGATTGGCATAGTCTCCGTCGATCAACATTCCAACATACCTCGTATCGCTTACTGTTCCCTCCGTAGATGTGTTATAAGCAGCATAAATCCCTAGCCCATTAGAATATCCACCATTATAATCCGACACAAACGCACTACGTACGAAATAAAGTGGCGCTCTCGTGACATTATAATTAGTCTGGCTAGCGACAATTCCATATGCTTCGCGATCTTCTGCCGAAATCACTGGACCTTCAATACCCGACACACTATATGTATTGAACAACTGCTGAAAGCTATAATCCCCTGAAACCTTCGGCAATTGCCAACCCTTTGGGCATAAACTTTCTGGCGCCTCAGCCCCCATCGCTGCCCCGCCACTCCCAGCTGTCGCGGCACTCCAAGAATAGTAATTCCCCATCATAAAGTGCGGATCATAGGTATGTGTTGCTTCGTCGACAGTCCGATACTGATAAGTCTGACCGTTAAATTCACCCTCCTGCGCGACAAAAGTCGGTTTCCAGTCTATTCCGTCTGCCCCACTTACGTCGATAAATCCCGCCTGCGGACAAGTCTCCAACGTCGTTGTTCCTCCACAGCCCCGTGCCGCCGATGGTGTTGCCAAAACATACTCTCCCGTGTCCCAAGAACTTGCCACTAATCCTTCTTCACGATTTGTCGCTGCCGAAATCGCCCGCCTCGTCGGTTGCATTGGCGTGCTTGCCGAATCCAGCCCCCATTCTCGCGTCACATCCGAGTCCGCTGGTGTCAACTTTGCCACCTCACCTTCCCCATTCCCAAAATCAATCGCCATGTTTTGTGTCATCCAGCATTTTCCGTCCTTCAGCTTCGTAACATAATATTTTTTCCAATCCCGATTATCAATTAGCTGCTTCGTTTCTCCTTCTGCCGAATTCGCACAAATCTGGCTTGTCATTTCCTGCATAAATATCGCATCGTTCAGCGCCGTAATCGCCGACGGATTCGCCACGGCCGAGACAACGACGCTATTACTATAATTGTCGCTAGGGATCGTCGTATCAACCTTTGCCGCAAAAGCTAAATTATAATCCCCTGCCATCTCCGTCGAACTTTCAATTTGCGTCAATTTCGTCGGCACCGCATAATATTGCGTCACTCCAGCATCAACTTCTCCTTCCCTGTTCAAGCTATATCCCCAACTATTATTCCCAAAATTCTCCTCTGTCGCCCCGTCCGCAACCGCGCTAATCACCGCCGAGCTGCCATTTGTCCCCACAAGCGTATTTTTACCATTACTAGTTCTCATGAAGACTCGGTACCCAGTCGGGTTGTTTGTACTAATACTCAGCTTCGCGTTCGACTGTGCAAACTCACCCGTCCGCGTCGGCGCAACATTAATCCCAATCTCCGGTTGCAGACCAATCGCAATCACTGGCGACACTCTAAGATTCATATTCATTTCTGCGTCCGCCGCCCGCACTTCCTCTTTCGCAAACGGACAAACCATTGCCAAAGCTAAGAGAAGCAACATTCCTCCGCTCAAGATCGCCCCGCCCGAAATTTTACTAATTTTTTGTATTTTCATGAGTGCCCTCCGGTTATTTAGCCGCAAAATCCCTGCCCTGGACGTCCGGCCAAAGTTAATAATATAGAACACCCCGGGGTCGCTTCTCATACCAGTTTTTCACCAAAACAAGGTCAATCGTCTCGGTCATAAAAGAACCACTAGCTTATACAAAAAGCGACACCGCGAGGTGCCTTAAACCATTTTCGAACCGTTTGCAAAGAAACAGGACTAAAGCGGTGCCGCTTTCTCCGTTCCTTCACAATCCGTTCAAAATGGCATATACTAACCAAAAACTTCGGTTCTTATGATTTAAGGCAATTCTATTATATCATACTTCTCCTAGCCATAACCAAAATAAATGTTGTATTTTTTACAACATCCTCAAACATCCCTAACCATCTTCAAATATCTTCATCTCCTACTGAAGCCAAATTCCCTCATCTCTTGCTGAATCCAAATCCCCCATCCCTTGCTGGAACTCAATTCCTTCGTCTCCTGCTACATATACTCTAATTAGCCAGGCAGCGGAGAGGAAAGCCGTACCACCGATTATCGAAACCAATCAAACTTACATAGCTATCAGCTATAGCGAGATGATAGGCCCGCGTCTCATCAGACCGCGGCAAAGCCGTCCAGGCATAACCAATTCTACCATGACCGCCCGGCTTCCCGGTATTAATGTTAATATTGCCGGAAAAAGGAAAGGTGTTTCGCGCCGGATATTGGGGGTACGATTGGTCGTCGCAGGCATCAACCAATAAATTGACAGCGTACTATTTGGAATATCAAGTTGGGCTTTCTGCAGATACGGCCTATAATCGATACAATGCCTTTCCTCTCCGCTGCCTGGCTAATTAGAGTATATGTAGCATGATAAGCTAAGGATTGCATACCTTGCTTGCTTATTCTGTCAGAGCTTTGTCAGGAACGGCGTCCTGCCAGCCCGCCGTCGCGGGTGGCAGGCGCCTCGACCTCGCTCGTACGCTGCGGATGTCCTGACAAAGCTTGTCCAGAATAAGCAAAAACCTAATTCTTACTTATCTCCATTTGTTGTAAAAGTAAATCCGGATCCTTTCGTAAAAGTAATCTAGGCACAAAACACAAATATCTTTAACTTTTCCAAAGTTGTTTACGGTGCGCAGCGGCGTCGTCTATATCCATATCGGTAAGATGGGGTGGGCTGGTATTACTGGTCATGAGCGATCCTCCCGAGCGGATCCCGATGATACTTATTCTTACTACCTTCGTTTTGATGATAGCGTTTACCCGTCAAACGACTACTATCGCTACTCTGGCTATCCTTTCCGCTGCCTAGCTAATTAGAGTATATGTAGTAGGAAAACTTCTAAAAACATAAAACTTGAGTTTTGATTTTTTGCGCAGCGGCTATGCTAGCATCAATAGTGGTAGGTTGTGGAGCCCTGGTATAGATAGCGATAATTGGTCATCTCAGCCACATTCTAATGGCGTCGGTGCCCACAGCTTCGGCTTCGGTAGTAGTAACGTCTACCCGTCGATTGATAACTATCGTTGGCAAGGTTTTCCTCTCCGCTGCCTGGCTAATTAGAGTATATGTAGCAAAAAACTAAATGCCAAACTTCGCAAATTCTCAAGATCTGTGCGCAGCGGCAATATCGGTGGCGGCAAACTATGGAACCCTGGCATGAGCGGTTTTGAATGGCTACTTCATCCTAACGCTAACGGCTGGAGCGCCTATGCCCTCGACTTCAATAGTACCAGTATTCGTCCGTCACACAACTACGATCGATGGCAAGGTTTTTCTCTCCGCTGCCTGGCTAATTAGAGTATATGTAGCAAAAAATCTACAAAATCTCCCCAGAACCTAGCAATTCTGTCAAATTTTACCAAAATATCTTGACAAAAACCATAAGCTGTGCTACAATGAAGGTATAAGCCTCATCGAGGCTCGATCTGTAGTGGCAATCACTTAGATTATCTCAGTCAAACTCGGCTTTTACTTTGTGCGCAGCGGCGTTGTTGCCGATGTCGCCGGCATTTGGCAACCGCATGTCCGCGCTGGCTACTGGAGCAGTTTCTCCAAGACCGACGACCAAAATTTAGCCTATTATCTTGGCTTTGGCGACACAAGTGTCTATCACGGAGGAGATAAACGCTGGAGCGGCTTTCCTCTCCGCTGCCTGGCTAATTAGAATATATGTAGCATGGAAATCTTGGGGGCGAAGTTAGCTTCGATGCAGTGCAAGGAAGTGGTGCGAAGCGCAAGCGAACCGTACTTAGCGTACGGAGAGCGCGCACCGCAAACCACTGACGCCGCAATGCGCGAAGATAACGAGCCCACTCCAAGCATAGTCCGGGAACAAGGTTTGTGGTGCTTTAGGAATTGCGGTTCGGTTGACTATAAAAAACTACTAGTAGCCCTAGTAGTTTTCGTAAGCAAGAGACTTAATTGCGGGTCAACCGAACCGCAGTTCCTAAAGCACGCTAAAAATCGCTTGTTTCCGAACCCTCCGCCCAATATTCCTGTACATACCCCTTAACCTCATTAAACACCGGCAGCGCATGCGTCTCCCCGCCCGCCTTCTTTCCATCTTCCCACGCTCGAATCATGATTACATATTCCGGCAATTCCCCTTCCTTCCCCCCGAATCCGACATAAGTCGCGACCGTCTCGTCCAGCGAATATTCCCCGTTTCGAATGACTTGCGCCGTGCCTGTCTTTCCGCCGATAAACGTCCCTTCCTTATCCGTGCCATTACTCCGATAAGTTTTCCGCGTCTCATACAACATCTGCCGCATCGTCGCGCTCGTCTCTTCCGAAACCGTCTGCCGCACGGCCTGCCCCGCCGCCTTTTCGACCAACTTCCCGTCCTCGATTTCCCCCGCGATCACCGTCGGCGTATAATATTTCCCTCCGTTGACGACGCTCGCAAACGCCGCCGCGACTTGCATCATCGTGACTTGCATGTTCTGCCCAAAAGTCATATTCGCATAAGTCGAATCAATCCCATAAATTTCCGCATGCGGCCCATAGACCGTCCCTTCCGCCTCATAGAGCTCAATTCCCGTCTTCTCCCCCAGCCCAAAATGCCCATGATAATATTCATACAATCGCTCCCGTCCCAACGCCGTGATATCCGTCTCACTCCCCCCGAGCCAACGCAAAACCTGCGTCGATCCCGTATTTAGCGACCAATTCAGCGCCGTCTGTAAGCTAACCTGCCCGACGAGACTCGCCTCCTGCGTCGAATTCTTAATCGGCCAACCATCAACATACGTCACATTCTCATTCTGAAACGTCTTCTCCGGCGTCATGACGCCATATTCCAGCCCCGTCGCAAACGTAAACGTTTTACAAACACTCGCCGGCTCATACGGATCCTCCAAAATATGGTTGACATAATCCGCCGCGCTCTCGACTTCCCCGAAATTCCCCGGATCATACCCCGGCTCATTCACCATCGCCAACACTTTTCCATTATTCGGATCCATGACCAGCGCACTAATATTTTTCGCCCCAATTTCCCCCGTTTTCTTCTGCAAAATCTTCTCGACGTTATATTGCAACTTCTTGTCAATCGTGAGAACGATATCTTTTCCGTCCTCCGCCGGCGTCTTGATATTATCGCTCCCAATCGACAAAGCGACATTATTAATGTCCTTTACCGTCTTCAAAAGCCCATCCTTCCCCGCCAGCTGCTCGTCCATCGCCCCCTCAATACCATACTGCCCGACGCCTTCCGCATTAACGAATCCCAAAATCGTCGATCCCAGCTTCCCCTCCGGATAAACTCGCTTCGTATTCGCCTGCAACCAAACTCCCGTCAGCTCCGCCGCGACAATTTTTTCCGCATCGCTCCGCTCGACATTTTTCGCGACAATATAATATCGCCGCGTCTTGTCCGCAAAAACATCCTCCCACTCCGCAATCCGCTTCTCTCCGACCGCGTCGTTTATGACTTTCTCAATCTCCCCGCGCTCCGCCAGCATCGGATCTACGACCACCGTATAAACCGTCGCGTTCATGACGACCGGTGCCGCCTCTTCCCCATCCATCATATAAATCTCCCCCCGTTTCGCGACCAAAACCGTCTGCAAAGTCTGTTGCGCCGCCGCTTTCTCCGCCCAAACTTCATGATCAATAATCTGAATACAAAACAGTTTCGCGACAATCACAATCATAACCAAGATCAGCCCCAACCGCAAAACTTTATTCCTGCTCATGATTATATTATAACACTTCCCGCCCTCGACCCGCAAAATTCCCCGAATTTCCGCGCCCCAACTTCGCAAGCTTCCTCGCTCAAGTTTCCTCGCTCTTGCTCTCCAAATTCTTCGTTGCCATTTCGCAATTTCCTCGTAATTCCCTGCCGATTTTCGCCCATGAAAAAGCGGCCTTTCGGCCGCCACTCCCTATCATACAAGTCCTACTCGAAATAGCATTGGACCAAATTTCGGTCAATCGGCGGCATCTGCGACACTCTTTTAATTCTCTGCGCCTCATCCAGCTCCGAGCTCCAAAATTTTTCCAAAGTCTGCGCCAGAATTTCCCGCACCGAGTCGCCTACCATCGCATGAACATTTTCAAACGCCTTTTTCAGCGTGAAATCCCGAGCCGCACCCATGACATAAAGCATTTGTGCGACCGCAGCAAGCACCGCCGTGCTCAGTTCATGTCCATACTCCGAGTCCGCATAAAACGCCGCCACGAATCGTCCGTGATTCGTGTTCAAAACCATGGTTTTTAGCTCAAATCCATATTCCGTCAATCCCGCTTTCTCCGCATCGTCGACGAGATTACGAAGCGTCGTCCCATGATAAATCCCACTCGGCATCCCTTCGTTCGACGGCCGTTTTTCGCGCTCCTTCGCACGCTCCGTCCCTCGATAAATCCCGCTCGGCATTTTCCCAAAATATTTTGGGTCTGCCTCATAGGCATAGACTTTCGACTTCGGCCAAGCGAGGATTCCATTTATCGCGCTTTCCGCCAAAGTGTTTGAGCTCAACTCAATATCATCGACCCGCATCATCGCTTCGCCCGCAATCAAATTGAACTGATAGATGCATTGAGCTTCTTCGCCAAACGCCTGCCCATCGAGAATAAACGTCCCCCGTCGCGGCATCTCCCCGCCTTTTTCATCCGTCATCATTTTCATGACATCATAAACGGTCGTTTTAATTACCTCGATTTTCTCTTCTGTCAAGTTAGCGAAAAACCGCTCCTCATTCAAAAACCACATAATAACATCCCCCTTTCGCTTTCGCGTACAATTCTTGTATGATCACTAAAGTTTCTAGGCCAGTTTAAGAGTCTCTCATAGATCACGAATCACATTCACCAATCGCAATCAAAGTCGTATTCATAATCGCATTCATAACTATCAATCATAATCATGAAGCGCTTGTTGTGAATTACTTGCAAATCACTAATTACGAATCGTTCGTTGCTAAACTTCCGTAAACCTATATTAGCACCTCAAAAACCAACCCCTACCCTCATTGTAGCACACTTCCCCATAAAAGTCAATGCTTTTCTCTGTCGTAATATACAATAAATAAACTGTTACCAAAATTGCCTCGTTATACAATAAATTTGTTACTGTAATTTCCTGGGTTATCGCTGCATTTCTTGCTACATATACTCTAATTAGCCAGGCAGCGGAGAGGAATGACACCCCAACGGTTGCCGTTGTTCGACGGGTAGACGGTACTATTATCGAAGTCGAGGAGGTAGGCGTAGATGCCACCCGAGCGCGACCAAGATGACCAACCACCGCCACCAAGACCAGGATGCCAGAGCTTACCGGTGTCGATGTTGACGCTAGCGCTGCGCACAAAACAAAGCCCAATTTGGAAAAGTTAAAGGTGATTACGTTTGTGCCTAGATTACTTTTACGAAAGGATCCGGACTTACGAGGAGGACGAGCGCCGCGACCCTGCGACGGCAGGCGTCGCGGACGCGCCTTGAGAAAAAGTAATCTAGGCAAAAAAGAAACAAACTTTAACTTCTCCTGCTACATATACTCTAATTAGCCAGGCAGCGGAGAGGAAGACCACTAAACCGTCCTGTCCCAATTCCACTAGGGTTTTCTTCCGTCGGCCAAAGCGTAAAATAATAAGCCGTATTAATCCGATCCGAGACCGTTGACGCCCAATACGCCCCTCCCTTGCCCGGAGACCACAGCCCAGATCCGCCAACATCGACGTTGCCGCTGCGCACAATAAATAATAATCCGTAATTTTACGGCCATCGCCCCGTGCGCTTAGTTGAAACTCAATTACCTACAAATCCACAAATTTATGCTATAATAGCCCTATGCCCGAGTGGTGAAATTGGTATACACGTATGCCTTAGGAGCATATGCCGCAAGGCGTGCTGGTTCAAGTCCAGTCTCGGGCACCACGAAATTGAGCTTTTGGAAGCTCTTTTTTGATGCAGATTGGAGAGTACTCAAATTGTGCGTTCCAACTTCTCATTTCGGAATTCAAACATTCCCCGTTCTCGCTTCTATTATGCGGCAACAAACGCAATTTTTATAGCGCACATCCCCGAAGCTCCGTGCGCAGCGGCTGGCTTGGTATACATGAAGGTAGAGTATGGAGCTCTGGAACAGGAGCAAACTATTGGTCATCTTGGCCACTTTCAGATACTAAAGCTTACCATCTTACCTTCTACAGCGCCAGCGTTAATCCATTGAACAATTACGACCGCTGGGCCGGTTATCCTCTCCGCTGCCTAGCTAATTAGAGTATATGTAACCAAGAGATTTTCTAAAAACAGAAAACTTGAGTCTTGGTTTTGTGCGCAGCGGCTATATTCATACAAGCAACGGCAAGTTAGGAAACTCTGGTTTTGTCGGCTACAGTTTGTCGTCGTTACCGCACCCTGGTGGTATCTACGCCTACTACCTCCGTCTTGATAGCACTAGCACCGCCCCGTCGTACCACGGCGACCGTTGGGCTGGTTTTCCTCTCCGCTGCCTGGCTAATTAGAGTATATGTAGGAGGAAAACTCAAAAATTCCAGAAGTCCAGATCAACACGTTTTGTGCGCAGCGGCTGGGTCCATATCTACTACGGTAGTCTAAGAAATTCTGGAAGTAGTGGATATAGCTGGTCTTCTTTACCATATACGAGTAGCATCCACGCCTACTACCTCAGCTTCAATGACAATAATATCTACCCTTCAGGCTATAACGACCGTTGGCTCGCCTTTCCTCTCCGCTGCCTGGCTAATTAGAGTATATGTAGTCAGGAAAATTCTGGTTTTAAATTTTCCCAAATTACGATCTTTGTGCGCAGCGGCGGAATCAACCCTGACAATAGAGTACTTTGGGGGAGCGGATTAAGCGGCTACGTCTGGGGCAACCCCACACCCAATACCGTGCATTATGCTTATTATTTAGGCTTTTACGACAAGACTATCAAACCAGTTATGTATACCGAACGCTGGCGTGGCTTTCCTCTCCGCTGCCTGGCTAATTAGAGTATATGTAGTCAGGAAAATTCTGGATTTAAATTTTGCCAAATTACGATCTTTGTGCGCAGCGGCTATATTCATAGTCATGGCGGCATATTAAGGCATTCTAGCGCAACTGGCTTTAATTGGTCTAAATATTCAAACCCCAACTCAGCCACCGCCGCCTCACTTCGCCTTACTACCTCCAATATTTTCCCATCCTACACCAGCATTTACCGCAGCGACAGCTTTTCTCTCCGCTGCTTGGCTAATTAGAGTATATATAGCATTTTGTGCGCAGCGGCTGGCTCGAGATTGATAACGGTAAGCTGAGATTTGCTAGTCTCCATAGCTATAACTGGTCATCTTGGACGCGCATTAATGATATTGGTGCCTACGCCCTCAAGTTCAACAATAGCCACACGTACCCATCAGATGCCAACGGTCGCTGGATTGGCTTTCCTCTCCGCTGCCTGACTAATTAGAGTATATGTAACGAAAAATAACAAAATCTCCCCAGAACCTAGCAATTCTGTCAAATTTTACCCGCATCATACAATAAAAAGTGTTACCAAAAGCCACAAGTAACCATAAGCCTCACAATAAAGAGTAATCTTAACCGTGATAACCTTGAGCTTGCTGTATCTTTTGTAAATTAACTGTTAATGCTTTTATTCTAGCAAGAAGCTTCTTAGGATTCAAGGATTCATATTGGCATGTTAGCTTATCTTTTATTGATTGCTCAATATTAGGATGATCGAGGACTCGCTCGTAAGGCGTTTTGGCTTGTCCATAAATACGCTTATATCGACCGTTCGGCTGGCGTTCTTTACCCTCAAGCTTCTGTATGGGTTGGAAGAAGTTCACATATAGCCTCAGCACTTCGTAGATCTCGTTCATGGCATGCATAGTTTCAATACAGTCATATCGCTCATATCCGATATATTTGCGGGCAATCGCGCCATTCCTTTCTTCTACATTACAGTTATCGTTTTTCTTGTTAGGACGGCTACGCGTAAGCTCGACCTTTTTGGTCCGATGAGCAGTCGCATCTCTGCACCAATCGAAGAGTAGCCAGTTAAGAAACTCATCGCCAGAATCTGGATGTAGTCCAACTAAAGGAAATGGCAATCGTGATTCGATCACACTAATACTGTGCAGAGTAGCCCGATCAGTTTTCTCCAGTTGAGCGTAAAACTCTTGCCAATAAGTTTGCATATCGATAAAGCTTACCGTATAGACCATTGGTGCAAGTAATTTGCCACCAGAGTGTACTACTGTATCAATTTGCCCATATCCGACTGGCAACTTTTGCCATGCTCCATGGAAAGTTGGCACTAACTCTTTAAGGTGTGATGCCCTGGTAGTACTAATGCCTCTTTCTAGATGATGCCTCTTGGCGAGTCTGACTAATACATTTCTCATTGAGCTAAGCGACATAGCTCTAAGCAAAGCTTCTGCCTTGTCGGAGTAATGCCATTCATCGTGCTGTTTATAAACCGCAATTGCAGCCGGTATTGTTGGATGCAAGCGTTCAGCACAGGGGCAATCATACGCTAGCCAAATATCCTCTAGTGCTTCTTTTACTTCCGGAGTATAGATGACTGGGCGTCCCCTAGCTCCAGAGACATGTTTTCTCGATCCATTGCCGGAGGTGTAACTTTGTGAGGAAGCTGAGTTAAGCGTCCTGATAATGGATTTTCTCGGGCGCAGAACTACTCTCTCGAGATTGTCTAAAATGGCCTTCTTCTCAAGTTTAGTTGCCTTGCTATACTCAACTTGATGTTGTTTGATAATTTCTCTTACAAATCGGGACGAGAGCTTATCATGTAATTGTCTATTAGCATTTATTTCTTCCATATTACCGCTATCACACAGCGATAACTCAGGAAATTACGGTAACATTATTTATTGTATAACGACCCTGATTACAGTAACAAATTTATTGTATAACGAGGTAATTTTGGTAACAGTTTATTTATTGTATATTACGTACCAAAGTATCTTGACAAAAACCATAAGCTGTGCTACAATGAAGGTATAAGCCTCAACGAGGCTCGATCTGTATTGTGCGCAGCGGCTATGTCGATCTTAGTATTGGCAAACTGTGGAACCCCGCCATAGGGGGCTATGCTTGGGCGGCTTCAGCCCATTATGACAACCTAGCGCACTATTTGGATTTTTATAATAACAATGTATGGCTACCGAACTATAAAGATCGTTGGAATGCCTTTCCTCTCCGCTGCCTGGCTAATTAGAGTATATGTAGCAGGGAGAAGTTAAGGATTACTTAGTTTAATTGCTTATTCTGTTAGAGCTTTGTCAGGAACGGCGTCCTGCCAGCCCGCCGTCGCGGGTGGCAGGCGCCTCGACCTCGCTCGTGCGCTGCGGATGTCCTGACAAAGCTCCTCAGAATAAGCAAAATACCTAATCCTTACTTATCTCCATTTGCTAAAAATTCGGATCCTTTCGTAAAAGTAATCTAGGCATAAACGTAACTGGCCTTAACTTTTCCAAATTGGGTTCTGATTTTTTGTGCGCAGCGGCGATATAAGTTATTATAATGCGGTATTAGGTTACGCTGCCCGATATGGGTTTTATTGGCTAGCACAATCTTCAAGCAATAGCGCACAGTCTACACGCATAAACTTTGGAGATAACGTCGATCTTAGTACGAGTGCAAGCCGTTGGAATGGCTATCCTCTTCGCTGCCTGGCTAATTAGAGTATATGTAGCAAAAAAGCCACTCCTAACATAGTTCGGGAGCAAAACGAAGTTATGGTGCTTTAGGAATTGCGGTTCGGTTGACTATAAAAAACTACTAGTAGCCCTAGTAGTTTTCGTAAGCAAGAGACTTAATTGCGGGTCAACCGAACCGCAGTTCCTAAAGCACGCTCGGAACGTTTTGCTCCCGGACTTTGCCTAATTCGCATCCTCCATATTCGCCGCCACCGTACTGTTCTCAGCCGCCGCAATCGACGTCAAGCGCGCCTTCTCGACCGCAAGATCCTCTTTTTTCGCTTCGAGCTCCGAAATCTCATCCTCAAGTTGCGACAATTCATAATCATAATTCGTCGCCTGCGTCCCCTGCGCGACATAAATCAACCCCACAATCAATACCAAAAGTCCGACAATCACCGCGTTCGAAATCGAACCCAAAGTTTTTGGCGTGTGCCGCACGGTATTCTGGTTACGCGACCAATTCGTGCTCACTGTCGCACCTCTTCGGGTCGTATAAGTTTCTCCTCGCATGATAAAATTTTATTCCTCGCTGTTTTTATTTTTCATTATAATATTTCTCACCATCATAGACCGGTGCAAAGCGCGCGACAGAGCCATAAGTGATCACGCGCTGCTTCCGGGAAGGTCATGTATTTGGGTAACACACTCTACGGTCCTAACTCTATGAACCACGAATATTGGTGAGCCTTGCGGCCCATGGCGACAGCAGAAAACCTATTTCGATCCTCGCAGCATACCGAAATCGAAAACCGCTGCCGGAATTTTCGCCGCTCTCCGTCCTTTTCCCACTCTCGTATCGGAATCCAGACTTTAAGCCATCGCGGCGCGGGTCCCCCGGCCCGCCTCCGCTTCCCCGCTTCGCTTTAGCGGAAAGTCACACGAATCTGCTGTGCGCGTGAACGGTTACCGGTAACTTTGATTTGACGTGGCATATTGCCTCCTTTTTATTTATTTTGTTTTTATTTTTATCATTCCCGACGCGACTTACGGCTCAAAAAGCCCTCTCCTCGCTCACGCCGCGCGCTCGCTCATCGCCGCCCTCGAAAGTCCTCAAGTCTCCACACTCTACGATTTTCGCCGTGCCGCTCTGAGCTTCGCACTCCGCGCTCTCGGGTTGATAAACAACTCCTCATTCTCCGCAATTATTGGTTTCCGAGTCAGGATCTCGATCCGGCTCTCTTCGCCGAACCCCGCTTCCACGCGCATCCACTCCTTGACCAACCGGTCTTCTAGACTATGAAACGTAATCGTCGCCACTCTTCCCCCCGGATTCAAAATCCGCGGTATCAGCGGCAAAACTTTCTCGATTTCGCCGAGCTCATCGTTCACGGCAATCCGAATCGCCTGAAACACGCGCGTCGCTGGATGAACCTTTCCTCCTCGTCCAAATTTCCTCAGCATCTCGCCCAGTTCCAAAGTCGACTTCCACGGTCGCCCATGCACGATTTCTCGCGCCATCAACTTCGCTAGCCCCGGTTTTTCCTCACCATAACGCTCTAGTATGTCTACGATCTCACTCTCTCTCCATTTGTTCACAATCATACTAGCATCCAGCTTCTGCCCCTGATCCATTCGCATGTCCAGCGGCCCATCTTTCATAAACGAAAAACCGCGCTCTGCCCTGTCTAGTTGCGGAGAAGAAACTCCAAAATCCATCAATATCATATCGAAAGCTTTTCCACACTCAATTTCCTGCAGCACCGCATTATAAAAGTTTTCATGCTTAATTTCCACGGGTTCACTCGCAAATTGTTCCCGCAAAACTTTTATCGCATTTTCATCACGGTCGACTAAAACCGCGCCCTTATAATTCTGTGTCACATCCAAAATCCTGCTCGCATGCCCTGCATACCCCGCCGTGAGATCCAAATACGTTTCCCCGGGCTTCGGTTGCAAAACCTTGAGCACTTCCGATAACAACACTGGTTGATGAAGTTTCTCCATGTCATAATTATAGCATATTCACTTCCTCTGTGCATCTATAACTATGACGCTATTGTTTAAGACCGTTCAACTAGAAATTTCCGCGTTTTTGTGTTTAGCAATATTTTTTGTTTAATTTCACTACACTTTAGATCTACCGCGACTTGGCCGACCGAAATCAACCATATTCACGGCCGTTGAGAGACTTATAGTGTAAAAGTGGGTTCGTTGTATCGAAATACAACTAATAGAGTTAATTGGGAGGTGTTTGTTTGATGTGCGTGTTGGATTCGGTTTCGCGTATCCCAAACGCGCGCAAAAACTCCTAGTTGGTCGGTCTTAAACGTTTGTTAAATTACGATCTGTTTTGATATTTTTATTTGTGGTCCCGCATTTTCGTGTTTTCTACTTTTGTTTGTTTTTGTAGTTTTTCACTTGTTTGTGTGGGTGTTCGTCCACTGATTTAAGTTTACCTGACTTTCGCGAAAAACACAAGTACTATTTTTTAGATTTTTTCACTATTTCCATGATTTTCTTTTCGCACCCCTATAACTTTTCCACACTGTGGAAAAACGCCGGCCAAAAGACCAGCGTTCCAAACCTTCAAGTTAGAAATCCTCCAAAACTCATGCCTAAAGCTCATTGATCTGCCGCCGCAGTTCCTCGCTCAGCTCGCTCGCCGGTTTCAGCTTCGTCTCGACGCGCGTCGCTTTGTCATCCGCCTTGCTCTCAAAATACATCCTCAGCTGACGGATAACCTCAAACAGCATGAATGCCGCCATCAATATCGCCACCGGCGTCATGACATGCTTAAATATCGCCATGAACCCAAACTGAAACAGCAACAGTAGCGTCAACAACACAATAAAGACAAAATCCGCCATGTGCATTTTGCTGCGCTTCTGGATGTCTATCAGCTGCCAATGGCTCAGCTTGAAGCGATCGCGTCCCTGAGCAATATACTCCGACGCCGAGAAAATTTTGCTAATCCAAATAATCAACAAAACCGCCGCTACCAAGACCCAAATCACCGCCGTGGTAAAATGATAAGCAACTTTCACTGGCCAACCCGTATCGCATAGCCCGAAAGTATAAAAGCTTATCCACGCCACCGCGCTCTGCACCGGCCCATTCGCCGCCTGAAAGACAAACTCATCATATTCCTCCTCCGGCGTCGGTCCAGCCTCGCTTTGCGCCGCATTCTCGCCTTGCAGATAATCCTCACGCGCTTCGCAAACGCCACAGAATATCAGTATTATGCATCCGATTATCATAATCGGCGACAGTCCCAAGACCATCGTTTTTCGCAGCATCTTCCGCAGAACTTTTCGCTTCTGCTTCTTTACGTCTGTTTTTGCCATATTTATTCCCCCTTCCGTTTTATGGCTCACTTTCTAACTCATATTTCTAATTTTCTGGATGGTTTTTGACGGCCTGATTATAATTTTCAACTGTTTTTGGTCCGTCAAAAACCATCCCCTACCCTTATCTTAGCACACATTCCCGAAAAAGTCAATGCTTTTCTCTGTTCAGTTTTTCATCCAATCTTACTTCCCCGAAATCATAATTCATGCTACAATATAAAAAACTAAGCGAGGTAAACTATGGATTCAACTGAAGATAAAACTACTTTGTCGCCCGAAAACGCCGGAACGCCAGCTCCCGAAAGCTCAACTTCGGAAACATCGGATATAAATTCCGATTCTGCTCCAGAATCAGATTCTCCTGCGCCGACAGTAACCGCCAGCGCTCGCGACAGTTTCGATGTTTTTCATTGGGCCAACGCGATCGATGAAGTGAAAAACAATATCTCTATCGAACTTTTTCTCTTTAACAAAAACTACACTCCCTATCGCGTCCGCTATTCGGACCAGCTCACCGCTAGCGTGAAGGCGCTTTTCCTCCAGGAAGCCACCGGCTATATTATTAAAGAAGCCGACAAGGGCCTAGAATGCCGCGAATACGAAAAATCCGACGGCGAGGACAAAGTCATCTATCGCACAAAGCTCAGCAACGTCGGCCGCGCCGAGACTCTCATCCATCTCATCGAACACGAATATCGTGATATTGATTCCATGAGCGACCATCTCGACGAGTTCAAAAAGATCAAAGGCATTATTGCGAAGTTCACTTATCCTGGCGACGATGGCGAGACCAAGACTTTCTATATCGCGAAAGGAATTTCCGCCAGCTCCGCGCTCAAGGGCGGCTCGTCCTGGGAGCTCAATGGCCAAGGTTTCGAACCATTTTCCGCCGAAGTCGCTCTGCGTATGCCCGACGACAACCAAGTCGCGATTATCGACGACACTGTCATTATTTTCAACCAGAAGAAGTTTGAAAATCTCTTCCAATATGATTATAAGTCGCAGGTCATCGCTGACGCCAAGGCGAAAGAAATCGAGGAAAAATACAAACTCAGCTTCGCCGAAGGTCTGACTTTGAATTCCCTCTTGCAAGACAAGAAGCCGCTCGTGAAAAAACTCCAAGCTCTCGACATCGCCGAGGAAATGCCCCAGGACAAGCTCATCGACTACGCCGACGAAATGCAGCTTGAGCTTATGACCGACGATGATGGCTCGATTATTATCATGGACGACAAAGATCTCACTATGTTCGTCAATCTCCTCAGCGAAGATTATTTCATCTCGCCTGTCAACGGCCGACGCTACGAAATCAAGTCGAAAAAGCTACTTTCCGAGCCCGAAGGCGAGCCACCGCGCGGCTAACGAACCCCAGCGAACCGTTCGACAAGCTACTCCGGCAACTTTCGTAAATACTCTTTCAGGTATCGACTCCACTCCGGAGCATCATCCTCGACGAACAAATGCTCCAAAAAATCTACCAAGATCTCGTGCCGACTCTCACTTTCCACCCTTCCCGCCGCTGTCAGCATCATGCCTTTTATTCTCAATAATTTATCAAACACATGACACACCGCATTTGCCTGTTCCTGTTTAGCAAACTTCAAAGCCAAGTCAACGACTCGTGCAACATGATCTACGCCGTGACCAGACCGGTCTCGATCCAGCACCCGCGCAACCTCCCGCCGAATATTCTCAGCTACCATCTCTAACCCTGTTCAACCGGCAAATAGTACGGCTGAATTTGCCCACCAGCCATAATTTCCGCATAAGTTTGTAGCAAAAACGTTTCTTGGCCAAACAACTTCAACGATTTATACAATTCCTTTCTCAGAACTTCGACCGACATTCCCTCTTCGACAACCGCCTCAATTTTCACGAACGGATTTTCAATCCCCTCGACGGTATCGATAAAAATCGTCGTCTTTGCATCCAGCTGAATCGCCCGCCGCTGGCGACTGACCTCTGCGACCTTCCGAAACCCCAGTTGATGGACAATTCCCGTCGCCTCGGTATAATCCGTCACGCCCGTGAAATTCACATAATCAACGCCGCTATCCTCAATATGCCGCTTCAGGTAAAGCGCGTATTGCGCCGGCTTATCCGTTTCGAGAACTTCCGTCCGCATCACCAACCGCGGAAAATTCATTTTTGGCCGAAAATCGTGTGGCAAATAAATCCGCTCATGCTGCCAAATCGGCGCTTCGAATTCATAACCAATTTCATACAGCCGCTTAATCAACGTCGTCGCGTCCTGCAGCTGACTCTTCACGATCACTTTTCTCATGTTCTTATTATATCACGCTTATGCCCGCATATTATTATATTGCGATTTTCATTTTGCTCTTGCTTGCAACTTCCATCCAGCTTTGCTAAAATAGGTGCAAAATA
The DNA here is from genome assembly GCA_964578645.1 of uncultured Candidatus Saccharibacteria bacterium. Classification (GTDB taxonomy): domain Bacteria; phylum Patescibacteriota; class Saccharimonadia; order Saccharimonadales; family Saccharimonadaceae; genus Nanosyncoccus. Next base: position 4,054 of record CAZODR010000002.1, on the reverse strand, counting down.
ATTGAGGAGTTGTTTAATGAAACATGCCATCGCTTCTGGCTTTATCGCCGCTAGCTTTATCGCCGCTAGCCTTGTCGCCGCGAGTTTCGCCGTCGGCATTGCTAATCCTATGACAAACACTTTTGCTGCTAGCGCAGTCGCTTCGACCCCGAGTATTGCGACGCTCGAACAGTCAATTTATCGCATCAAGGCTCTGCCCGGATATACGACTTATGGTAATATGGAGCCTTATGCTCGCGCCAAAGCGACGCCATATTTCCGCGAATATCAATACTTGAACGAACTAATTTCTGTGCTCGAATCAATGATTAATGATTATTCGCGCCAAAATGCAACCGATCTGATCGATATTGTTCGCGCTGCGGACGACGCCGTTATTGCTTGTGGTTTCATTTTGAATCAAGGTGGGGGCGCGGCGGCTTCGAACTCAGCCGCTCCGGCCGAATCCAGCTCAGCAACTTCCTCAACGAAAACTTCCGACAAAAGTTCTGCCGCCGTGAATGCGGCCAACTCATCAAATTCGACCGAAAATTCCCCTGCGACAACTTCTGCCCCAGCCGCCGCGCCCCTGCGGGCTTCGAGCGCCAGCGCTTCTCTCGCCGACGCCGAAACTGCTAGCGCGGCCAGCTCGTCGCTAGCCGATTCGGACTCCAAAGTTTCGGAAGCTACCGTAGCCCTTCCGACTTCCCCCGACTTTGCTGGCCGCAGCCGTTCTGAAAAACCATTTTCGTTCGTCACTCTGGCGCTCGAAGCCCTAAAATCCCTAAAACCTTCCCCAGCTTCGAAAGTCGCTCAATCTTCCGACGAAAATCCCCTCGTCCTCACGGTTGCCCAAACTTCGACAGCCTTTGCTACCGCTGGCGCTTTGGTCGTCGCAGGTAAACGCAAACAATAATTATATAAGCAAAACCAGCCCTCGCGGCTGGTTTTGTTGTCTAAACTCTTTCGCCCTTACGCGCCCGATTCGCCCACATATCCGCGAGCTCATTTTCCTCAGTCCCGACATGCCCGCGCACCCAAACCAACTCGACCGGATTTTCCTGATACAACTGAAAAAGCTCTTGCACAATATCCAAATTCGCAATTTCCCCCGACTTCTTCCGCCAACCATTCCGCGCCCACCCCGGCGCCCACTTCGTCAAAACATTGATCCAAAATTCCGAGTCGCTATGAATCTCACACGGATTACCATGCGCATATTTAATCGCCGCGACCATCGCCTTCCCCTCCATCCGAATATTCGTCGATTGTTTCTCCGCCCCCAGGACGACCGGCCGACCATGTTCAATGACCGCAAATCCCCCCGGCCCCGGATTCGGACTCGCGCTGCCATCCGTCCACAAAACCTTTACCATTTCACCTCCATCAACTTAATAACCTGTAATAATTATACCAGACTTCCGTATCTGGAAAAATATCACAAATTATCCAAAGTTGAATTTTTTCTCCCACCAAGTCGCATAAACCCAACCTATCATCTCGTTGGCGCCCCTTAGGGGCGCCACTTCCATTATTTCGCCAAACACCGCATAGTCTAGCCAACAAAACCTCTGTTATTTCCCAATACATCGCACCGTCAAACCAACATAACGCTTCTCAGTCAAGGTAGGATTCAATGCGTCGTTAGTCATATGCAAGAAATAACCCCGATCATTATCGTAAACGCTACCCAACCAATAATAACCATTCGATCCGCCAAGATAATACACTCCTTGCTCAGCCGATACATATCCACTGAATACATAATAGTACGGGCTTTCTTTTGCCTCTGCAGACAATAAATAATTTCCCAATAAATCTCCCGACTCCGTGTTCGTTGGCAATCTCCACCCCGCTGGACAAATTGAAGCTGGCGCAGCTTTTCCGCTAGTAGTTATCGCATTACCTGATCCGGCAGTGGCGGCACCGAAGCTATAATAATTGCCATAAGAGCCATGATCGTTTGTGACATTATTCCCTTTCCACATGCTCAAGCTGGTCGCTTCGGTGCCGCCCGCCGTGCCGATCGCCAGCGCATTGTCCGGCACAGTCCAGTTCGCGGTGACATCGGAATCATTTGGCGTAAGTACTTTACCTTTGACGAAATCATAAGCGAGATTTTGGGTCATCCAGCAACGGGCCTCGTCGTTCGTCCGATTCTTGATTTTTGTTACATAATATAGTTTATTATCGCGCGTATCCTTAAGCTGTTTCGTCGCACCAACCGCACTGTTCGCGCATATGCTTGGCGTCATCGCTTGCATCGTACTAATGTCATTAAGGTTAAGCTTACGCGGATTCGCGATCGCCGACACAATAACTTCATTACTATATTCCCCGCTCGGCAAGCTCGAGTCAACTTTCGTCCCAAAAGTCAAGCTATAATTATCGCTCGAAGGCGCCGAGGTCGATTTGATACTGGTTGCAGTTTTCGGGACAGGGTTAAACAGCGTCGTATCAGAAACATTAGCATTACTCGCGCCAAAACTATAGCCCCAAGTATTATTCCGGAAATTAGCTTTAGCGGTATTCGCAGGCGTCGGATTAATTGCGGAAGGGCCAATCAGCGTATCCGTGCCATTTCCCGTGGTCATGCTAATGCTATAACCCGCGGCGCTGTTCGTCGAAACGGCCAATTTTGCCGCTTGGCTGGAAAAAGCTCCGGCCGCCGTCGGGGTGACTTCGATCCGTACGGCGGGGTCGAGCGCAACCGCGATCGTCGTAGCGACCTCGACGGCGGCCTGCGTCGAGAGCGATTTTGTCGGGCAAGCTTGCAGATTTGCTTCCGTACACTCAGCGGCGCTCGCTCCTGTATCGGCGAATGGACAAAGTAAAGCATAAGCCGCTAACAGGAGCAGAGCGCCGCCACTACCTGCCGCCGCGAGCCAAGAATGATTAACGTTAGTAATTTTCATGGTATGACCCTCCTTTTTTAGCGCACAAAAACCAACCCAAACCTCGGCAATCTGCGCTGAATGGTTTTAATGTTTAACACCCTGGGTGTCGCGAATGCCACGATAATAATTACTAAGCACAAGGTCAATCATGCTAGCCGTAAAGGAACGTATCGCCATAAACAAAAGCGACACCGCAAGGTGTCTAAAGCCATTTTCGTAACCTACTCCAGTTTTCGTCAACTGTCGTCAATTACTTATGCGGTGCCGCTTAAGAATGACGACGTATAAATGACAATACGGAGTAGGCTAATGGTTTGGTTTAAAATACTACCAAAAACTGGTTACGATATAACTTTAGACATTTTCATTATAGCATAACTTCCGAAGCATAATCGAAATAAGTGTTGTATTTTTTACAACATTACAAATAATCTGACTACAAAATCGTACTGCACTTAGTCGATCATACTGCATATACTCTAATTAGCCAGGCAGCGGAGAGGAAAGCCAGTAAAACGGTTACCGTCATCCGACGAATTGGCATGAACATTATTAAAATTTAGGGCGTAGGCACTCGCATCTTCAGCATACCCTTTAGACGTCCAGCCATAGCCAAGTGTGCCAGATCCTCCAGCATGAGGGCGCCCAATAGTACCCTTATCTTGCCAGATGCCGCCGCTGCGCACTGGACTAATATTTATTCAAGCAGTTGCTCTGGCGCGCAGCGGCTGGATTTACAGTTATGCCGGTAAACTATGGGGTCCTGGGGATAGTGGTTATGGCTGGTCGTCTTCACCGCACGCCAATTCAAAACATGCTTACTATCTCGATTTCAATAGTGCTGTCGCCTACTTGTCAAGTAGTAACGAACGTTGGTATGCTTTTCCTCTCCGCTGCCTGGCTAATTAGAGTATATGTAGCCGATCTTAAAAAAATGCAAAACCAAAAAAGCTATTCCACTTTGTGCGCAGCGGCGCCATCGGGATCGATCATAGCTGGATCTGGCATCCGGGCAATAGCGGGTATAGTTGGTCATCTTGGCCACACGCGGGTGGTATCAATGCCCACCGTCTCGACTTCAATGGTAGTATCGTCGGCCCGTCGTACGACAACGATCGTTGGAACGGCTTTCCTCTCCGCTGCCTGGCTAAATAAACTACCTCGGGGCAGAGCCCTCA
>CAZODR010000001.1:0-113802 GCA_964578645.1 uncultured Candidatus Saccharibacteria bacterium | reverse complement strand
CCGGGGAACTCACCCCGGGCAAAAGCCGGGGCTTTTTATTAGAGTATATGTAGCATTTTATGCGCAGCGGCGCTATCAGCACTGCCAACAATAGACTATGGGCTCCTGGTGAGCGTGGTTATATTTGGTCATCCTGGCCAGATACGGATGACATTCGCGCATATTATCTCGGGATCTATGATAGCAACACTGCCCCATCGAATCATGGTACACGTCGAGACGGCTTTCCTCTCCGCTGCCTGGCTAATTAGAATATATGTAGTAGGATAAGTAAGGATTGCATGTCTTGATTGCTTATTCTGAAGGAGCTTTGTCAGGAACGGCGTCCTGCCAGCCCGCCGTCGCGGGTGGCAGGCGCCTCGACCTCGCTCGTGCGCTGCGGATGTCCTGACAAAGCTCGTCCAGAATAAGCAAAAATTCCTAATCCTTAACTTTTCCAAATGGGATGCTTCAACCACCCTAGGGCGAAGTTAGCGCAGATGAGATGCTCCGATCGCTCCGGGGCTCGTTAGCTTCAAAGCAGTGCAAGGAAGTGGTGCGGAGCGCAATCGAACCGTACTTAGCGTACGGAGAGCGCGCACCGCATCCGCTAATTGCGCGTCATAGGGCGAAGTCATCATGGATGAAACGCAAGGCGATGGCGAACCGCGGAAGGAGCCGTACTTAACGTACGGTGACTGAGCAGTGCAGCCATCAACGCCGCGGTTCGCCATGAGAACGAGCCCTAACCCGGCATAATTCGGGAACAAGGTTTATGGTGCTTTAGTGACTGCGGTTCGATTGACTATAAAAAACTACTAGTTACCCTAGTAGTTTTTCGTAAACCAGAGACTTAATTGCGGGTCAACCGAACCGCAGTTCCTAAAGCACACTTAGAACGACTTGTTCCCAGACTATGCCTAAAATACACTCTGCAAAACAAAGTTCACAATCGCGAACGCAAGCAACGCAATCACTAAACCTACGACTCCATACAAGATCGTATTGCGCGCCTTCGCCGCCTTTCCAGCATCACCCTGCGAAGTTGCGAAGGTAATACCCCCGAGCACAATTACCGCAACCGCAATGACCCCGACGAGACCGACAATAACATTAATAATCGTCGTCAAAGTACTCATAAGGTCAGTCTTCTCATCCGCTGGAATATTACAATCCGCCCAAGTAGGCGCAGAAACGCCACTCCCGCGTATAGTCCCCGCCTGGCATGTAACCGCGAATGTATCGACTGGGCTCAAGCTCGCCACCCCAACGACGCTCGCCGCGACCATCATGAGCCCAACTACGAAACGTTTAATCATCATTTCCCAACTCCTAACTAACCGCCAATTGTCGAAACGCCAGTACTACCTTTACCGCCATCACCAGACTTAAAGACATTGGACAAGACGAAGTTCACAATCGCGAACGCAAGCAGCGCAACGACCAAACCAACGACACCATACAGAATCGTATTTCGTGCCTTTGTAGTCTTCGCGGTATCGCCCTGCGAAGTCGCAAAACTAATACCACCCATAACGATCATCGCGACCGAAATAAACCCGACAAGACCGACGACAACGTTAATAATCGTCGTCAAAGTCGGCATGAGATTCTTATTATCCGCAACCCCTCCGGCGCTCGACCACTCTTTACAATCTGAAATACTGCCAGCGGTACTTCCGTCACTACAAATCACCGTCGCATAAGCCGGAGAAATTGTCGCAATACTACCAAGCCCCAGCACCATCAAAACTGCAGCTACAGCATTCAATACTACTTTTTTCATTATAGTTTTCCCTTTCAATTATCTATATACCTACCCCTATAATACACTATCAGAAAGGAAAAGTCTATACTTTTTAGCTCGAAATACTTAAGCTTACGAAATGCACGATCGCCCACGCCAACAGGGAAACTAACAGCCCCGCGACGCCATAAATAATAATATTCCGCGCCTTCGTCGCCTTTCCCGAATCCCCAATACTCGTCGCGTACGAGACTCCCCCATAAACGATTACGCCTACCGCGCCAATCCCCACCAGCGACAAAACCACTTGAATCAGCCCAGCCGCCGTCGACATAAACGTCTTATCCTTATCTTCTTTATCCAGGCATCCCGCCGCCTTGAGCAGCTCCTTAAACTCCGGATTATTCTTAATTTCTTTATCATTACAGATATTTTCTTCTTTCACTTTCGCCCTCACTCCTTCGCTTAGCGTAGCGACCCCCAGCCCCGCCATCCCGACGACCGCCGCGAACAATCCGATGAATATCCTCATCCCTCTTCGTTTCATCATAAATTATCTCCTACCGCCCCTGTTATAAACGCCGTAATCGCCGCCGCGAACAGGACAATGACAAGCCCCAAGACCGAAAAGATTATCGATCGCGTCGCCTTCTGGACCTTTCCCGGATCGCCCTGCGACATCATATATTCCACCCCTGCCTTGATAATAAACGCCACCGCGACAATCCCCGCGACCGAATACGCCCAAGTAAATATATTTTTCACATCACTAGTCTTAAATTTACCCTGATTCCAGTTATCGCTCGCATTAATCCCCAAAATCACCCGCCCTGTATTGACGAGCACCGTCGCCGACATCGCTATCACCGTCCCGATTACCGCCGTACTCAAAGTTTTCTTGCCTTTCGCCGCCTTCCCCGGATCTCCCTGCGACATAATATACATATATCCCCCATAAATCACGAATCCCACCGCGAGATATCCCACCGCCAACGTCAAATCAAAAGTAACATTCAGCACAATCATCCAGACAAACGGTTTCAGCTCATCTTTTTTCACGTTGCCATTCTTATCCGTCTCTATCTTTGGCGTCACAATCTCATTTTTACCATTGCACAGCCCCGAATACCACGCCCGAAATCCTAAAAACACTGGCGCATCACAGTTCTTGCCCCCGCTCGCAGCCATCGCCGGCTGGGGTTGCATACTCAAAACCCCTACCCCTATCATTACCAAAGCGAAAAACCGCAAAAACCTTCTTTTCATACCCCTATATTACCACCAAATCCTCCAAAATCCAACTTTTACCCCCTCATTTTAACCATAAGCGTTGAATTTACAATTTTCGATGGTTTTTACTATTGACTAAAAAAGTTATGTGTGCTATAATTAAGGTATAACCCATAGAGTTGGGTCTGTTGGGATGATTATATTATGAAAAATCTATCAAAACGAGTTCTGTTTTCGCTGCTCATGACACTTGGGCTACTCTCGAGTGGCTTCTTGCTAGTTTCCGATCAACATTTCGTTAATTCTGCCTACGCCGATCCAGACGACGGTGACGGGGAAGAAGATGCTCCTGCCGCGACCGATTCTCCCGCCGAAGACACCGACGCGCCCGAAACCTCCGATCGCCCATCACGCGACGAAGACGAAAACACCGATACGGATGGAGAAGACGAGGATAAAGAAGCAGACGAAGAACCTATCTGCCAAAGCGAATCTGGCTCAATTTCCTGGATCATCTGCCCGATCTTCAACTTCCTCAGCAACGGCGTCGACAACCTCTACGGCATCATCGAAGGCTTCCTCGACGTCGAGCCCTTGACGACGAATAGCGACTCGACTATCTATCGCGTTTGGTCATATATGCGCGATTTGACGAACATCGTCTTCATCATTTTCCTCCTCATCGTCATCTATTCCCAAGTCACCGGCCTCGGCATTAATAATTACGGCGTGAAGCGTGTCCTTCCGCGCCTCATCATCGCCGTCATCATCGTAAACCTCAGCTATCTCATCTGTTCGCTCGCTGTCGACCTTAGCAATATCATCGGCAGCAGCCTCGGAGACTTTTTCGAAGGCATTATTGATTCATCCGCCAAAAACGTGACCTTGAGCGAAGTCAGTTGGCGAGATTTCTCGAATTATCTCGTCGGTGGCATCGTTGCTGGCGCGATTGGGACGATCGCTGCTGGCGGCGCCGGAGCAGTGCTTTGGATGGCCGTCATCGCTCTGCTCGGCGCCGCCATCTCCATCGTCATCGGTTTCATCACCATCAGCCTTCGCCAAGGCCTGATTACCATTCTGATCATGATCGCACCCCTCGCTTTCGTCGCCTATCTCCTCCCTAATACCGAAAAATGGTTTGATAAGTGGAAAACTCTTTTCTTCCAGATGCTCTTCTTTTATCCCATGTTTGCCTTCCTCTTTTCCGCTTCAAAACTTGCCGGTTGGGCAATCCTCGCCGCCGCCGATGGCGACATGTTTGAGGTCATTCTCGGACTCGTAATCCAAGTTCTGCCCTTATTCCTCAGCGTTTCGCTCATGAAAATGTCCGGAACCATTCTCGGCCGTGTGAACGCCGGTCTCGATCGTCTGACGAATCCCGCCCGCAAAAGCCTATCCAACTGGGGCGACAGTCACGTTGCAAAGGCTCGCGCGCACTATCTGCGCAACAACCGCTACTGGAGCGGAGCGCGTCTACGCAACTATCTCGCCGAGCGTGAGCGCCGCCGGCTCGTCGACACTGAGAATTCTCTAAACACCGTGAACTCCCGTATAAACACGAATGTCAATCGTCGACTCGCCGGCTACGTTGGCCGCGACCAATATGGCAACGATATCTACAAGCGTCGCGCTAATGGCAACACGAAACGCGCGAAGGAAGCCAGCCTGAACAAGACTCTCGAAAACACTTCCGAACAGATGCTGAAAAATACTCTTTCCGAATATGGCGATATCTTCCAGGGCAAAAAATCCCAGAATCTCGCTGCCGATCATGCTGAAGCCTTCGTCGATTCGATGATGGAATCTTTCCGCGCCGAAAATATCGCCCAAGCCGACCAGAATTACCTCTTGAACCGCTATATCCAAGCTTCGAAAGATCGCTATCGCGCTCCATACGAATTTAATCGTCTCCTGAGCAACGCTAATGGCGGCCTAGGTAAAGACGGTGAAAATACTATCATGGGCCAGGTCCTCCGCCGCAGCGTCGAGATCGAAACTCGCAACCGTAGCAACGCCATCGTCGTCGCAAACAAATTCGACTTCCGCAAGCCCGAATTTCGCGCCTTTGCGCTTGATGCCGCCTATATGGGCGACGACGGTCTCGAACGCGATGAAAACGGCAATCGCATCCAAGATCAATATTATAATTACATCGGCGAACACAAAGAATGGAATAAATATTTTTATAAGCACAAAGCCAACGGCAAAGAAATCTCAAAAGAAGATTACACTAATCTCAATCCTTCCGAAAAAGACGCCTACCGTCGCGTCCGCTACATGGATATTTACGACGATAAGGGCGACGTCGTCCAAAGCTTCACCGAAGACGATGCTGGCTTTATGAAAGAAATGCTCGCTCGCGACATTGCTATCTGCGATCCAATTAACGAACGCTATAACATTTCTTATGGCAAAGAAAATGGTCTACTTCGTCGCTATCATAGCACAATCTCCGCCGCTATGTTGACGGCTAAGTACAAAGAGCACGCCGCCGAAGTTGGTAATATGATGACTCAGTGGCTTAACCAAGGCTATATCGACACCCCCGGAAAATACAACGTCGCCGCCGTTATCTGTGGTGGTCTCGCGACGAAACCAAAAGACTTCCTCATTAACGACGCTCCGGCTTACAAACGCTATACTCGTTATCTTCGCGCCTTTAGCGATCCTGAGGAATTCGCCAGGACTTTCCCCGACGAAGATCTAGCCACACTTCCCGATATTAACGGTAAACTGCTTGATGGTCTCCGTTACGACGAAGCTAAAGCAGAATGGGTTGAAGTGCCGCATGCCGAAGCCACTGCCGAAGATTTGCGCAATGCTATAAAACATAAGCATTTGCCAAGATTCATCGAACAAATCTTCAGCTTTGCTAAAGAAGAGCCGACTCAGTCCGTGAAAGACAACCGCAAAGCCGGCGGTAAAAAAGCCCTTCTCGAGCTTTCCGAAGTCGTTGGTCAGCTTATTGCTGACAACGCCAATCCTAATAAATCCATCGACGAGCGACTCGATCCAAATAAAAAATTCGTCGGCAAAGATGGTAGCGTCGAATCTAGCGATGTCATGCGCAAATTCATCAAAGAAATCACAAAGCTTATTGAAGAAGAAGAAAAATCTGCACAGGAAGCGACTAGCGAAACTATCAATAATCTCCAACACGATCTCAGCCGCCAAAATCTCAGCGAAATCAACGCCATCATCGAAGAGCTTCTCGACAATGACTACTCGACAAATCCTAATTCTATCGCCGACCAAGTTCGTGGCATCTTCAGCGAAAATATCACTCTTCGCAACCATACCGGAGAACTCGAGCGCATCATCACTGATATCATGGCGCGCCCCATCAGCTCGACTGAAGAGGGAATTAATAATGTTGCTCATGAAGAAGCCCACCAAAGACAACAAGCCGAAGACATAAAATCCGCCATCCGCAACCTCATGATCACCATCCTCAACGAGGAACAAAACTAGTAAGCTCTTGACTCGTCCGACAGCTCATAGTACTATATATACTAGGAGGTGTAGATTTTGGTGGGCAGAAAAGTAATTTTCACTCAGCAATATGCTAAAATATAATTATGGCTAGTTACAAGGTACCACAAGACGTCGAAGCGGATGATAAACTTCTCGGACCGTTTAGTTTTCGCCAATTCGTTTATCTCATGATCGTTCTCGGCCTAATTTCTTTAACTGTTGCCTTGTTCCAAATTTTCCCGCTTCTCGCTATCATTCCGATTCCGTTCGCTATTTTCTTCATTATTCTCGCTCTCCCGATCAAAAAGGACCAGCCCATGGAAACTTATCTTGCTGCCCTCGTTTCTTTCTACACAAAGCCGAATAAGCGCTACTGGGTTCCCGGCCAAAGCGAATCGACTATTCTTATTACAACTCCGAAAAAAGTTGAAGCCTCGCGCGTGCGTAATATTACCGAAGAAGAGGCGGGGCATCGTCTGTCCTTTCTCGCCGCAATTGTCGACTCCGAAGGTCGCGCGATTAAAAACACTAGCTCTTCCATGCGCGATGAATTTTATGCCGAAGCTTATAATATTACCGACATGTTCGACAGTTCCGGAGCGAATCGTCTCTCGAACCTCATGGATCAAGAACAACAAGATCGTCATAACGAAGCCGTGAACCAAATGCGCGACGCCATCGAACAATCGAACTATAATCTCGACGAAACCGAAGGTTATGCTGGGACAAACTATAATAATCAACGCGTCATCCAGCCGCTTTCCGCGCCGCCTGCTTCCGAAATTCCTAGTGAAGCTGTCGTCCAGCCCGAGCTCATCCAACTCGCGAACAATCCGAATTATTCCGTCGAAACTATCCAAGAAGAAGCCCAGCGCGTCCAGAGCGAAAACGAAGGTGAAGTTTATGTACCATTACATTAAGGAGGAAAATGAATCCACAAGCTAACCCAATGCCAAATCAGCCCCAAGCCCCCCAGCAACCTCCCATGCCGGGAGCGGCGGGCCTAGCTGCGCCGGGTTCGAACCCTGCCGGGGCTGGATTCCCAATGCCCCCTTCTCCGGAAATGGCTTCCCAAGCTGGATTTGTGGCCCCAGCCCCGGGTACGACACCCGGCTTCGCGCCCGCCGCTCCCGGCAGCGCTACTCCGGTCCACAACGCGATCGTGACGCCTGGGCAAGCTGCTCCCGCCGCCGCTGGCCAACAGCCAGCGGCCGGCAATGTGCAGCTTGCCCAGGCAAACCTTAACCAATACGGCCAGCCTGCTGCCGTCGCTACGCCCTCCGAACAGGCCGCTACGCCCAAAATTGTCGAAAATCCTATCTCGACCCAATCAACTCTCCAGTTCTCCGAGCTCCGCGACGGCATCGTCATTATGAAAGATGGTACTTTCCGCGCCGTCGTCGCCTGCCAATCGATCAACTTCGACCTCATGTCCGAACAAGAGCGCGAAGGTGTCGAATATAGCTACCAAAACTTCCTCAATTCGCTTAACTTCACCATCCAAATCTTAGTCCGCTCCCAAAAAATCGACATTAGCCCATATATCGACAAACTCATAAAACTCCGCCGCGACAACGACAACATGCTTCTCGGTGTTCTCATGGATGATTATATTGGCTTTATCGAGGAACTTTCCCAAGAAGCCAACATTATGGACAAATCTTTCTTTATCGTCATTCCATATTACGGCTCCGAAGATATTGAACGCGCCATGGAACAAACCAAAAACTTTTTCAAAACTTTCAGCCGCACAAAAACTCCAGTCGTTACTCGTATCAACCGCGAAGTTTACAACAAAGCCATCGACGAGCTTAATAATCGCGTCGAATCCGTCATTTCCGGACTTTACCAGATCGGCATCCAATCCGTCCGCCTGAACACCAAAGAGCTCAGCGAACTCTTCTACAACTTCAACAACCCCGACACCGCCGTTCGTGAACCACTAGTTGACTTCACAAAAGTCGCTACAATGTATGTCAAAAAAGCAACACAGGAGCAATAATTATGGCCAGAAAAAATCGTTCACAAACCGCAAACCTTACCGCCGCCGAAATTGCCACCCAATCTCGCGCTGCCGAAGAAGCTGAAATCCAGCAAGCCTTTGAGCAGGGAATCACCACCCTCCGCGATCTCATTTCTCCAAGCTCAATCGAAATCCATTCCAGTTATTTCCGCCTCGGGACAAAATACGGCCGCACAATTTACGTCTATGGTTATCCACGGACCTTAATTACGGGTTGGATTTCCGGCCTCATCAACATCGACGAAGTTATCGACGTTTCCATGTATGTTTATCCCGTCGAAACCACGGTCGTTATGAAAAATTTACGCAAAAAAGTTACTCAGCTCGAAGCTAGTTATAATGTTAATGCCGAAAAAGGCAAAGTTCGCGATCCTGAAATCGAAGCCGCCATTCGAGACGCCGAAGAACTACGCGACCAACTCCAAGTCGGAGCCGAAAAATTCTTCCGTTTCGGACTTTATATCACAATTTGGGCAAACTCACTCGACGAACTCAGCTTCGTCCAACACAAAATCGAAACTCTCCTCGGCCAGCAAATGATTTTCACGAAGGTCGCCAGCTCCCAGCAAGAACAGGGAATGAACAGCACGATGCCCCAATGTACCGACCAGCTCCAAATCCGCCGCAATATGAACACCGGCGCCATCAGCACTAGTTTCCCCTTCACTTCGGCCGACTTGACCCAAGAAAACGGTATTCTCTACGGTATTAATATGCATAATTACGGTCTTGTGATTTTCGATCGTTTCAGTCTGGAAAATGCCAACCTTGTCGTTTTCGCGAAGTCCGGTGCTGGTAAATCATTTACGGTTAAGCTAGAAGCTCTGCGCTCAATGATGATCGGCTCAGAAATCATCATTATCGACCCCGAAAACGAATATCAAAAACTCTGCGAAGCCGTCGGCGGCAGTTATATTCGCCTAAGCTTAAATTCCGACGTTCGCATCAATCCTTTCGATCTTCCAAAAGTTGTCGACAACGAAGACGCCAACGACGCCCTTCGTGCCAATCTTGTGACTCTCCATGGTCTCTTCCGTCTCATGCTCGGAGGCAACCAAGTCTCCGCCAGCGGCCAAATCATCCCTGCGCTCACCGCAAACGAAGAAGCCGACCTCGACCAAGCCCTTATCGACACTTACGCCCGCGCCGGCATCACTAGCGATCCTCTGACACACCAAAGCGTCCCGCCGACCATCATCAATCTTTACGACACTCTCGTCCATATGGGTGGCACTGGCCCGCAGCTCGCACAACGCCTCCGCAAATACACGACTGGTACTTTTGCTGGCATCTTCTCCCAACAATCCAACGTCGATATTAACAATCCCATGGTCGTTTTCAACATTCGCGATCTCGAAGACGAGCTCCGCCCAGTCGCGATGTACATCGTCCTTAGCCACGTCTGGAATGTCGTTCGCGCCCAACAAAAGAAGCGTATTCTTATCGTCGACGAGGCTTGGCAACTCATGAAATATGATGATTCCGCAAACTTCCTCTTCAGTCTTGCAAAGCGCGCTCGAAAATATTACCTCGGACTCACGACCATTACCCAAGACGTCGAAGACTTCATGAGTAGCAAGATGGGACGCGCAATTGTCGCGAACTCCTCCATGCAACTTCTCCTAAAGCAATCAGCGACCGCCGTCGACGTTCTTTCTGACGTCTTTAAGCTCACTAGCGAAGAGAAGAAACGTCTTTCCAATTTCCCAGTCGGCCAAGGTCTCTTTTTCGCCGGCCAAAACCATGTGCATATCCAAATCATTGCTTCCGCGACCGAAGAATCCCTTATTACTACTCGTCCAGGGGATAAAAGGTAGTAGATATGGACGCAGCGAATAGTCTCCGTGCCTCAGAAGCCGCCGCTCTTGCTGGTGGGCCTTCCTACTTCACTGGCAAAGGCAAAGACGAGCCCGGTTCCTCGAAACCCAATTTGCTCAAGATTGTCCGCAAGCGCTACGCGACTCTCGCTCTTATCGCCATCATTTTCGGTGGTGGAGCCGCCGTTCTGACCACCGCCCCCTCCGCACTCCCTGGAAGCCTCGTCCATAATATCACCGAAGCCACCGACACCCAGTTCGGCAGCGATTCAAAAGGCACTACAAAAATGATCAAATACATGCTCAATCATGATTCTGGTAAATATCGTATGACCGACAGCATGAAAACCCGCCTCAAAAATCAGGGAATTGAATTTAAAAAAACTAGCTCCGGCGGCGTCTTACTCTTCAAAAACAAAACCATCAACGCTTCCGATCTTAAAAAGACTCTTGATACCGACATCGACTTTCGTAATGCCTTTTCGAAAGCCAAACGTTCCCGCATTTCTGGATTTTTCGACAAATCCGCTTCCAGTTTCTATTCCAAATATGGTATAACTCGTAATCTTTTCAAAAACTTTCGCCAAACTAACAACGCCAAAACTGACAAAAAGAATTATCGCAAAACCATGAGCGCAAAATTCGAAGGTAGCAGCGTTGATATCAAAAATTCTTATACCCAAGAAGAAGAGCGCGCTGTTACCGATGCCGATGGTAATGAAAGCACCGTGATCGACGAGAAGAAAGTCAACCCCAGCGGCCTCGAGGGCGAAACCAAAGGCAGCGATATTTCCGCTGCCGAGACAAAGGCAAAAAGCTATGTCGGCGACCTCGCCGGAAAGGCTTCGAAAGCTACTACTGGAGCCAACGCAGCCTGCGGACTTATGCAGGTCGGCGCCCTTATATCCGCCGCGGTCGCCGGCGCTCAAATCTATCAATCCATGCAAGATTTCATGGGCATTATGGAAAATCCCAGCAAAGCCATGGCGGGCGACGGCGACGCCTCCGCTGTCAACGCCGCTATGAACATCCTCAATACCGTCGTTACGACAAAAGCTACCGACGGCGACAAAGAAGTCGAAGTTACCGGCGCCCCAATCGAAGCTAACGGTCTCCAAATGATGCTCGCCGACGCTCCAGCAAGCTCGAAAACGACCAAAATGTATTCTTTCGAAAGCATCTATAATTCCGTCGCTGGCGGCCTCGGCATGTCGACGAACGAAGCCCGCGCCTGCACCGCCGCGAGTGCTGTCGGCGCCGTAATTTCAATCGCGACGACTATCGGCACTTTTGGCACTTCCGCCATCGGCCAAATCATTTTCGATCTCGTCGTCGGCGTCGGCGTATCTATTGCTGCCTCCGCCGCTATTAGTTTCATCGTTCCGACCGTTGCGAAATACCTCTTTACCAACACTTTCGAAACCGTCATTGGTATTCCTGCCGGAGAAATGTTGGCTCGTGGCGGCGCCAAATCCAACACCTTCCTTGCCCAGCAAAAATCAAGCCAAGCCCCCGCTTCCAAGGCCCAAGCCCTGGCTTACGCCGATGTTACGAACGAAGCTCTTGCCGTCGAAGCCGAAGTCGATCGTTCGACCCGTAGCCCCTTCGATATTACGTCAAAAAATACTTTTCTCGGCAGCATTGTTCATAGCTTCTTACCCATCGCGACTACTAGCCGTTCGACGACCATGGTAAACTCGATGAGCAGTCTAACTCGACTAACCTCCTCTTCGATCGCCTCCCTAAATCCTTCCGTAAGTGCGAAAAACAAAGTAAACTCTAGCTACATGACGACTTTCGGCGATTGTCCGAATCTCGAATCCATCGGTGCCGTCGGCGATGTCTATTGTAATCCTATCGTCGTAACCGATCCTTCAACGATCGATATCACCCCCGATAACGCCGAATATATCGATGCGATCTCCGACCAGCTCGAGGACTGTGATGATGATGGTAACGGCTGCACAATTAAAGACGACAGCAAGCTTGCGGAATATATTACTTACTGCAACAACCGCGAATCACCCCTCGGCGTCGTCGATGCGAATATTCTTGGCGCCGTAGAAAAGGGAAATACTATCCTGAATTCAATCCCAGTCATCAGTGATGTCATAGATCTTTATAACGCCGGGGTCTCCGAAGAAAATATCAACTGGGCAACCGGCCAGTATTGTGTCGCCGGAAAATCCAATCCGAAATGGTCGACTTTCAAATACTATCAGCGTTACGTCGAAGACCAACGTATCCTCGAACAACTCGGAGCTTACGAAGATTCGACGAATCCCGTGACAGGCTACATCGAAGAATACGAAGCTAAAAACCCCGTCGATAATTCTCCTAGCGGCATCATCGCACGCTTCTCCGGCATGACTAAGGAAAACGCCGAAATCGCTCTTGCTTATATCGAATATCAACAATACCTCGAAGATTACGATCCATCGACTCGTATTGCCATGGAAGGCGATGCTAGCGACCTAGAATCCACCTCCGAAATCGCCTCCGCCGCCAAATCCGAAAAACTCTTTTCTCCCGAAACTTCTTCGAAAGCACCTCAGTCCGAAAAATTCACCCTTATTTCCCAGCATATCATTTACGCCGATATTCGTAACCGAAATTACAGTATAGCATGATGAAAATTCTACAAAAATTCATTACCAAATCCCCCCGCGTTATTCCAATTCTAACCATTTTGTGCTTTTGTAAGTGCCAATATTCCTGGAATAAGTGATAATCCTGCCGCTATTGCTGGAATTATGGGTAATCTTAGCGGAGAAAGTGGCTTAGATCCCTTTGGAAAAACTGGAAGTTACCACGGTATTTACCAAACAGATTCCCAAGCCGTAATTAAAGCTGTGGAAAAACTTGGCAATTATTGGCACGCGGATGGAGAAAAAAGTAAAGCCCCATCTGATATCATTGATAAAGCTATTAAAATTGAATTAGATTATCTTATTAACGATAAGGTATGGAGCGAAAAACGCTGGAAATTATATGTTGATGCTCTGAAAAAATATAACATTGGAAGTTCAGAAGAAGACGCTAAAAAAGCTGCTGAGTTCTTTATGTTAGCCGTTGAACGTTGTTATGATGCGCAGGGAAAATACAACCCCGCCCCATTAGATTACGAAGAATCTCGAAAGTTTGCTAGAGAAATCAATAGCGTCACAGCTCAATACGCCAATAAAATGTGGCAAGGAACAAAACGTCGCCGTGATGATGCTGTTAGTTTTTATAAAAAATTTGCTAAGTCAACACCAAGTTCCGGTTCTAGCTCAGGTAGCTCCAGCTCAAAATCCAACGGCTCAAACGTCACTATTATTGGCGACTCAATCACCGAGATGTCAAAGTCCGATATTAAAGAACTTCTTCCTAAAGCCAGCATCAACTCAAAAGTCGGTCGCCAATTCGCAAAATCCTATGACGATAGTGGCTACGAAAATCTAGAAAAAACTATAAAAGATAATAAATTGCGTGACATTCTAGTCTTTGCCCTCGGGACTAACGACTCTGGGCTAAAAGAAAAACAAGTTAAAGAAGTTCTTGATCTTGTTAAAAATGCCGACGGCAATCACCGCATCATTTTCATGACAAACTATGACTCGAAAAACAAAAATAAGTATAAGAAAAACAATACACTCCTTCAAAGCATTGCCAAAAAGAATGATAACGTTTCTCTAATTAACTGGGCGGACGCCGTATCTGAGGATCCAGGGAAATATATCAGCTCGGATGGCATCCATCCTACCGCCGAGGGCCAGAAACTATTTGCAAAGTTAATCGATGAGGCGATCAACGACGCTGGTTCTAGTAGTTCTTCCTCAAATAGCGATGCCGACCTCTGTGAGCCAAGAGGGCATAGCCCATATACCGGGGACGGCATTCCGCAATACTTCCAATGCGACCCGAAATGGGGCAGTCTTATGTATGGTTCTGACGGAATTCACGGAAAAAGCGGAACAAGCATCTGCGACTCCGGATGTGGTCCAACATCATTTGCAATGATGGCCACAGCTTTACTTGGAGAGGAAATATTACCGAGCGAAACATCGGACATTGCTGGAAAAGCAAAAATGCACGTCCCCAACGAAGGTAGTTCGCACGAAATCACTAGCGTCCTAGCCAAACACTACGGGCTTGAATACAAAGCAATTGACACTTGTAATATAGACACTATTAATAAATATCTTCGCGAAGGCTGGATGATTCACACATCAGGAGCAGGCGGATTACCATTTAGTAGCGGTGGACACTATATCGGCATTACGAGTGTCAGCGACGATGGTAAATGGTATATTGCCGATTCGGCCGCAAAAAGTCGCCCAAACGGATACTATGCACCTTCAGCCGTCATAGGGGCCGGAATGCAATGTGGTAATGTTCGAGCAATTAAAGCAAAGTAGGGGAAACATGGATCCAAATAACTATAACCAAACAAATCTTCCAACCCAAAACACAAAGAAAAAAGGGAATCTTCAGGATTTTATTCGACATCATCGAATTCTATCGATTATCATTATAGTCGGCGGAATTCTTCTATTATCAGGGGCTATTATTTTAGCTCTCGTCAATAATCCTCCCCGTAGGAATCCAAAAGACGGACAAATCGAAAACGAAAAAGCCCCCTATATCACGCTTGAGCATACTTATCTTATTGAATATCCAGCCACTTACTCTGAAATTAGCGACGAAATACTTTTTTACCTTCAACTTATTCTCGCTAATTCGGATGAAGTTACGACCGCGAAAAACAACGAGAATCAAGAACGCATCGCTTCAATAAACGAAGACGTCTATAATGTTAGCGAATACGAAGGGAACGAAATCTATGATATGGAAATCGATATCTCGGACGAAAGAAAATATTATCTGACGTTATTTCTCGATCTCGAGTATCAAAATGAATGCGCCGTCGCAATCCTAAAACGCGCCGACGATTCCAAAACCTACCTTATAACATTCACTAGGAATAAATACGAAGACGACGATACTCAAACACAATTCTCGGATTACATAACAGGTAAACCGTTAGAGTCCTTACCGACCGTTGCGGACAATTGGATAACTAATCTCGAGTTAAAGGATCCTGAAGTCATTCATGCTTCATTTAACAGCATCCACTAACCCTCTACTTCCAACTCCCCGCTCCCCACGCTCGTCAAAATAACTTGGTTATTCTTAAAATTACATACGAGACATTTTTGTCGCGCCTCATCCAACTCCGAAAACACATCATCCAGTAAGACGAGCGGCATTTTCCCAGTCTTTTCCACAATCAAATCTGCCTCAATAAACTTCAGCGCCACCATCATCGAACGCACCTCTCCCCGACTCGCCGAGCCGTCCGCTCGACTTCCATTGAACCAAAATTCATAATTATCGTGTTGCACCCCGAAACTCGTATGCCCGACGAGCCGATCGCGCTCAAAATCCTGCTCCAGCCTCCGCAAAAATTCCTCCTCGCTCCGAACCTCCGTATTATATTTCACCCCAACCTCATCCTCATTATCCGCAATCGACCGATAAACTTCCGTAATTTTCTCATCAATCCGCCGAATTTCCTCCGCCCGCGTATCCCTCAGCTCGACGCCATATTGAACTAAAAGCACATTCCAAGGGAACAGCTCTCTCGCCGTAAGATCCTCACGCTTGAGCAGTTCATTCCTCTGTTTCAGAGCCTTATTATATCTCGACAACGCAACGCTATATTTTTCCGACAGCTGCGCAAAAACTCGGTCGAAATACCCCCTCCGCGTCGTTGGGCTACTCTCAACCAGCCTCAAATCGCTCGGCTCAAACAAAACAATCGGATATTTTGCCTTTTTCGGCAACCTCCGCGTTTTTTTATCTTCGACCAGAAAATCTTTCTTCTCCGCCTTGCCATCAAACACGACAACGATCTTCCTCCCGTCGACATAATCCAGCTCAATCCGATAAAACTCCGCTCCCCTTCGCAAAATCTCCCGATCGACCGATCGAAAGCTTTTCCCCTGCATCGCCTCATAAATCGCCTCGAGCACCGACGTTTTTCCACACCCGTTCCGCCCCATAATTCGCGTCATCTCCCCCTGAAACTCAATCCCAAAAATCTCATGACTCCGAAAATTACTTAGCTTTATTCGCTGAATAATCATTCTATCCCTTTAGCGGCATAATAATATGCACATAATCCCCATCCCCCTTATTTCGCAAAACCACCGGATCAAGCTTATTAGAAAATCCGAATTCAATCTCCTTCGCCCCGAGGACATTCAAGGCGTCGAGCAAAAACCTTGAGTTTAGCGTCACTTTACCATCCGCCCCGACCTCAGTCTTAATCTCCGAGCTGTTTTCTCCCAGCTCATTCGCCACCGACGCGACAATAAACCCGCCACTCTCAGTACTCGTCTGACAAACAATCGATCCTCCGACCTCTTTCGCAAACAACGCCGCCAATTTCGTAATCCTTACTAACTCATCCCGCGCCAATTCTAGCCCAATCTCCGTTTCTTTCGGAATCAACTGCCGATAATCCGGGAACGAACCATCAATCAACTTCGACGTCACTTCGATCTCACCTAATCGGAATCGCACTTGCGTCTCATCAAACAAAATTTCAATTTCCTCAACATCATCATTCAAGCTTCTCAAAACTTCTTGCAGGGAACTAGCCGGCACCACCGCCGCGACTTCGCTCTCCACCTTCTCAATAAACTTTCGTTCCGCTAACCTATATCCATCCGTCGCCGCGAGATACAACGCCCCTTCGAACGTATTGAAATAAACTCCCGTAAGCGCTGGCCGCGTCATATCGTTACTCGCCGCGATCATTACTTGCGACAGCCCCGCCTTAAATTCTTCCGCGCCCATCTGAAACTTCACCGCCTTACTATCGTCAATCTCCGGAAGTTCTGGAAAATCATCTGCCGGCGCTCCGTTAATCGTCGAACTATATCCTGCCGCCTTAATTGTTACTTTTTCAGCTTCCGCGGTAATCTCTACAACTTCTCCTCGCGGCAAATTACTCACAAAATCCGCTACAAGCCGCGCCGGCACCGTGACGACGCCGTTCTTACATTGCGTCGCTGGCAAATAACTCACTACCGCCATATCGAGATTGGTTGTCGTGAGACTTACTTTATTCTCATCCACTCTGATTAAAGTATTGCTAAGAATCGGTAATGCTGCTCTCGATCCTGCTGCTACTCGACTTACATTACTTAGTGCCTTAGCGAGTTTTTCTTGTATGATCTTAATCTCCATTTTTTCCTCTCTCCTATATTATTAGTAGTCGTAATAGTAGGATCTGTGGAAACTGTGTAAATCTCCCGTCCTACCCCCGTAAAATCCCTGTGCAAATCTCTTGGAAAACTTTCCACATCCGTGCGGATTTATGTGTAAACTTTTCCCCAAATATGTGCAAAACCCATTTTTCGCATAAACTGTGGAAACTTTTCCCCAACTTTTCCCCAAACTTACCCACATAGTTTCCAACATCTTTTCCACAATTTCAACCGAACAAACCGAACACAGTCGCACCCGAACAAACGCCAAAAACCGAACAATAAAATTCCCGAACATTCGAAAAACCCGAACATCCTCCGCCTCTCCCCTAGAAACTTCTTTCACCCCGCCTCTATTCGCCATAAATCATCTCCCGAATCCCAGCCAACTGGTCCCTTAGCGTGAAATTCAACTTCAAATCCCCCTCGATCTTTCTAATTCCATGCATGACGGTCGTGTGATCCTTCACTCCGACCTCGAGCGCAATCTTCGGTGTGCTCATATTAAGCTCTTTCGACAGCATATACATCGTGACTTGCCGCGCGTTTTTTATATGTGAAACCCGGCTTTTCCCACACATCTCCTTCACGCTCAGTTGATAAAATTTTGCCACCTTCTCGACCACAGTTTTCGCCGAAATCGCCTTATTTTGGGGATTTCTCGCCGTATTTATATATCCTTCCCGAATCACTTCGAGCGGCGTCATATTTTTCAAATCCGCCATCGCCAGCAGGTGATTAAACTCGCCCTCGAGATCGCGAATATTCGTCTTCACATTTTCCGCTAGATATTCAATCGCTTCATCCTCGACCTCGACCCCATTAAACTCCGCCTTCGATTTCAAAATCGCGCACTTATCCTCAAATTTCGGCAGCTGCAAATCAAATGCCCCCGCCCAAGTCAGCCTTGAAGCCAATCTCTCGTCAACCGATTTAATCTGATTTGGCAACCGATCGCTCGTGACGATAATCTGCTTATTTAGCCCATAAAGCTCATTAAAAATATCAAAAAACTCAACCTGCGACGCATCCTTATTCATAATCATCTGAAAATCATCAATAATCAAAACATCCAGCCGCTTAAACTTCTGATGAAACTCGTTTCCGCGGTTATTTTTCACCGAATTCACAAAGTCCGAATAAAAACTCGAAACCGGCGTATAAAAAATCTTTAACTTAGGATTTTTTGCCAAAAGCTCATTTCCAATCGCCTGCACAAGATGAGTTTTCCCGAGTCCCGAACCGCCATAGAGAAAGAAAGGATTATAAGCTCCGCCAGGTTTATCAATAATATTTCGCGCCACGCTCACCGCGAGATCATTATTCGATCCAATGACGAAATTCGCCAGGCTATATCGCGGGTTCAGCCCCGACTGCATTTCGCCACCGCCGGCCTTCCGGTAGCCCCCTGTTGCTCGCGCGCTCGGCATCGTCGGCAAAGCCTCGGAGTTTACTGTCACCTCGCGCGCTCGCACCTTCGGCTTCGTACTACTCTGGACGACATATTTTATTTCTTTTACCGCGACATTATTATGTTCGAATGCCGCCTTGAGAATATCCGAATATTTTACTTGCAACTGCTTTAACTTAAACACATTTGGCACACTTATCGTTACGACATCATCATTAATTTCCGCCAAATTCGTGCTAGGGAACCACGTCGAAAATTGCTCCGGCGAAATCGCCTGCTCGACTTCCGCTAGCACATTTTCCCACAAATTAAACATCATTCCTCCGCATCGCGACAACTCTTAAATTTCCGCCGCTCTCCATTAAACCAGCACTTCGTAAAAAGCCACCGATCTTAAAATCTCCTCGCCAAAACCCGCCAATCCTAAAAGAACCTCGAAACATACCAACCCTAAAAACACCTCGAAACCCGCCGATCCCAGAAATACTTCGCAAAAAACCGCCAACCTCAACCCTTCCTTGCAAAAAACCATCAAAAACCACGTTTTTCAACATGAACCCCAACACTCCTCCTTCTTTCCCCTATTATACCAAACCCCCACCGACTTTTCCACAGTTTTTTCTCCCAATCCCGAATTTTCCTCATTTTTCTCCAAATTTGCCTAAAATCCAGCCCTTTTCGCCGACTTTTCCACAACCCACTCCCTAAAACCGCCAAATATGTGGAAAACTTCTTGAAAAAACTATCGATCTAAGGTATACTAAATTAAGTATTTACGAACAATCATTAATAGAAGAGAGAAATAATATGCCAAAACGTACATACCAGCCGCATAAGCGCCAGCGCAAAGTTGAACATGGCTTTATGAAGCGCAACAACTCTCGCACTGGACAAAAGGTCCTGAAGCGTCGCCGTATTAAAGGCCGCGCTCGCCTGACCGCTTAAGTTATATAACAACTCCCAAATCTCCGGGAGTTGTTATATAATATCAATATGTTAGCCCAAAAATACCGCTTTCATTCGCGTGGTGGCGTACGCTATGTTTATCAGAAGGGAAAGACGATTCGCACATCGTTGCTTTCGCTCGTTTATGCGCCCAACACTCGCCATCACCAACGTTTCGGAGTTGTAGTTTCGAAAAAAGTCATGAAATCCGCCGTCGGCCGTAATCGCATTCGCCGCCGTGTTTACGAGGCCATTCGTCTCGAACTTCCCGAGTTTACGACCGACCAAGATTGTCTCTTCGTAGTTTTTAGCAAGTCTGTCATTAATCTGCCTTTCCGCGAGCTCCGTCGTTTAATTCATGATCTTCTCGAGCGCAGTCTGATCGAGAATCGCTGATTCCGGCGCCCGGCGACTATACTATTAAATTCCCATAACTATGCTATAATAGACTCATGTTTGAGTTGATTGATTTTTTGATTGTTCGCCCGATTACGAATATCCTTTTTGTCGTTTACGGTCTCGTTGGTGATTTTGGCCTCGCGATTATCCTTTTCACCGTCCTGGTAAAAATCTGCCTTTGGCCTCTGATGAAGCGCCAGCTCCATCAGACCCGCATGATTCGCAAAATCCAGCCCGAGCTCGCCGAGATTAAGAAAAACTGCAACGGCAATCGTCAGCTCGAATCGCTCCAGATGATGGAGCTCTATAAACGCAATAATATCAAGCCTTTCCGCTCGATGTTGACTGTCTTGCTCCAGCTCCCGATTTTTATCGCTCTCTATACTGCCGTTCGTGTCATGGTCCAGCCGACCCTCGACGACAACCTCGACAAGCGCGCCTATCCTATCGTTCGCCAGCTCGAAGGCGTGAACCATGTCATCGAGCTCCAAGAGCCCTATCTGGCCCAGGTTAAGACCTACACCGCCTGGCGCAACGATCCCGATCGTGACGAATCGAAT
This sequence comes from uncultured Candidatus Saccharibacteria bacterium, assembly GCA_964578645.1. Lineage (GTDB taxonomy): Bacteria > Patescibacteriota > Saccharimonadia > Saccharimonadales > Saccharimonadaceae > Nanosyncoccus. The sequence goes on along the minus strand of CAZODR010000001.1, from coordinate 92,958 downwards.
CCTCCCGAGACCCCGGTCTACAATTTCCACCCAAAACTCTTTAACCTCGTCAATCTCGACGCCCGCCCTGGCTTCACCTCGGTTAGTAGCTTGATTATTCTCGCTTTCGCCCTCGCTTCCGCTTTTTCGCAATATTGGATCTCAAACCAACAAAACCCTTCGAAAAAATCCCAAAACTCGCGCACTTTACGCGAGCTGATGCGCGAAGCCTCGAATGGTAAGGAGCCGGACCAGTCCGAGCTCAACGCTATTACGTCGCGCCAAATGTCGAAAATTATGCCCGTCATGATGCTCCTTATCATGATTAATCTCCCTGGTGCGCTGGTTTTCTACTATCTGATCAGCAACCTCATCACTGGTGTCCAACAAAAATACATTCTGAACAAAAAGGTCGACGCGATGGAAATTGCCGCCGACAAAAAGATTATCCGCGAGCTGAATAATATCGAGGAAGCTGTCGTCGTGAAAGAAAAGAAAAACGGCGCAAAAGTTACTCATATTACCGCTAGTAGTAAAAAAAGTGGACGCAAGAAGAAACGTAAATAGGAGAATAATTTATGAACAAAGATGAGTCAATCCGTTTCGCTACGAAATATCTCGAAGATCTATTGTCATTTTTTGGTATTAACGTTGCCGTCGACTCGACTTTCGACGATGAAGTTATCCAGCTTGCCATCCCTTCGACCTCAATGAACTCGCTCCTCATCGGTAAAGAAGCCAACAATCTCCGCGCTCTCCAGCACATCGTTTCCCAGGCTCTTATCCATCACAACGGGGAACTAACCCGCGTTAACGTCGATGTTGCCGATTATAAACGCCAGCGTGCCGAGCATATTGCCGAACAGGCCGAAGATTGGATTCGCATCGTGCGCCAGACTGGTGAGCCTCGCCGCCTGAACCTCAATGCCGCCGATCGCCGCATTGTCCACAAAGTTGCTCAAGATTACTCCGACATCAAGACCCATTCCGAAGGCGAAGGTCGCGATCGCTATCTCATGATTGAGAAGATTGCCGATTAAATCTTCCGAGTCCTAAATCCTAAATCTGCTTATAAACGCCCCGAATAGGGGTGTTTTTGTCTACAAGCCGCCAACCCAGCCAGCCCATCAATTCGTCGATTCTATCGCCAACCCGAATCCCCTGTCGCCGCATTCGCTGAAAGCCCCAATTTTCATCTATTCCAACCCCTAGTTTTCCACAATTCCACACCTATTAAAAAACCTTTGCCAGATTCCGTAAACCTCGACAAATCTCATAAATATTCTATAAAATCATAGCCCTTCCACCCCTATTATTCCAAAATTATTCACTTTTCGCATAATTTTAACCATAAAAACTATTGACAAAAAACATAACCTGTGATACAATAGAAGTATAAGGTTATTTTGCCATAACTAGTATTATCTAGAGGCGAAAAGCCTTAGGTAGATTACCAGTTTGTGGTGCATTTCTCTAGGAATGTTCCCGAAGAAACATTCCAAAACTTCAAATTTTCATAAAAAAGGGGGAATTATTATGAAAAAAGCTAAAAATTAGCGATAAGAGTTGTGGTCGTGCTGGATTTAGCATTCACGGTCGCAACAGTAGTGAGTTTAGTAGGATGTATCATTGACGCGCTATTGCGCATATTCATGCATGTGGGCAGTGGAGTTTGTTGGGTATTGCTCTTATTCTCGGGCGTCGGCATGGCCACCTTTTCCGTAATCAGGATTGTATTGCCCTTAATATTGGAGGACAAACCAAATGCCCGCGCATCCGCTTGTGCTACTCGTTCTAACCATGGCTCAGAGCTTTCCGAAGTTATGGAAGCAATTCGTAGTGAGCGGTTCGAATACCTTGCTTTGTTCGATAAGAATGGTCATAAGCTCGCCGAGGGTACGATGTCCTCGCCTAACAAATGTATGGTTGCGGAGGAAGATCGGATTTATATCTACGATGCAGATACTATGTTGCATAACCATCCTGGGGGCCTACTTCCGCATTCTCGAAACGATATCCGCTTTCAGCTGAAGTATGGAATCCGGCAATCTATTGTCGTCTCTCGGCGGCAGGTCTACATCTTGGAGAACCCTTTCGTCGACACCGAAGAATAGCGCGAAGATGGGAGGTATCCTTTCGGCATCGAGGAACTGATCGATTCATATGATCAGACACGTGAGGGTGCTATGGAGTGTGCGGAAAAGTACGGTCTGAAGTTTTATATTGGAAGCTTTCACAAAAAGCCTAAAGTCTTCACTCGCCGCGTGCAAACGAAGTTTATTCAGGCTGCTATGGCTTTCGTTCTGCTCCTGTCGCTCATCCCGCCTCTACCGAAATCTCCGACTGTTTCGCGCGAAAAGTGTATCCCGGAGGGCACCATCGCTGTCCACGTCTATGACGAGTATATGTATAGGGCGGAGCTGCCTAGCTGCTTCGTTTACTATTTTTGGAGCAACAGTGCGCAGGCATTTAGTTGTTACGACATAGTGGAAAAGACGTGGCATGGAGATGGTCCATCCGAAGCGCCGGTTCTGGCGCGCAAAGAAGAATATCGGCATAAATGTGGATATAATTGTCCTGGCGATGGCAAACTGCAACCGACGCGTCCGTGAGTAATAGAAGGGAAAGTGTCTCCCTTTGATTATGCTTCAGTTGGTGCCGGTGCAAACCGCGTCGAAGACGGGGGTGGTAGATAGCCCACAAACTAACCCGCTGCCTAGGCAGCATCCAGGCTGGGACATGCGTCCCAGCCTTAACTATGTCCTTATTCCGCCTGACCGACGATGACCACGAAATCCGCCTCCCCTGGCCAAATCCCGTCCGGCAATGACTCTGCCCCAAAAATCTCAATTCCGTAGCGCCCAGCGAGCGCATTTTTTGTTTCTGGCATATTCTCATTCAGCGCAAAGACACAATATTTCTGATCGCAACTTCCCGCCGGCGCATCCCCAATATTCTGAATTTTATAGCCATCATTCTCGAGCTTCGTCTTCTCCGTCCCCGCGACGCCCGGAGTCTCAGTTCCATTCAAAACGATAATCTTCGCCCCCTCGCGCACTGCCGGATTACTGCTCAGCATCGCCGCCACAAACTCCCGAATTTCCTTGAAATTGCCCACCCCCGCCGCTGGCAAAACATACGAAACCCCGTTTATCATATCTGTCGTGACGTAATATGTCTCTGTTTCATAATTCACCAAAGATATATTTCGAATATTATTTATATCAAATCCCGAAAGCAAGCTAATTCCAGACTTGACGTTATCTGTCGAGAAATTCGATCGCAAATTATCGCCCAAAATATTTAGAATATTCAACGCCTCGGTGACCCCAATTCCATCATTTATCACTTTTTGCACAATCCCTTCGACGATTTTTTGCTGCGTATTTCCGCGCGTGAAATCGCCCCCATTTGTCCCATGTCGCGCCCGCGCCAGCCCCAAAGCCTGCTCGCCATTCACCGTTACCGGCTCTCCCGCCTTCACGACCGCGCCTGTATAATAATAATCATCAATATCTTCATCCAGCGTCACCGTAATCCCGCCCAACGTATCAATAATATCAATCAGTGACGACCAGTTCACATGCGCAAAATATTGAAAATCTATCCCTAAGACGCTCCCAATTTCCCGCATCATCGACTGCGCTCCTGCCTCTTCATTCGTACCGTCCGGATTCGCACAGGTGAAAATTTCGTTCACCTTGCCCGCATAGCACGCCGCCGATCCCACTTTCAAATCTCGCGGTAAGCTCAGCAATGCAACATCTTTTGTCTTTTGGTCAAAGCTAATCACCATAATCGAATCCGTCAACTGCGCTCCGTCATGCTGGTCATTGCTCGCATCCGCGTCCATCGTGTATCCTTCCGTCCCAAAGACCAAGACATTAGTCCGCCCATTAGCATCAGTTTCAAACGGCACTTCATCCGAGACCAGGGAAGAAAGCGCATCCCAAAATCCCGATCTCCCGCCCGTCAAACGCGAAATCAGCGCATCACCCCAGACAAACAAAACCACTCCCGCAATGACCAAAAGTAAAAGCAATATTTTCAGCACTAAATGCTTATGCTTTTTCTTACCCTTTTTATCCTTCTTGCGCGATTTTTTCTTCTTTTTACCTTCGTCTTCTTCCGGCTCAATGTCGTCGCCAAACAAATTCAGATCTATATTTTGTTCATTTTCGTCCAAACCGTTCAACAAATCGGACCAATCCGCCCCGCTCTCCGCCGCCAAACTATTTTCCGCCTCCATCCCCGGCTCAACATAACCAAATCCATGTACCGGGCTCAAAAAATCATCGCCCGCTGTCGCCCGCGGCTTCGACGGCGCCATAACTTTCTCTTGGGGCAGGGAACTAGGTCTAAAATCGTCGATCATCCGCCCTTGCGGTCGAAAATCATCAATCACTCGCGGTTTTTGCTGGACCGGTTTTTTATTCGAACGTCGCGCGCCCGCCGATTTTTTCGGCTTCGGCTTGTTTGAGCCCGATGAACGCACACTCAACCCATCAATCGTTGTCCTGCCCAACTTTCTCTCCCGTTTGACCTATTTCCATTTATAAACTATAATCTATTATAACATATGGCTGTGAAATTGACGAAAAAACAAGCGCTTATTATTGAATTTATCAATGATTATTCTTCGACGCGCGGAGTTTCTCCAACTTATCGTGAGATTATGACTGCTCTCGGTCTCTCCTCTGTTTCTGCGGTTGCCGAGCATATTGATAACCTCGTGAAAAAAGGCGCAATCAAAAAAGTCCCCGGCGCAGCGCGTTCGCTCGAGGTCGTCGATCTTTCTTTTCCCGAGACTACTGAGCTCTTTCGTCATCATCTGAAAACCGCTGACGAGTCCGAGCAAAAGATTCTCCTCTCTGCTGCGGAAATTTTAGGACTCGATTTATAATTTTTGTCAAAAACGCCTGCTTATGCTTGTAACAAACCGTTATTTTTTGCTATACTGCGGTCAAGCAGCTGATCGCGATTAAAAACTGCCCGACATATAACAATTTAACGGAGGTTGACTTGATAAAAAATTCTGTTACTATAGAAATAGGAGTAAAATGCTATGACAAAAACAAACAATAATTCATCTCATAATACTAAACATCGTGCGCCAATTTACCGCCGTCCGTGGTTTTGGGTTGCTATTGCTCTCGCCGTCGCCGCGCTGGTAACATTCTTGGTGCTATTTTTGAATCGTGAACCCGCTAAAGAAATCCAGCCCGAGAAAGACCAAAGTTCAGAATCCGAGACCGAGGAACGCATCGAACCGCCAAAGGCCGAGAATGAAAAAACCGTTGACCACGAAGAGCCAGTCCCCGAGGAAAAAGTTACGCAATATGAAGGCGAAGACGCGAATGATTTTGGCGAACTTACTGGTGTTGTTTCTAGCGCATACGTCGATGGCGATAATCTTGTCATTATGGCGACCGTCGATCAATATCTAAACGGCACCTGCGCTCTGACTTTGACTGGCAAAAATACCGGAGATACCTATGAGTCCACCTCGAACCTTTCTGCCGATATTACGACCTCCTATTGTGAGCCGTTTTATGTCCCAGTTAGCTCTCTAACGCAGGATTATTACGAAATCAAGATCAAACTGTCCGGTAATGATAAAACCGGTTATATTAAAGATGGAGTTGAAATATGAGATTAAAAGATGCTTTCCGTGGATTAAGAAAATATCGCAACGTTGTCGCCGTAGTATTTGTATTTTTCATGATGGCTAGCTTTTCTTTCTTCGCTACTCGTGGTGCAAAAAACTCTTCTGCTGCCTCGCTCGCCAGTTTTAAGCCCGGCAATATCATTAGTGATGCCGCGATGGGGAATTACCGCACGATGTCTGTCCAAGATATCCAAAATTTCCTCACCTCGAAAAACCGTTGTACAAACACGAATTATAATCAATATCTAAGCCTCAAAGCACAATATAAAAATACTGATTGGCATTTTGAAAACGGACATTTCGTCTGTCTTTCTGAAGAGCGTTTTGGCGATGGTATGACGCTTGGATCTGGCCAAACTGCCGCCGAAATTATTTATCAAGCCGCCCAAGATTATCGTATAAACCCCCAAGTCCTAATCGTTTTGCTCGAAAAAGAGCAGGGCCTCATTTCCGATACTTTTCCGAACAATATTCAATATCGTTCTGCGACCGGATTTGGTTGTCCCGACAGCGATGTCTGCTCGAGCGAATATTACGGATTTAAAAACCAAGTTCGCCAAGCTGCGAAAATGTTTCGCTCCGTGCTTGATGGTGGTTGGTCGAATTATCCCGTTGGCAAAACTTCCTACATCCAATACAACCCGAATCGTAGCTGTGGCGGCACCAACGTCTACATCGAGAACCGTGCAACCTCCGCGCTTTATCGCTACACTCCATACCAGCCCAATGCCTCGGCCTTGAATGCAGGATATGGTACGGGAGATAGTTGTGGTGCCTATGGAAATCGTAACTTCTACCTCTTTTATAGCGACTGGTTTGGTAATCCAAACGTCTCCGTAAAAGGCAGCCGTATCGACCTGCCCGAAGGTGAATATTCCTTCGTCTCGCAGCTTTCGACATCAATCGCCCTAGGTGTTGCTCCAGGAAGCGCTAACGGTACGAACGTCCAAACCGTCCAGTATAATCCTAGCGATCCTCGTCAAAAGTGGCGCGTCGAGAAAACCAGCGATGGCTATTACGAATTCATCCATACATCTACCGGCAAGGTCCTCGACGTTAATGACTCCGCAATCGAAGGGAACAATATCACCCTTTGGACGCGCCAAGGCAGCTGCAACCAAAAATGGAAGATTTATTCAACTGGCGGCGATAGTCTGACCCTCGAATCATCCTGTGCTGGCGGTCTTGTCGTTGATCTCTTTGGCGGCGTACCGCAAGCCGGTCGTAACGTCGCTCTCTGGACGACTAATAATGGCAAGGGTCAGCAATGGGGTCTGCGCACCGGAAAGACTCTGGAAGATGGGCTTTATACTATTACTACTCTAAAAAATAATAACAAAGCTCTCGACGCGAACGGTTCGTATACTGGCGCGAACGTGACGATCTGGGAAAAACATGGCAAGACGCACCAATCCTGGGCCGCAAAGTACAATAGCAAAGACGACACCTATACATTCACGAATCCAGCGACCGGAAAAGTGCTCGACGCCGCTAATGGAAAAGCCGCCAACGGCACGAACGTCTCTCTGTGGACCAAAAATGATGGTAATAACCAAAAATGGAAAGTTATTCCCCAGGGCAATGGAAATTACATCATTCTCTCGATGTGCTCGCTCGGTTATGCGCTAGATCTGAATAATGCCAATACAAAAAACGGGACAAATATCTCTCTCTGGGAAAGTCATGGTGGCGAACCGCAGACTTGGAAATTAAGCAAGCACACGAATGTTGTGCCCGGCCAGATCTATAATATTGTCGCCAAAAATAATTCGGGAATGACGCTCGACATTAACAACAACAATTTCAATAACGGCGCGAACGTCACGCTTTGGGAAAATTATAATGACAAGAACCAACGCTGGCAAGTTATTCATAATACCAAAACGAACGACTACACCCTGAAAAATCCGCATTCAGGCAAAGTCCTCGACATCAACGGCAAAAAATCTGGCTCCAATGTCGCTCTTTGGCAACCCAACGATGGTTGTAACCAACGCTGGAAGATTAATGTCACGACAGACGGATATTACGAATTCATTTCTGCTTGTGACGACAGCCTTGCTCTCGATATATACGGAGGCGGAGTCTACAACGGTGCAAATATCGGCGTATGGAAACGCCATGGCGGCGACGCTCAGAAGTTCACTCTAAGCTATTAGTTTATCCGAAGCCGTATTCTCTCGAGGAACCTTGTTAGCATTCGACAACTCGAAAAACAGCTTCTTCGTAAACCAAGCGATCGCAAAAAGCTCTATTAACCCTAGAAAAGGATAGTTCAAAGTTGTCCCCTCGATTAAATAACGGCTGTATGTGACTAGCGCGTAGGCATTGATTAGTAAAACAATAAACCCATTTTTACGGTAGAGAATATAATATACAATCGCCAATATTTCGCCAGCAAACAAATAACGTTCATGCATACCAGGCAAAAAGAAGGTCAAAACTATTGCAAACCAGACCGTTAGCGCAAGTATAGCTTCATTCGTTAGGCGCACTCGGTTATACACGATCCAAACCAGTGCGCCTGCGCAAATCGCCAAAGTCAGCAATGTACCGGCAAAGTTCCAAAAGTTCGGATCTGCTCCAAAAATCGACCAGAAGTTAATATAGTTCATCGACATACTATCGGCATAGGTTTGCGTCTGGCGAAAATAAACCGTGAGGCAATCTCCGATCGGTTTGCCCGCTATAATCGCCGGCAGACACAAGACGAAATTTACGATTGGAATTAAAAAGAAATTCAAGATCGAGAAACGCCGCTTCACGACATAATACACAATAAAAATCGGCAAAATCACAATAAACTGTAGTTTAAAAGCGAATGCTAAACCGAGCATTAAGAAAGAACAGACATATTTTTCTTTTAGCAACATAATCAATGCTATTACGCAAAAACTCGTATACATAGCATCGCACTGCCCCCAATAAGCTCCGTTTGCTAAAACCTGCGGCAACATAAACGTGATCACATAAGCAAATGTCGCGAGATACTTTTTTTGTCGGCCATTGGCTAGTAAATAAACTAAGTACGCCACCGCCGCTGCCAATATAATCTCGAATAATATAGAAACTGCCTTGATCGTATATAATGATCGAATTGGTAGATAAGTTAATAACGCTAGAATTGTCATATACGGCGCATTATAATCTCCTGGAAAATTAGCCAAAGCCTTTAGCCCGCCCCCGGCTTCCAAGGCTTCCGACCAAGGCCCAAGATACAACCGATAATCAAGCGACTCAAAGCGCAATAATTTAAATCGAATCAACAATCCGAAAAAAGTCACAAAAATTACCAATAACAATAAACAATGTTTCGTTAAGAAATTCAAAAACCGATTTTCCATTTCTCGAAAACATTTCCAATTTTCTTGCATCTCTCCTCCTGCCTGATTTTATCAACTCTAACTTTACTCAATCATATCCCACCCAAAAACCACTGTCAATCCATCGCAAATCCAATCTAAAACTCCTCTGAAACCTATGCTATAATAGCATCATGAAAAGATCCGATAAGTCTAAGACCCGAAGCCCCAAAAGTCCAACCCAACCCGCAAAAAATAAGTCCAAAAACCTTCGTACTCCGAGCGAAAAGCCTCTCACCGGTCTAAAAAAATTCTACAATACATTTTACAAATTCCTCAGTAACTTTTTCCACAACCATCCGTACTGGTTCACTTTCTTGCTAAGCACTCTCTTAGCCCTGCTTATGTTTCTACCAAACGTAATCATGAATGGCGGTATTTTCGGATGGATTGGCGATTATAGCCTCCAAGAAATCCCCTTCAACACCCATCTTAACGAAACGATTAAATCTGGCGGGGAACAATGGGAGCCACATAATGATCTTGGCGCTTCGACGATCGGTTCTTATAGTTTTTATAATCTCGCCAGTCCTTTTATGATTGTCCTTTGGCTTTTTCCCGCCGAAGCTGTCCCATATCTCATGGTTTTTATGTATGCTCTTAAGTACGGAGTTGCGGGACTGACGGCTTTCATGTTCTTGCGCCGAATGGTGAAGAATCCGAAATACGCTCTCCTCGGTGCTCTCCTCTACTCCTTTTCTGGTTTCCAGCTCACGAACATGCTCTTCTACCATTTCCACGACGCCGTCGCCCTTTTCCCGCTTTTGCTTTACGGTCTCGATCGTTTCATGAAAGAAGACAAACACTTTATTTTTCTTTTCGCGGTCGCACTCAATCTTTTCACAAACTATTTTTTCTTTATCGGCGAAGTCGTCTTCCTTGTAATATATTTTGCCGCACTTTGTATAACTGATTATTATAAATTCACTTGGAAAAAGTTCTTCCTCCTCGCGCTCGAAAGTATTATCGGCGTCGGCCTAGCCTGTATTATTCTCGTCCCCTCACTTCTTTTCGTCGTCAACAATCCTCGTCTTGGCGGAGGATGGACGCTAAAAACTATGTTCAACCCGGGCCGCATAAATCTTTTAGAGATTCTCCGCGCATTAATCCTCCCGAACGAATCAATGTCCTTCCATTCCGTTGTTGTTTTTGAAAATTATAGCAGTATTGAAGCTTATCTGCCTTTTGTTGGTAGCATCCTTTGGCTCTCCTACCTTATCAAAAAACCCAAGAACCCATTTTCGATTCTTAGTTTTACCCTTTTAATTATTCTTTTCATACCGATTCTAAACAGTACATTTATCATGTTTTCCGCCACCGCTTTTTATACTCGCTGGCTCTATATGCTAATCCTAATCCTTTCCATGCTCTCTGCGAAAGCCCTCGAGGAAAAAGTCAGCCTAAAACCCGGTTTTATCGCCACTGGAGTCATTCTGGCCGCCTTTTTGGTCCTCGCCGCCTACACGATGTACCATGGTGTGACTATTATTCATCGCGACAAATATTTCTTTACCATCCTGACGGTTTTTGTCGTCGACCTGCTCATTCTTGCCTGCCTGAATCGCCAACGAATTTTTAGTGGCATCATGATTGGGGTTTGTGCTTATATCGTCTTTTACGGCGGCTACTTCTGCCTTATTAACCGCGCAAACATTATCGATCACTTCCATGCCGAAAAAGATCTCCTCGCGTCGTATGAAGATAACGTTCGTTATAATGAAGGTTTACGCAACGGTAGTTATTTCTCCCGCAAAATGGCCGTGACGAGCTGGAATAGCAACATCGAGGGAACTGCGTTTGAATTTTACCACAGCATTGATCTCCCGCGCATTGTAGTTTCGGAAGTGCCGTCAGATGAACACGATCTCCAGGATTTTCTCTCCGTAAAGTATCTCCTCGTAGAGAAAGACGTTAAAGATCCGGAGCGGCCGGAAGGGAATTATGCTTTGAGAGAATCGCGTGAGACGCTCGATATTTACGAAAACCTCGATTACTTACCTTTTGGGATCGACTACGATACTTATCTTACGAAAGACGAATTTTTCGAGTTGCCCATCGCCGAGCGCCGCAAGGTGTTGAAAGACGCCATTATCCTGTCCCCAGACCAAGTCGAAAAATATAAGGATATTTTAAAGCCCTATGCGGACAAATCTCGTTCCTCAAAAATCTCGAGCAACAACTTCGAACTCATAAAAAACGGTTTTAAATCGGATATCGAGCTCAAAAAAGATGCACTCGTGGTTTATTCTTTCGCTTTTTCCAACAATTTCCAAGCCACGCTCAATGGCGAGCCCGTCGAGCTAGAAAACGTCGACAACGGTCTGATAGGTGTAAAGCTGCATTCCGGTATGAACCATCTCGAAGTCGTCTATGTAGATAAAGGTCTGAAACTTGGCGCGATTCTTAGCGATATTTCCGTTGTCGCCCTTATCGGATACGCCGCCGTAGTCCATCATTCAAAAAACCGCACTAGCTAATTCGCATACACGACGCTATAATTTCCAAATTCCTCGATCTCGAATCCTTTAGTCTGATAGTCTTTGCTTCCACTCTCCTGAGCTTCCTTTAGCGCCCAAGTTTCAATAATATAAACATCTTTCTTACTAAACTTTTTTGGCATCTCGAAATAAACATTCCCAATCGCTTCGACTTTATGAAACATCACCCTGCGATGCGGAATAACGCGTTTTTCCAAAAACTCGTGCGGACTCATCCCGCTATACCAGAGATAAAAGATATAAGGTTGACTCGTAAGCTCTGACATATAAAGATTCTCGTGTGGCAGTCCATTTGCGAACCGTATAGCATCTCCTAGGCCATAAAACGTCGCATTCGTGCTCGAAGCGGTCAACGAAACCGGATCGCTGACATATTCTTGATAAGTTGTGAAATAGTCTACAACAAAAAACCCAAAAGCGACTAAATAACATGCGCAAACCGTAGCCAAGTTTAGTTTTTTATTCCCGCATATCTCAACCAGCCCAAAAATCAAATAAATTATCATCGGAATCCAAAGCACATTAACCCGATTAATATTCGGCATGACGAAACCCGCGACCATGATTGCAGCAAGCATAAAAGCATTGACTAGCCTCAGAAAAACCTCACTTTTTCTGATCGCATAGATCATCCCGACGATTATAAACGGCAGCGAGAAAAGATAAAACATCCCATAATCATCGATCGAGTTCAAAACAAACCCATCATCTTGCCTGATAGCAATCTCCGCCGCATAAGCCATATTGCGCCAACAATTACTAAAGAAATCTCCGTTCACGCTCGTAATTGCCGCGAAACGATTATAATCCAGCAGCGGAATCGTCATTCCGAAAAGACGCACCGTGCCCAGCCCAAAATAATTTATCACCACAAAAATTACCATAGGCAGAGCGACACAGCCCGCAATCCCGACATAAAGCAGCGCATCTTTCCAACTCACATACTCCGCCCAAACCAGATACCCATACATCAAAATACACAGTACAGGAATAAACAAATATGCCGTTCCATAAGCATATGCCGAAACCCCCAAAACCAGGCTCGAAGCTACAAAATATCGCCACTGTTTCTTCTGTAAACCATAATAAACCGCAATAATCGCCCAATAAATCAAATCCGGAAAAATATTCGACTCCAACCCCCAGCGACTCTTCATAATATGCCAAGGCATAATTGCAAAAATAAACACCGCGATCAAGGACTTTTTCTCTCCCCAAATCCGCCGAAAGACAAAATACGTCAAAACCAAACTCACGCAACCGACCAGCGCCATCGGAAACCGAATCGCAAAAGTCGAAGCCCCCAAAATCTTCACCAGCGGCATAATTAAATACCCATACAGCGCATTTTGACCGCTCGCCCAAGCCACGAAATGTACCGGCAGGGAATTACCATTCCGATCGATGCCATAATTCGCCACTGCAAAAGCTTCATACCCAATCGAAGCCTCATCTTGATTCAGCCCAATCGGGAAACTCTCGCAGGCTATTAGTCTGATCCCGCAGCCAACGAAAAGAATCGCCGCTGCGAAGACTCGCCAACGATTCGCCTTCCAAAACTCCTTCCTCCGTCCCCGAACTGCCTCCAAAAGCGGTTTATACAAAGGAATCAGTGCGGCCAAAACAGCAACAAGAATCTCCAACACCAAGCACCACATAGCCCAAGTATAGAGCGCGCCTACCGCCCCGTCAAGGTCAACTTTCGGACCGCTTCTCCGTCAAATCTTCCGCAATACAATACCGCGGCCGCGCCTTCGTCTCGTTGTAAATTTTCCCGATATATTCTCCAATAATCCCTAGCGACAACGTCTGAATCCCGCCCACGAGCCAAATCGAACAAGTCGTGAACGTCCATCCCGAAACCGTCATCCCGAGAATTTTCACCAAGACCGTATAGATCAAGACCAAAACACTTACAAACGTAATAATAAATCCTAGCGCCGTGACAAATCTCAACGGCCGAATGCTCAACGAAGAAATCCCGTCCCAAGCAAACCCCAACATTTTCCTAAGCGGATATTTCGATTCGCCCGCAAACCGCTCATTCCGCTCATAATAAACCGTCGCAGTCTTGAACCCGATCAGAGGGAACATCCCCCGCAAGAAAAGATTAACTTCCTGATATTTCTCCAGTTCGTCCAGCGCTTTTTTGCTCGTCAATCTATAATCCGCGTGATTAAAAACGATTTCCACGCCCATCAACTTCATAAACTTATAAAACCCCTCCGCCGTGACGCGCTTAAACGTCGAATCTTTTTCTCGCGACGATCTGACGCCATAGACAATCTCCGCCCCGTTCTCATATTTCCTCAGCATCTCGTCCATGACATTAATATCATCCTGCAAATCCGCGTCCATACTAATGACGACATCCGCATGCTTCTTTGCTGTCATCAATCCCGCGAGCAGCGCATTTTGATGCCCCCGATTCCGCGACAACGAAATCCCCGTAAAAATCTCTCCATCCTCATCATGCAGCTTCGTGATAATCCGCCATGTCTTATCCTTGCTCCCATCGTTAGAAAACAAAACTCGACTTTTCCGACTAATTTTATCTGATGCAATTAGCGTCAGCATTTTTTTCTTTAACCGTCGCGCCGTCTCGCGCAAAACTTCTTCTTCGTTATAACATGGCACAACGACATACAAAATCGGATTTTTCTTCGACATATCATCACCTCTTTAGCTTTATCTATATTATAGCACACCCGAAACATGCTATAATATATATATGTCTAGTATCCCTACTGTCTCCATCCTTGTCCCAATCTACAACGTCGAAAAATACCTTCCTCAGTGCCTCGACAGTCTCGTGAACCAAACTTTGAAATCTATCGAAATTATCTGCCTAAACGACGGCTCGACCGATTCTTCGCTCGAAATCCTCCATTCCTACGCCGCGAAAGACGATCGTATCGTCATTATCGACAAGCCCAATTCCGGCTACGGCGACAGCATGAACCTCGGTCTCGCCGTCGCGAAAGGGAAATATATCGGCATCGTCGAGTCCGATGATTGGATCGAGCTCGATGCCTTCGAAAAACTTTACCAACTCGCCAGTTGGCACCAAGCCGACGTCGTGAAAGCGAACTATTTTAAATTTTCCGGAGGGAAAAACCGCCTATTTTCCGAAATTTCTCCCCGTTTGACTGGCAAAGTTTTTGGCTCCGACTGGCAGCCAGACTCGCCCCAACATCTCATCGAACGCCGAGGCTATCGCGATTTTTTCCAGTTCGCCCCAGCGATTTGGTCGGCGATCTATCGTCGCGAATTCCTCGAAAAAAACGATATTAAATTCCTGCCCACCCCCGGCGCCTCATACCAAGATACCAGCTTTAATTTCAAAGTCTGGGCTCTCGCCGAACGCGTAGTTTTCACTTCCGACGCCTTTGTCCACTACCGTCTCGACAATTCCAACTCCTCTGTCAACGATTCCGGAAAAGTCAGCTGCATTGTCGACGAATACGCCGAAATCGAAAATTTTCTCAAAGCCCGCGATCTCTACTCTACTCTCTCTGGCGTCATGTGGTCCGCAAAGTTTGGCAACTACCATTGGAATTTCCAGCGTCTCCCTCCAAAGCTCGCCAAGCCATTCTTCGCCACGCTACGCAGCGAATTTCTCGCCGCTGACGCCGCCGGTGTCCTGAAGCGCAAAAATTTCCGCCCCGAACATTGGTTTGCGCTCCAGCTTATCCTGAAACAGCCCATCCTCGCCTATCGCCTATTGCGCATTCGCTCTGCGCTGTTCTCCTGAGGTCCGCCCTGGTTGACCGTCCGCAAAATCCGCAATTACTCGATTTTTATGTTATAATGACTCTAATATGGGAGTTCCGAATGTGTTTTGTCGGAAGAATCGAATTCTTCTTGGCGAGCTGATAAAAACCGACTTTCGCCTGCGCTACCAAGGTTCGATTTTGGGCTATTTTTGGGCAATTCTGCGCCCTCTTCTCATGTTCGCGATTCTCTACATCGTTTTTGCTCGCTTGCTGCGTTTTGGCGACGGCATCCCGCACTATCCCGTTTATCTCCTGACCGGGACCGTCCTCTGGAATTTCTTCACCGAATGCACTGGCCAGGGCATCCAATCGATCGTCGTCCGCGGCGATCTCCTGCGCAAAATCAGTTTCCCGAAATATATCGTCGTCGTCTCCGCGACCGCGACCGCCCTGATTAATTTACTCATAAACCTCGCCGTTCTCCTCATCTTTGCCCTCATCAACGGCGTGTCCCCGAGCTGGAGCTGGCTCCTCGTCCCGTTCCTAATTCTCGAGCTTTACGCTTTCGCCCTCGGCATCTCCTTTCTCCTCGGCGCGATCAATGTCAAATACCGCGACATTACTTCTATTTGGGACGTTCTCACCCAAGCTCTGTTTTATGCCGTGCCCATTATTTACCCTCTTTCTATCGTCCTCGAAGCCGGTAGCTACGGTCCGCTTGCCGCAAAGATCATTCTTCTGAACCCAATCGCCCAAGTCATCCAAGACGTCCGTTACAATTTCATCACCAATACGACCGTGACGACCTGGGGAATGCTCGACGGCCTTCTGGCCTGTGTCCCGATCCTCATTGTTCTCATTTCGCTTCTACTTGCCGCTCTCTTCTTCCGTCGCCGCTCTAAACGTTTCGCCGAGGAGGTCTAAATGTCGAAATCTGTGGAAAATTTGCAAAATTCTGCGCAAAACTCATCGAAAAATGTGGAAAACTCTCCCGAAAATGTGGAAAAATCGAGTACAAAAATTACTCAACCTGTGGAAAACTTTTCAGAAAATGTGCAAAATTCCTCCAAAAATGTGGACAAAACCGCGAATTCTGTGCATAAACACTGTCTAAAAATAGACAAAAATGCCAAAAGTGTCAAAAATTCTTCAAAATCTGTGGAAAAGTCCGTAAAATCTGTGGAAAATGTCATAGAAAGCGCCGGAGAATCCCGCGTAAAATCCTCGGAAACCGACTCCTCGGCCGTTTCGAATGGCGCCGAAGAGCCCATTACGATCAAAGTCGAAGATTTACATAAAAGCTTCCGCCTCCCGACCGAGCGCGCCTCCGGCTTGAAACAAGCCATCCTAAACTGGTTCAAAGGCGTGAAGGGTTACACCGAACAAAAAGTCCTGCGCGGAATTAACTTTGAAGTGAAAAAAGGCGAATTTCTTGGCATTGTCGGGCGCAACGGCTCCGGGAAATCGACTCTCCTGAAACTTTTAGCGAAAATATATTACCCCGAGCAGGGAAAGGTGACGATTAATGGCACGCTCGTTCCTTTCATTGAGCTCGGCGTCGGCTTTAACCCCGAGCTTACCGGCCGCGAAAACGTCTATCTAAACGGTGCTTTGCTCGGTTTTTCGCGCAAGGAAATGGACGCAATGTATGACGAAATTGTGCGTTTTGCTGAGCTCGAGCCCTTCATGGACGCGAAACTAAAAAATTATTCCTCGGGAATGCAAGTTCGTCTCGCTTTTTCCATCGCCGTGCGCGCGAAAGGCGATATTCTGATTCTCGACGAAGTCTTGGCGGTTGGTGACGCCGATTTCCAGAAAAAGTGCAATGATTATTTCGCCAGTCTTCATGGTAACCAGACCGTAATTCTCGTGACGCATTCCATGGAAAATGTCCGCGCTTTTTGTGACCGCGCAATTTTGATCGAAAAGGGCGAAGTTACCGCCGAAGGCGATCCCGAGACCGTCGCTACAGCCTACGAAAACTTATGGAAAAAGGAGGAAACAACATTATGAAACCAGACGTTTTGATTGTCGGAGCCGGGCTTTTCGGGCTGACTATGGCCGAGCGCATCGCGAATGATTGCGGGAAGAATGTTTTGATCATTGACAAGCGTGATCATATCGGCGGTAATTGCTATTCCGAATTCGATCCTGAAACCGGTATTGAATGTCATAAATATGGCGCGCATCTCTTCCATACTTCACTCGAGCCGGTCTGGGAATATGTCAATCGCTTTACGAAATTCACGAATTATGTCCACAAAGTTTACACGACGCATGATGGCGTGGTTTATCCTTTGCCGATTAACCTCGGAACGATCAACCAGTTTTTCTCCGCCGCGTATACTCCGGATGAGGCGAAACTAAAAATCGCCGAACAAGCTGCGACCGCTCCTGAGAATCCCGAGAATCTCGCCGAGCAGGGAATTTCACTGATCGGTAAGCCACTTTTCGATGCTTTTATCAAAAATTACACTGCAAAACAGTGGCAAACTCCTGCCGAAGAGCTTTCGCCGAGTATTATTCAGCGTTTGCCAGTTCGTTATAATTACGATAACCGTTATTTTAATGATACGCATGAAGGTTTGCCAGTTGACGGCTATGCGGCTTGGTTTGATAACATGCTGGAAAGTTGTGGTGAAAAAGTCAGCTTGCGCCTCGAGACCGATTACTTTAGCGATCCCGAAATTCGTGAATTGCGCGATTCCGGAATTTTGACGATTTATACTGGTCCAATCGACCAATTTTACGATTATAAATTTGGCGAGTTGAAGTGGCGCAGCCTCGATTTGGAAAAAACCGTCGTCGACGTCGATGACTTTCAGGGCTGCCCGGTTATGAATTACGCCGATCTTGAGCCGAAATATACTCGGATTCACGAGTTTAAACATTTCCATCCCGAACGCGCCCAGGACGAAAAATATGCTAATACTGCTTACGCTCCCGCTTCTGGCAAAACGGTCATCGTGCGCGAATATAGCAAAACTTGGGAGCGCGGCACCGAGCCGTATTATCCCGTCAATACTTCCGCCGACCACGAAAAGCTCGAGCTTTATCGGGCTTTGGCGCGCGAGGATGAGAATGCCATCTTCGGCGGGCGGCTTGGTGAATATGCTTATTACGACATGGACAAGACGATTGCCGCCGCGCTCGAAAAGTTCGCCGAAATTAAACCGCGTTTCTTCTAAAATGAGCCAAAAAACCATAGTTTCTTCGAAATCGGCGCAGAAAAGTGTACTTTCTTCGAAGCCAGCGGGAAAAACCTTAGTTCCTTCGAAATCAACGCAAAAAGCTATAGCTTCTTCAGAACCAGCGGAAAAAGCTATCGTTTCTTCAGAGCAGAAGAAAAAAACTCAGCGTGGCGATGACGACGCATTGGTCTCGATCATCGTGCCGGTTCATAATGCCGAAAAATATCTTGCGCGCTGCTTAGCGAGTTTGCGGAGCCAGACTTATAAAAATCTCGAAATTATTCTCATCGACGACGGCTCGACTGATCGTAGTGGGGAATTATGCACTGCCGCAGCCGCGGAGGATGCGCGTATAAAAGTTATTCACGAGCCTGCGCTCGGACCTTCCGCAGCGCGCAACGCCGGGCTCGCAGAGATGTCGGGCGACTTCGTGACATTTGTCGACGCAGATGACGAAGTCGACCTCGACTACGTCGTATCTCTGCGAGCCCTCCTCACCTCATCTGGCTCCGATCTCGCGATTTGTTCGTTTGACGAAATTTTTTCCGATGGCGCCGTGAGGCCTTTTACTCCGCCACGCGAGAATCCCGAATTTTTTGATTCCGCGACCGCTCTCGCCCGCATGCTTTCCGAAGACGGTTTTATGATGTCGGTCTGGGGGAAACTTTATCCGCACTCCTTCCGCGACGCTCTGAAATTTCCCGAAGGCAAGATTTTCGAGGATGTCGGGACGACCTATCGCGCTCTCTTGCGCGCGCAAAAAATTGCTTTTTTACCTTTACCGAAATATCATTATTACCAAAATCCCGGCTCGATTATTCATCACGAGTTTTCTTTCGCAAATCTCGATCTTATCGCTCTCACCGACGAAATGTGCCGAGAAATTGCGAAGCATTTCCAGCTCACTTCTCAGCCCGCCAATGATGGAACTTTTCCAGCAATCTCCGCGCCGGACTCCGAGCGCCCAGCTCTAAACGCCGAACTCGAAACCCTTGCGCTTACTCTGAAAGCTCGCCGTATGCATGCCAGGTTCAGCGTTCTGCGTCAAATGGTCGTCTTCGACCCGAGTACGCTCTCAACCCCCGATCGCGCGCGCTTCTTTTCCGAGCGCAAAAAGATCGTCGCATATCTAAAAAGTCATAAAGACGACATTCTGAAAAATCCTACTGCTTCTCGCCGCGATCGTCTCGCCCTGCGCAGTCTTCAGCTCGGTCTTCCCGTGTTTAAGCTTGCTTGGAAAATCTATTTTCATCGCTGAACTTCCGTCTCCTGCTACATATACTCTAATTAGCCAGGCAGCGGAGAGGATCGCCTACCCAACGGTTGTCATAACCTGATGGATAAACATTACTATCTTGGAAGTAAAAGACAAAAGCACTATCGCTAGAATATGGCCATGGCAGGTTGGACCAGTTGTACCCGCCAACCCCAGCCGCTCTTATCGCCTTACTATTGATAATAACTTCGCCGCTGCGCACTTCTATCGCGCGACGCAGCGCGCCGAAGCCCCAAACCACCGATAGTTATGCCTAGACGGATAAATCAAATTGTACGATCCTGTTATTCCATTACCACCTAGAATATAATAGTTATATGTGTTTGAGGTATCGTTCGGATAAGCCGTACTCGACCAATATCTTCCCAAAATTCCCGCATCGGATAAGTTGCCGTCGCGATAAATAATTTGTCCGCTCCGTACTAAACTAATCGGCTTATAATCCGCTCGCGTGATACCGTCTCCCCATAGAACAGTTTGTTGATTTGTCGTCTCCGGGTAGCCATATTTTAGCATCAGCGCATAGAAGCTCTTATTAAAGGCTTGTGGCGTATAACCCTTCGCGCCGCCGACCGGTAATTGCCACCCCTTAGGACAAATCGAACCTTCAGCGTTAATAAATGTCTCAGGCTTCGTTGCGTCCAGATTTTTGTTTATCTCGTCCGTTGCTTTGCCTGTCTCCGCTGTCACTGCGTTCCATGTGTAATAATTCCCGATAAGGTAATGTGCGTCGTACGTATTTCCGCTAATCGAACTAGTCGACGAAGCTTTGTATGTATCATCCATCCCATCCACGCTTTGGTAATATGTTCCGCAGTAGCTCAAGATTGTTTGGGTATTTGGAACGTTTGAACATTGTTTTCCCTCGGTCGGGTTCTTGGCTACTATCTTTCCTAAATTCCAGCTCCGCACAACCGTTTGGCTGACCGTCTCGGCCTTCGGGATCGTCGTCTCAGCGTTGGCTGGGACTTCCCAGTCACCCTCCAAATCGCTTTCCTCCGCTGTCAAAACCTCCCCTTCCTTAAGGTCGAATGCTAAATTTTGTGTCATCCAACAATTTCCGTCTTTTAACTTTGCGACATAATATTTATTCCCATCCCGCGAATCGACTAGCCTTACTTCTGTCCCCTCCGCAGTTTTAGCGCAAACCTCAGGCGTCATCTCCTGCATATAAGTTATACCTGCAAGATCCGGCGAAGCCTTCGGGTTCGCGACCGCAGAAAACATAATCGTATTTCTATATTGCCCGCTAGGAAGACTACTATCGACTTTCGCCGCAACCGTAAAATCATACACATCATCCGCCGCCCGTTCAACCGAGCTAATCGCCGTGCGCTCGATCGGCACCGGCTGAAACATATCTCCGCCCTTTTCTTCTGTAGCTTTATCAATTTTGTAGCCCCAGGTATTCGCCAAAAATGCATCCCTAGCCGTATTGGGCGCCGTTGCCAAAATTTCCGCCGTCCCTTCGTCGCCTGATTTTAGTGCGTTTTGCCCATTAGCTGCCGAGATTAATAGCTCGTACCCCGTGGCATTATTTGTTGACACTCGCATTTGTATAGTTTTTTCCGCCAAATCTCCATCAGGTCGCGGTGTTGCCGTAAGCGCCAAGTCCTTTTCCACCGCGATCGCAATCGTCGCCACCTCTGCGCTTGTACTTTGATCGCTTGCTGCATAGCTCTGCGGTTCGACAAACGGCAAGCACATGAAGCTTAGACTCACGATTAGTAGCCCGACGCTTATCAACCCGATTTGGTTTAATCGCCTTTGGTTTTTACCTACTTCCATTTTACCTCCAGATTTATTTTGTTCCACCCAGCTCGAAACGAAAGCACAAAAACCACCCCCCCGCGAATCCCCTCCGCGAGCTTCCTAAATCCGAGCTTCATGCGGTGCCACCGTTATTATTTATGGTCGTAAAATAAAAAGCGACACCGCATGGTGTCTTACTTCCAATAGCAACTTGTTTTTAGCTAAAGCTAATAGTCAGCTACTTTTGCGGTGCCGCTTAAGACTGGCCATTATGCTTTTATGCTAAATCCTAATATCGTTATTTTGATATCAAAATCCAGTCGCTATGTAAGTAAGACAACACTATTATATCACACCTCTCCCAACCATAACCAAATTTCATCAAAATTCACCGCTCCTTTTACATATACTCTAATTAGCCAGGCAGCGGAGAGGAAAGCCGAGCATACGACTGACGTTGGGCGACGGGTAGACGCCGCCGTCACCGAAGGAGAGGTAGTAAGCATAGGCTTCACTAGAACCTGACAAGGATAACCAGTTATAGCCATAGAAGCCAGAGCCCCACAGATTACCGATATTGATGTCGATGTCGCCGCTGCGCACATGAATTCGATCTAGATTTTGATTATTCTCCTGATTATATATACTCTAATTAGCCAGGCAGCGGAGAGGAAAGCCGAAGAAGCGATCGCTATGGTTCGACGATAGCACCTCATCATTATTGAGTTCTAGAAGATAGGCATAAATACTACTAAGGTTGCTTGAAGATCCCCAGCTATAACCGTGAATGTGGGGAAGTCTGACTACGCCTGTGATAGGGTTCATGTAGCCGCTGCGCACAAAGTTTAATAATGTTGTATAGTTTACAACATTTTCGATCTAAAAATTGACAAAATCGCCAGAATTTCCTAAAACCTATTGACAAAAACCATAACCTATGCTACAATGAAAGTATAAGCCTCAATGAGGCTCGATCTGTAGTGTGCGCAGCGGCGCAATCCATATACAGGATGGAAAGCAAGTTTACTCTGGTGACGGATTATTTATGTTTTCTAGCTATGCGGATAGTGCAGAGCTTGTTGCATTTTTACATGTTTATCATTCAAAGGTTTCCCCGTATAGGGTAACTTCTCGGTATATTGGCTTTCCTCTCCGCTGCCTGGCTAATTAGAGTATATGTAACAAGAAAACCTAAAACCTAAACTTCCGCTAAAAACTCAAGCCCGTCACCCGCATAGATTACTCCGCCTTCATAAACTTCAACGTATCGCGCATCGCGTCTTCGATCGTGAGTTCTGTCTTCCAACCCAATTCGCGTTCCGCTTTCCCCGGATCGGCATAAAACTCCGCTAAATCTCCCGCACGCCGTCCGACGACCTTATGCGGCAGCGGCTTTCCGCTCGCTTTCGAAAACGCCTTGACTAGCTCAAGGACCGAGACCGCCTTTCCTGATCCGAGGTTATAGATTTGCACCCGCTCGCCCTCGCCGAGCTTCTTTAGCGCCGCAACGTGCCCCCGCGCCAAGTCGACGACATGAATATAGTCCCTAAGGCAGGTCCCGTCCGGCGTCGGATAATCATTCCCAAACACCGCCAGCTCTGGAATCTCTCCCGCCGCAACTTTCATGATAAACGGCATGATATTATTCGGCTTATCGTTCGGATTCTCCCCGATCATCCCCGAAGGATGCGCCCCAATCGGATTAAAATATCGCAAAATCGTCGCTCGAAACTCCGGATTTGCCGTCGCGACATCTTTTAAAATCTCCTCAATCATCGCCTTCGTCCGGCCATACGGGCTCGACAATTTGCGCCCCGTCTCCATCTCTTCGACATAACATGGCGACTCCTGGACTCCATAAACCGTCGCCGACGATGAAAACACAATCTGCATCACGCCGTGCGCCAGCATACACTCCAAAAGGTTAATCGTCCCGCCGACGTTATTTTCATAATATTCCAAAGGCTTTTCGACCGACTCGCCGACTGCCTTCAGCCCCGCGAAATGTATCACTTTCGTGAACGCATTTTTCTCAAAAACCTCATCGAGCGCCTCCGCGTCCCTTAGATCTACTTCATAAAACTCCGGCTTCACCCCCGTAATTCCCGCAATTTTATCCAAAACTTCAGCCTTACTATTATATAAATTATCCAAAATCGCAACTTCATATCCCGCCTCAATTAACTCTACCGCCGTATGCGACCCAATAAATCCAGTTCCGCCCGTAATGAGAATTTTCTCTGTTGCCATATACACTCCACTTAAATAGTGCCCCCATTCTAGCACACTCCCGCCCTCCTGTACACCCCGACCTTCCTTTGCCCCAGCATATGTTATAATAGAATCATGAAAAAAGATTCTGGCCTGATTTTCCATGCCTTCCTCATTTTTGGTGATGCCTGTTCCATCTTGCTATCTTTTTTGGTCGCCTATATTGCTCGTACGCATCTCGATCAGCGCCCGTTCTATTTCGAAGCCGACCCTCTAGAATTCGCACTCTCAATCCTCCTCCTCCTCCCGATCTATATTCTCGTCCTCGCCGCGTTTGGCCTCTATAAAAAAACCATCTTCCTCAGCCGCGGACGTTTGCAGGAAATCGGTCGCCTCTTTCTCGCCAGTATCGTCGGTGTCATGGCCATTATCACCTACGATTTTTTCTTCCAAGTCGATCTTTTCCCCGTGCGCATCATGGCCTTCTATTCGATTATCGCCTGCTTCGTCTTCCTTTGCCTCTTCCGCGGCGTTGTCCGGCTCGCCCGCAGCTTCGCCCTGCGCAACCGCCGCACTAATCTCCGCGCCGTGATCATCGGTAGCACGAAAAACACTGAATATCTCGCAAACTACATTTCCGCTTTTCCCGAGAGCGGTTTTTCGCTCGCTGGCGTTGTTGCCGGCGCAAAATTCATCCCGAAAGATCTCCGCCGGAAACAATTCTCCTCGCTAAAAGAAGCCCTCCGCCGCGCAAAGCCAGATGTCATTTTCCAAACCGACGATCGCCATACCGAATATGTCTATCGCCAAGCGACGAACCGCCATCTCCTCTATTATTTCGTGCCTTCGAGCGCCATGTTGACTTCCCAAATGGGTGCCCTCGAGCTTATCGGCGACACTCCGGCCATTCTCGTCCGCGTCACTCCTCTCGTTGGCAGCGCGCGCTTCGTGAAGCGACTTTTTGATATCGTGCTGGGTTCGATTCTTCTCCTCCTCGCCTCTCTCCCGATGGGCATCATTTGGGTTCTCGAAAAACTTTCCGATCCAAAAGCCCCCGCGATCTATTCCAGCACCCGTCTCTCGCGTTATAATCGTCACATAAAAATCTACAAATTCCGTTCCATGAAGCCCGAATATAGCGGCATGATGCCCGAAGAAGCCTTCAAAAAAATGGGCAAACCGAACCTCATTAAAAAATATCGCAAAAACGGTGACAAGATCGACAATGATCCCCGCGTGACGAAGCTCGGGCGCGTGCTCCGTGCAACCTCTCTCGATGAATTGCCCCAACTCATAAATGTCGTAAAGGGTGATATATCGCTCGTCGGACCACGCGCCCTCGTACCTGGTGAGCTCCGCCACTACGGTGATCGATCGATGTTGCTCTCGGTGAAATCCGGCCTGACCGGCCTCGCTCAAGTCTCCGGACGCCGTGATATCGGATTTGACGAACGTCGCGCCCTTGACATTTATTACATCCAAAACTGGTCGCTCGGCCTCGATTTGCGCATCCTTTTCCGCACCCTTGGCGCCGTAATTTTCCGCCGTGGAGCGAAATAATCATGCCCGAGACTTCTCGCACAAGCTCCCGTCCGCAAGTTGCGCTGGTTTGCGATTGGCTGACGACCCCTGGCGGTGCCGAAAAGCTCCTCCTCGAGCTGCATAATTTATATCCCGAAGCCCCAATTTACACTTCCCAATACCGTCCGAAAAAGCTTAACTGGTTTAATGATGCGACCGTGAAAACTGGTTGGATGCAATTTCTCCCCGCCGCTTTGCGCCGTATTCTCGGTCCTTTGCGCCAAATTTATTTCTCGCACCTCGATCTTTCCGAATACGATCTCGTGATTTCCGTGACCGGCGCCGAGGCGAAATCTGTAAAAACTCGCCGTTCTTCGGAGGAAAAATCGGGTGCTTTCCACCTCTGTTATTGTCATGCCCCGACCCAATATTATTGGGAAATGTATGATTCCTACCTCGAAAATCCTGGCTTTGGAATTTTCAATCCGATCGTCCGCGCATTTTTTAAGCTCTTCGTGAAGCCTCTGCGCCGTGCTGATTTTCGCGCCGCCCAGTGTCCCGACGCTTTTGTGACGATTTCCTCTAGTTCTGCCGCCCAGATCGAAAAGTATTATCACCGCGCGAGCACTATCATCGCCCCGCCCGTCGACGTCGCAAAGTTCCGTCCACGATCCTTTGCTCCAGCCGAGAAGTCCGCCAGGGAACGAAGCCCGAAATCAGCATCATCGAAAAACAGTGCCGCGCCTGTTTCCGAAAATTCCTCTGGAAGCATAGCTACCAGCGCGCCATATTTTGTCATTGCTTGCCGCCAAGTAACCTGGAAACGCATTGATTTGGCTATAAAGGCTTGTCTGAAACTCAAAAAACCGCTTTATGTCATTGGTGATGGCGCCGAGCACGAACGCTTGAAGGCTATGGCCGGCGGCTCGAGCCTGGTGACTTTTCTGCCTTGGCTCGAAGCTAGCGAATTGGCGCATTATCTCGAAAATGCCTCCGCCTACCTTTTTCCTAGCCTGGAACCGTTTGGCATTGCTGCGGTGGAGGCCCTCGCCGCCGGCTGCCCCGTGATCGCCTATGCTGCCGGTGGAAGCCGCGATTTTGTGCGGCCCGGCAGAAACGGTCTCCTCTTTCCTGAACAAACCGTAGACTCGCTCGCCGCAGCTATTGCGGATTTTCGCCCCGAAGCTTTTGACCGCGAGACCGTTTCTGCGTCGGCGGACGAGTTTTCGCCGGCCCATTTCCGCGAAAAGTTTACTGCGATTGTCCGAAAGTCGCTCTCGCCCCGCGAAAACTCGTCCGCCTCGGGCCGCCCAAAGAGCCGCCCAAAGAGCCGCCCAAAGAGCCGCCCAAAGGGCCACCCAAAGTCCCGTTCAAAGCCCCGAAGACAAAAAGGGAACTTTGAAAATGTCTAAGCTTATTCGCAAATTTTTCTTCAGCCTCCTCTATCTTCTTCCGGTTGTGCTTTTCTTTTCCTATCATCCTGTCCTGAAATTTGGCGAAAATTCCTCCATGAATTTTGAACTTTCGCTGCCTTTGACCTGGCTCGTGCTGTTCGATCTTGCTGCGTTTTGTGCTCTTATCGCGCTGCATTTCTCTTCGCCGCGCTCCGCCCGCCGCCCTGTTTGCGCGAAGTCCTGTTCTCATAAGCCCGAAAAACGCCCAAAATCCCGGAAACCTTTTTCCGCTCTTTGTTATAATTTTCCCGGAATTTCCGACCGTAGGATTTTTCTCCTCTCGCTTTTTCCTTTCTTTGCGACATTGTCAATTTTCTGGTCTTCCAATCCTCTCCGCGGCGCCTTGACTGCGATCGTCCTCTGGCTAGTTTTCTTCGCTATTTTTGCCTTGCTTTATCTGCTCCCGCTCTTGAACCCGCCAAAACTCCTCTCGCGTCGCCTCCTCGAAATTTTTTTCGCCGCCAGCCTATTTATTTGCGCGGTGTGTTGGCTCCAGTCCATCCTCGACCTTATTGGTTTTTCTCGCGAAACCACTCTGCTCTGCCTCGGTTGCACTTACCATTCTTTCGGTTTCCCCCACCCTTCCGGATTTGCCATCGAGCCCCAGTTTATGGGCAATCTTCTCCTCGCGCCCACCCTCCTCGCGCTCTATTTTCTCATTTTCCCGCCAAAGGCCTCTTTCTTCCGCCGCCCCTTCCTTATTATTTCCGCTTGCATTTTTTCCGCCACCCTCTTCCTGACCTTTTCCCGCGGCGCAATCTATGCTTATATAATTGCCCTTTTTGCTTTCTTTTGTTTTACTTTCTCCAGCCGTTTCCGTCCCGAAAACGCCGCTCTTCGCCGCGCCTTCTTCCTCATTCCGGCTATGACTTTCATCTTTACTTTATGTATGCAGGGCGTTTTCTCCGCTCTTGGCCCGACCGACGAAACTTTTCTCTCTGGTGTGACGAAATCCATCCACCAGCTCTCTCTCGGGCGCCTCGATCTCCGCTATCTTGCCGCTGAGCCCGAGGAAGCGGCCCCAGAGCCTCCAGCCCCAAAGACCATTAAACTCCCCCCGAGTTCCGAGCCTGCCGCTAATTGTAATCCTGTGGAAGATGGTGGTACGACTGCGGTCGATAATTCCGAAGATAATGCTCCCGCCGAAAATTCCGCGATCTTCGAGGGTTATGTCGCCGAATCGACGAATGCCCGTCTCGATTTGAATAAATCTGCCTTCGACACATGGCTTTCCGCCCCTGGCCATCCTGAGTCCAGCATTGAAATTGGCCTGCGTTGCCTCTATTTCTGCTGTCCTTGCACAGCCAGCGGAAAGTTGACGCCGACCAGCGTGCTGTTCGGCGTCGGTCTCGGTGGCGCGGGTGCTGCGATGTATTTTAATTCCTTCATCACCCGCGCCACCTCGCCCAAAGAGATCGTCCAAAACCAATATTTCAGCCTTCTCCTCGAGCTCGGTCTCGTCGGCATCGCCCTCGTCCTCCTCGTCGGCTTCATCCTCTTCCGCCGCCGATCCCCATTTTGGCGCAGCCCGGCCCTTCCGTATCTCTTTTCGCTCATCCTCGCCTACCTAATCACCCTAAATTTCTTCTCCGGCTTCCCGAACGCCCTCCACATTTACCTCTTACCGCCACTTTTTTTCATAATTTTTAAAAAAAGTCCTTGCAATTCCAAGAATAGTGATATATAATGAACAAGTATTAACAATGAAATTATCAAGTCGTCGCGGGATAGAGCAGCCTGGTAGCTCGTTTGGCTCATAACCAAAAGGTCGTTGGTTCAAATCCAACTCCCGCAACCAAAATGGAACCGTATATCGCCCCCCCGATTACGGTTCCATTTTGGTTCTATGCAGTAACCCAGGTCAGACCCTCGGAATCTCTGCCCGAAGTGGCCAATCTCCATCCTCCGGAATTCTACTATTCGAATTTAGCACAATCCGAGACCCCGCGTGATAGCTATTGACGAAACTGAGAATGTGTGCTATCATCAAATTGAGCCCCTTCTAGGTGCTAGCATTTTGATAACCATATCTCGAAAAATCGTAGAAATCCTATCTTGAGAATTCCAGCATTTTCATCTTGAAAACTTTAGTATTTCCACTTCGGAAATCTTGAAAATTTCAGTAATTTCAATCTTGGGAATCTCAGCAACCCCAGTTCGAAAATTATTATGTCTACATAATAACAGCCCACCAGTGGCCTGTTTGACTCTTTTAGCGCGGTCCAGGCGGTTTGACAGATCTTGATCTAGCTTAAGCTTTGTCAAACCGCCTGGCTTTTGTCCAGCGGAAATTTTATCGGCGGATACAAAACGCGTGAAGGAGAGTAAAATGATAAAAATTGGAATCGTGGGGTACGGGAACCTCGGTAAAGGAACCGAACTTGCCCTTAAGAAAAACCCCGACATGACTCTGGCCGGAATTTTCTCGCGCCATTTTCACCCGGGAATGACCAGCCTGACTGGCACGGAAGTTTTCCCGGACACGGCAGTCCTGGACTTTGCTGACGAGATTGACGTCTTGATTAACTGCAACGGTTCGCGGACCGATCTCCCGCTCCTTACCCCGCTATACGCGGAGAGATTTAATGTTGTTGATAGTTTTGACACGCATGACAAGATCGAAGCGCATCTGCAGCGCGTAGATACCGTGGCTTTGCGGGAGCATCGCACCGCCTTTATTAGCGGTGGCTGGGATCCTGGGTTGCTTTCATGCCTGCGTGTCATCAGCGCTGTCCTTCTCCCGGGTGGGCGCTACTATACCATTTATGGTCCCGGACTTAGTCAAGGGCATTCCGACGCCATTCGCCAAATCCCTGGCGTGAAAGATGCGCGTCAGTTTACTATTCCTGTCCCCTCAGCACAAAATGAGGTGCTTGCTGGCAAGACTCCGGACTATCAGTCTGAGGATCTCCATACCCGCGAGTGCTACGTCGTCGTGGAAGACGGTGCCGACCAGGCCGAAATCGAGCAGGCCATCGTCACGATGCCGGACTATTTTGCCGATTACGAAACGGAGGTCAAGTTCGTGACCGAAGAGGAACTGAAAGATAGCTTTAACCAAATCGATCATTATGGCCTCGTCGTCCACAATGCTCATACCGGGCTGCATGACGAGCACCGCCATCAGTTCAGGTTCAATGTCGATTTCGACTCAAACGCCGAGGCTACTGGCAGCATGTTAGTCGCTATCGCCCGCGCCGTCCATAGAATGTACGAACGTAAGGATTATGGCTGCAAAACTGCCTTTGACCTCACTTTGCGAGACATCTGTCCGCTTCCTCCCGTCGAAATGCGCCGCAAATACCTCTGATTTTTTCCTACTCCCGCCCGAATTCTATTCAGCGGATCTCCTCCGAGAATTAGGGCGACAGCATTTTTCGAGTCTAACCCAGGTCTTCGGCCCTGGGTTTTCTATGCACTAGTCCAAAATTCATGTTATAGAATACTATCTCATTCCGCTTTTGTCAATCCCACTTTGACAATTAAACCATAAACTTCATCCTGCTATCCGCCCCTGTAATTTCTAACATTTTCTTGCCAGCAGTAAAAGAACATCAAAAAACTATTGACATTTTTAACAACCTGTGCTACAATGGAAGTATAAGCTTGATAAGGCTTATCGAAACGGTTATATCTTTATAACCCCATACTACTTCGTAGTATGGCTACAGTCTTAAAAGCTTAAGCACATTTAGAAAGCTAGTTGAAATTGCATACCTCCGACTTTAGGTAGCGTTAGGGTCTTTGATATTACTTGAACGGTCCTAATGCTACCTAAAGCAAACAAATTATTGACGTAGGGGTCTTACTCCTAAAATACAACGTCATTTAGAATAGGAGGATAAAGTTATGAAGATTTATGTAACGATGCGATTTGATAATAACACCATGAGTGAAGGAGTGCCAGTGGCAGCATACAGGAATGAAGCACAAGCAAAAGCTGCTATAGAAAAGGCAGAAAAAGCAAAAATGGAATTTAATAAACTCTATGAGAGGCATTTAAAGCCTTATAGCACCGGTTATATGTCCAGTTCTTCTCAGCGTAGCGAAGAACACAACTTCCCGAGTAAAAACGGGATGTTTTATGCTACGATGGCACAGGCAGCGCACGCGAACAGGGTGGTAGAGTTTTACGATCGCCCGGAAGTAAAGGACTGCCAAAAGAGAAATACTGGCGAAAGTTATTTCGTAACCCTGGAACTGCACGGATAGCTACCCCTGCCCGACTGTCCGAACCACTACAACTAGCTAACCGCATATTGGTTCATTTGCCAATATCACCAAACCCACCTCTCATTCGAGGTGGGTTTTCCATTGATACTCACTTATCCCTATTCGACGCTGCCGCTCATCTCTTCACTATTATCGACTTCCTCGACTTCGTCCGCCTCGCTTAGCGCATTGAGTAGGGAATCTTCCGCATTCTTGCGCTTCTTCTTTTCTGGCGCCTTCGCGAGCTCGATATCGATATCATATCCCGTCAACTTCGACGCCAACCGCACATTCTGCCCCTGTCGCCCAATCGCAATCGACTGCTGATCCTCCGTGACATAAACCTTCGCCGTTTTCCCCTCGATCTCGACCTTGACGACTTCCGCCGGGCTGAGCGCCTCGCGAATAAACTCCGACGGATTATCGCTCCAGTTAATAATATCAATCTTCTCGCGGTCGCCGATCTCGTTCATAATCGCCTGCACGCGCATTCCGCGCCCCCCGACAAACGTCCCCACAGGGTCAACCCCCGGGACCGTCGACATGACCGCGATCTTCGTCCGTCGTCCCGCTTCGCGCGCAATCCCCCGAATCTCGACCGAACCATTCTCGAGTTCCGGCACTTCCTGACGGAACAAATACTCAATAAATTCCGCATTCCCGCGTGAAAGAATCAGCTGCGCCTTCGCCTCGTCGTGCTCGACGCCCTTGATATAGACCTTAATCCGCTCTCCGACAGTATAATATTCGCCATCAATCTGTTCGCTCCGCGGCATAATCCCCGGCGCCTTACCGAGGTCAATCCGCACCACCCTCGGCTCGACCCGCGAAACCACCCCAGTCATGACCGTGCCGATCTTGTCCTCGAACTCCGCCAAGACCGCATCCCGTTCCGCCTCGCGCAGCCTCTGGATGACGACCTGTTTCGCAGTCATCGCCGCGACCCTCCCGAAATCTTTGACCTCTTCGCTTTCTTCGATCATATCGCCGATTTCCGCATCCGCCTTGATCTTCTTCGCCTCCTCGAGCGGAATTTCCGTCGCTGGATTATATGCGACCTCATCCTCAATCACTTCGCGGCTAATAAACACCGTCGCTTTCCCAGTTTTCGTGTCCAAAAGCGCCCGGACGTTCATGTCGCGGTCGCCGTTATCCTTTCGCCACGCCGCCGCAATCGCCATCTGCACGACATCCAGCACTGCTTCCTCCGGCAGGCCCTTCTCCTCCGCAATCACATCCACCATTGCCGCCAACTGCTTCAAATCCAGATTTTCCATTCTTCTCCTTTCAACTAAAAACCCGCCCCTCTTCGGGTCGGTCATTATCTGTAATAATCCCATTATAACGCATTCGCTCGCGAAAACAACCCCCTTTTATCGCTTTCAGCTTCCGTCCCTAGCCTTTTTGCAAAAATCTCTCTACTGCGACAATGTCCCAATCCGCCCGGTCGACATGCTGGAAATGCCGCCCCAAATCGCTCGGCAGCGCATAATAATCCCCATAAAGCTTCTTCAAATATTGATCATAATCCCGCGGCGCCGGATATTTCTCCCCCTCGAATTCGACCATCTTTGCCGGGAAAAACACCTCATGCGCGAACAGTCGCTCTCCGTCCGGGTCGAGATTATCCAAGCTCCAATAAACTCCCGCCCCTGTCGTGTCTCGCGGCACTTCCGGATCAGGATAAAATCTCTCAAACATCCGCCCGAGCTCCGCCCCAAATTCCTCATGCTCGCCAATCACTCCCTTTTCTCTCCACGCCCGCATCGCCGCCGAATCAGTCTCTTCGAACTTTCGTACCGCTTCCTGCTTCTTCCGCACCCATTCCCGCGTAAACTTCTCCGCGTCCGTCTCGAAACTATAATCCTGGATAAAAACATCGACAAAACACGGATTTTTCGCATCCCGCGTCCGGAACCTTAGCTGCCGACTGTTACAATAATAATCATAATTCAGCGCCAGCTGATATTCCGGGTCCCGCTCCAAAATCCGCCGCAATTTCTTTATATCCTCGCGCATCATCAACGTATCCGTATCATCATCCCAGGGAATGAACCCACGATTTCGCACCGCTCCGAGCAACGTCCCGCTACAAATCCATATCAAAAGCCCATTTTTCCGACAAATCTCCACTAATTCATGCATTAGCTTCGCGCATCCCAGCTGATAAATCCGCAGCTCTCCCCGCGCCGGCGCAATCGTCCGGAAAAACCGCTCCTGGCTATCCTGGACCGCTCCGCCGCTAATCGTCGCCAGCGATTCATATTCCAAACTCGACTGTTTCGCGAGCGACGTCATCCGTTCCTCGATTTTCTCCATTCGCGTCAGCCTTTCCTCGATCGCCGCCAGCCGCTCCGCCTGCCCTTTCAGCATCCGCTCCAGCCTCGCCTCCCCCTCGTTCACATCATGATGCACCTCCCCTAAATGCTTATGCATCTCGGTCAGCCCCAGCCCTCCCCCGATTTTCTTCGCCACTTTCTTGATCATGTCCAGCCTTTCATTCTCTTCATTATACCACCTTCCGCAGATCTTATACTCCCAATCCGCTCCGCGCCAAATCCACGAACCTCGAAGTTCAAATCCTCGAAATCCCTCTTGACGAACCTGGAAATGTATGCTATTATGGTAATAACCCTCGAAGAGGGCTAGATTTTGACGACCTATGAACAGGGAATTTATGGCTTTTCGCCTAAAATTCCTCAAAACCGCCAAAGTACCTTTAGCATGAATGCCGATGAAATACAACGACCGAGACTACTTTGGTAATATTAGAAAGGGGGCATAATTTATGTCAAATTTAGTCGCACCGAAAAGTTGGTGCAATAGGATCAATGAAGAAGTGGAAGCCTGGGTAAAAAACTATTTTGGCCAGCAAATGCAATATGATTCGTCTCTCGAAAAGACGATCGATCAGTGGGGTTTCCCCTGGTTCAGAGCTGGTGCGCTGATTGTGAATTCCGAACAGAAGATTTTACTCATCCACGAAGGCCGCGTCCAAGTGAGAAAGATTCGTGACGAGGATATCCGTAACGAGTATCTTTATAATGGCTACGACGGCAGCGATTGGGTTGATGGTGATGGTGGCTGGAATTTTCCATCTGGACGCCTGCGCCGCGGCGAAAGCTTCGAGGAAGCTATTTTGCGCAAAGCCAGGGAAGAAAGCGGCTGGGAGATTGCGCTCGCAAGTCCGCTTCACGTTCGGAAGAGCGATAAAGCAGGCAACCCTTATGTTATGCCAGTCTACCTGGCGGGCACGACTTCTGGACCAGAAAAATATTCTACGCCCAAAACTCGCGAGACTCTCGAGATTTCCTGGTTTACTCCGCGCCAAATTCACGAATTAGGGCGGGATCGCGCCCTTCGCAGCCCAGAGTTTGTCTTGAATGCTCTGAAGGCCTACGAAGACGCTCAGCGCGAGTAACTCCATATTATCCACTAGACGAAAATCATCGCACATTCGAATGTGCCCCTACCTAGGCCTAGGTAGGGGATTTTCAAACCATAAAAGCCAGATCCCCATTCTCATATTCGCATTCTCACCCCACCTTTTTCATGAAATTCTCCTACCATTTTTAATAAAATTCCCATTCTCGCTCAACTATTTTTCACAAAATCCCGCCCCGACCCCTGTATTAGCACTCTTGACATATGACTGCTAGTTTGCTACAATGGCAGTATTGACACACGAGTGCCAATAGATTATTATTAGAAACAAGAATTACGTTGTTTAAAAAATGTCGGCGTCAGCAGCTAGGTTATGGTTCTTTTCCGGGAATCTCCGCGACTGACGAGGAGCGGACGAAGCGAGCACACCACCTGTAACGACAGGCTGGCGCGAGCGTGTCCCGAAAAAGAATAGTAGCCTAGCTGCTGACAGCGATTTTTATAAAAGAAAGGAATAATTATGGGAAAAATTATCGGTATTGACCTCGGTACGACAAACAGCGCCTTTGCTTATATGGTTGCTGGCAAACCCGAAGTCATTACGAACAGCGAGGGCGATCGTACGACCCCGAGCGTCGTTGCTGTGACAAAAAAGGGCGATCGTCTCGTCGGTAAGGTTGCTCAGCGCCAACGTGTGACGAACCCGAAAAACACTATTTATGGTATTAAACGTCTCATCGGCCGCAAATTTGACGACAAAGAAGTCCAGCGCGACCTCGACATCATGCCTTACGAAATCGTGAAAAAAGGCAACGGTGTCGCCGTGAAGCTCGACGAAAAAGATTACACGCCAGAAGAAATTTCCGCCATGGTTCTCTCGAAAATCAAGGCCGACGCGGAAGCTTTCCTCGGCGAGAAGGTCACCGAAGCGATCATTACGGTTCCGGCCTACTTCGACGATTCTCAGCGCCAAGCGACCAAAGACGCCGGTAAAATCGCTGGCCTCGAGGTGAAGCGTATTATCAACGAGCCGACGGCTGCCGCTCTCGCTTATGGCCTCGAGAACAAAAAGGACGAAAAAATCGCTGTCTTCGACCTTGGTGGCGGTACTTTCGATGTTTCGATTCTCGAGCTTGGCGATGGTGTCTTCGAAGTCATGTCGACGAACGGCGATACCCACCTCGGTGGTGAAGATTTCGATAATATTATCGTGAACTTCCTTCTCGACGAGTTCAAGAAGGAATCTGGCATCGATATTAAAAACGACGCTGCCGCTATGCAACGCGTGAAAGACGAAGCCGAAAAAGCGAAGAAAGAGCTTTCCTCGACAACTTCGGTCGAAATTAACCTGCCGTTCTTGACGGCTGACGCTGATGGTCCGAAGCATTTCGAATATACGCTTACCCGCGCGAAACTCGAAGAGCTTGTGAAGCCTCTGCTCGAACGCCTGGCCGACCCTGTCGAAAAGGCTTTGAAAGACGCAAAGCTGAGCGCGAAAGACATCGACGAGATCGTCATGGTCGGCGGTATGACTCGTATGCCCGCTGTCGTCGAAGAAGTGAAGAAAATCTTTGGCAAAGAGCCAATGCAGGGCGTGAACCCTGATGAAGTCGTGGCCGTCGGCGCTGCGATTCAGGGCGGTGTCCTCCAAGGCGACGTGAAAGATGTCCTACTACTTGACGTTACTCCGCTTTCTCTCGGTATTGAGACTATGGGCGGCGTCTCGACGAAACTGATCGAGCGCAATACGACTATTCCGACTTCGAAATCCGAAGTCTTCTCGACCGCCGCGGACAACCAGCCCCAGGTCGAAATCCACGTCCTCCAGGGCGAGCGCGAAATGGCCGCCGATAATAAGTCTCTCGGTCGTTTCATCCTTGATGGTATCGCTCCCGCTCCTCGCGGCATTCCTCAGATCGAAGTGACCTTTAATATTGACGCTAATGGTATCTTGAATGTTACCGCGAAGGATAAGGGAACCGGCAAGGAACAGTCGATTACGATCCAAAACTCTGGCAACATGAGTAAGGAAGACATCGAAAAAGCCCAGGCCGAAGCCGAAGCCCACGCCGAAGAGGACAAAAAGAAGCGTGAAGCGATCGACGCGAAAAATCATCTCGAGACCGAGATCTACAAGGCCGAAAAAATGCCCGACGATTTTAAGGACAAGCTCTCCGAAGACGACGTTAAGTCGATCAAAGAAGCCGTCGAAGAGGCGAAAAAGGTCTTGAATGACTCTGATGCCGACAAAGAGCAGCTCGAAGCTGCGGCGAAAACGCTTAGCGGCGTCACGATGCCAATTGGCGCGAAATTATACCAGAGTGCCAGCGCCGACGCTAGTGCAAACGCAGATTCTGCTGCTGACGGCAATGCCCAATCTGACGATGGTGAGGCCGTCGAAGGCGAAGTTATCGACAAATAAAAGGCAAAGCTGTTGACAAAAAGGCGAAGTTATCGATAAATAATTATAACGCCTAGTCCAAAAATAGCTCCCTCGGGGGCTATTTTTGCATAGCTTAATCTGCCCTGTTCGCGATTTTACTCCCTTGAACCTATCTTTAAGCCCAAATCTTCGCGATTTTGCTCCCATAAGCCTATTCTTAAGCCAAAAAATAGCCAAAAACGCAAAATTAGCGAAAAACTATTGACTTTTTAAGTAACCTGTGCTACAATGAAAGCATAAGCTCGAAGAAATTTGTAGCTTAGTATATTAAAAGTCTTGATTATAGATCGAGCCTAAAATATACGCCTTTTTTCAGAAAAATTGTTTGCCCGCGACCGGCAGGAAGGTCGCAGAAGGAGGATATTATGAAGCAGAATAAAAAAACTTACATTACGGATCCGTTATTTGGCAGGGTTGGCAACACAATTAAAATTGTCACCCATGACAGAGAGTTCAATGCGGATTTAATATTCGCAATTGTTATTCTCGCCCATGTGCAGGACAGCGCGGCGGTGTATATCGACCGGATCTCCTGTCCGGGGGACGCGTACAAACACTTAGACGATTCGAATGTGTTCGTGCTCGACATCGGCGGTAAGTTTGAGCCGGAGAAAAATAATTTCGACGACAGGGGACACAACCCCTTCTTCTCCGTCAGCGAGGCATGCTGGGAAAAATTCGGTATGCAGGTGCTGAATCGTTACGACTGCTTAAGATACTTCAATGATGGACCCGAGAAGTCCAGATTGATCGATAAGGCCCATACCATAGTGAAGGATCGTCTTATCAGAGATCTGAAGCGTGGAATTTGTAGCGTGGAAACAGATTGTATTACGGTCTCCGACATCATCGGCAGCTGGAACGCAAGCTCTCGGGAAAAGACAACGAAGTTGTGTGCGGAGACGGAAAATCCGGACGAGTTGTTCCGTGAGGCTTGTTCAGTTGCGGAGAAAATCTTTTCCCGCATTGTTGAGCAGGCTTGCTCGACAGTAGACTGTTACAAAGCCGCCAAAAACATAGCGAGACAGACGAAGGGCCCAGTCCTGGAGCTGCCATTCTCGCTCGGCAGCGATCCGGAATTGTTCCAGGCGATTGTCGAGGCGGAGGAAGAGCCGAAGCTCTTATATGTCGTTTCGAAAGTCAAAGAAGAGCTCTGGGAAGCGCGTGCGATTCCTGTGGAAGTTTCCGATTTGGAGAAGCCGCGCAAACCTTTTCCGCGCGAATGGGTTCGCACTCCTTCGTCGGAGTTTGCCGAGTCTACAGGGATTTTGGCTGCGATTTCTTGCCCTTCGGAGACTCTCTGCTTCGCCTACACTCGCGAAGGCGCGGAAATCCTGGCAGAAACAGCCGCCAGAGCCTAAAGAGGCCAATAATCAAGACACCAAAAAAGCCCCGAGACCTAGTCCCGGGGCTTTTCCTGTCCCTAGATTTCCCCCGCTCGCCCCTGCCAATAATCCCGCAGCATGAAGAAAATCTCCCGAAACGCCGCCGCGATCAACGGGGAAGTAATCACGGTCGCAATCTCTTCCTCCCCATAAGATATAAGCGTAACCTTTTTCCCATAAATCAAAATTTCCACCGGACTCTGGTACGCATCGAGAGGAATCATCGTCCGCTCGAGGAGATATTTTTCGTCCGTCTCGTCGGTCGCATATTTTTTCGCATGTTCCGTCGCCGGCGTCAGCGCAATCGTCCGAATCCCCTTGCTCGCCCTCTGTTCGCGATGCAATTTAATCAGATCCTTATATTTCGAATCAAACGGCGTCCGGATGAGATGAACCGTCTCGCCCGTCTTTATGACGTCGCGATGCACCTCTTTTATCCCTTCGCGCCCCGTCAAAGTCCGACTTCCCGGCGCCTCGTTATGCGCATAAAACAAATCCAGCAGCGCCGACATCCCGCCCTTGAGCTCCTGCTCATGCTTAGTAATAATTTTCCGCCGTCGCTCCGCCAAAACCTCGAGATTCGCCGGATTTTCCGCCTGGTACCGCGCCGGTCGCTCGCCCATACTGCGCACGAGATTCATTTTCTCCAGCTTCCCCAGCAGCGCATAGACATTCGTCCGCGTCTCCCCAGTCGCTTCCGCGATCTCCGCCGGCGTCATCGCTCCGGTCTCCATCAAAGTGAGATAAACCGCCGCTTGCGGCTTCGTCAGACCAGCTTTTTGTATTATTTCAATATCTACCATGCCTCCATTATATCAAACAATACTGCTTTTGTCAATATGATTTTGACAATAAAAACATAAAAGCAATTAGCATTTTCACCCCTGTAATTTCCAACATATTTTTGCCTATCATAAAAAAATACCAAAAAACTATTGACATATTTCACAACCTGTGCTACAATAGAATCATAAGCTTGGAAAGGCAAAGCCCGAAAAGCTTACGAACCTTAGAAACCCAATGTGAAGTTGTACTGAGTTTTCGTCTTCGCCGCGGTTATCCGTTGCGTCGCGAAAACCATTGCTCGAACACAAGGTGGGATACTCGTAGATAAGCATCATCCCCCGATCTTATCTACGAATACCCCGCCTTGTGAAAAAAGAACTTGTGTGGGGTACGTAGTGTAGAGGAAAATCCTCTTTAAACTTACAAGGGCACTACAAGGCCAAGGAGGTATAACCATGGCTATGATTAAAAATTTGACACCACACGACGTGAACATTATTGCAGAAGACGGCACTACTGTCGCAGTATTTCCATCAGATGGTAACGCCCGCGCTTCTCAGCAGGCAGAGCATATTGGCGAGCTCGCGGGAGTAGAAGTTGTCTCCATGAAGTTTGGCGAGACCGTCGATCTCCCTGATCCGGAGGAGGGAACGTTTTTCATTGTTTCCGTTATTACTCTGGATGCTGCCAAGGCTCAGGGGCGTACTATTGGTGACTTACTGATGGTTGCTGATCCGGTCAGAAATGATAAAGGTCAGATTATCGGCGTGCGCCGGTTTGCAACTAAGGACCAGGAAGCATTCTCCGCCCTGCAGTAATAAAAGAGCTCTTTTATGCTTATCCTAATCTAGGATAAGCATCGGTAAACTTAAACGCTAAATCGCTCGCTTCGTAGCTTTGGCTACACCGAGAACCGTCGCGTACAAGCTTTATCGCCCGCAAGGGAAAAGAAATTACAACTGAATATTGGGAACCATACCCAGGGCCGCGCATCATTGAATGTCGCATTAAAGCCCTGGGTTTTCCATGCCTAAAATTTTTCCCTTCTTCCCAACAATGCGAACTGGTCATAATATCGTTGTATTTGCTCCGGCGTGCTTTTTATTTCATGATCGAAAAAGAAATCGCAAAATTCCTCTCTTGCGCGACAAACTTCCTTTAGCTTGCCAACCTCTTCTGGCGAAATACTCTCAATCGTCAGATCAAATAGTTCCAGAGCCCTTCTGAACGCTCCCTGAAACCGTGTAACTTTGTTCGAGCCGTGCCACTTTATTGCCCTGGAAACTTCGCTGCCAATATTTCCCATCTGTAAACAAAAAGGCATCTCTGCCCAACGTCCTGCCGCCAAATCTCGGTGCTCTAATTTTGCTGAATCCATTTGTCTACAATTCCCAAAATTTTCATAACTATATTATACTTCACCTCGCGCCGACCGCAAAGTCGGCTTTTTCATGCTATAATATGCTTATGTTAAAATTCACTGGCACCCAGGCCGACTACGGAAAATTTTACGCCCAGCTTATGCAGAAAAACGGCCACGATTTTTATCGCCATATCGACTCCGAAACCTTGCGTCGCCAGCAAAAAATCTACCAAAAATTCTATCCCGAAATTCTCACGGAACTCACTGCGGTCGCCGAGACCGTTGGCCTGCCGCCAGAGTTTATCTTTTACGAAGGCATCGCTTCTTCGGTCGACCATTGGCGCCAGCGCCTCCGCCCGCGCAATCACGGCTGCACAATTTTCGCCGTCCACGAAGGCGACAAAACTTTCGTCGGTCGAAATTATGACTGGATCCCCGCCGCGCGGGAATTTTATCAAGTCTATCGCATGGAGTTGAAAGGCGCCTATCGTTATTTTGGCTTTTCCGACGAATCGGTTTGGTATCGCCATACCGGGAAAAACACGCGCAAACCATATTTCGTCGACGCTCTGAACGACCAAGGGCTTTATATTGGCTTAACCTTTTCCAACATCGACTCCTGGAATTATGGTATTTTGCCGATTCATTTCATTCGCTATATTGCCGAAAAATGCGCGACCACGCGCCAAGCTCTGAACGCTTTTCATAAAATGCCTGGCGCCATCCCGAAAAATTTTCTCATCGCTGACGCTCGCGGTGATCTCGCCGTCGTCGAACATGCCGCCCGCCGTTACGCCGTCCTCCGTCCCAATTCTCGCGGCATTCTCATCCATACGAACCATTGTCTCGCTCCCGAGCTCATTCCGCGCGACACTCTTCGCCAGCGCAATCCCGGGACCGATTCGTTCCTGCGCTATGCCGAGACGGAATTTCTCGTCAACCAGCAACTCCCAAATTTCCAATTCACCGACCTCTGGCCGATTCTCCGTCGTTCGCATTATGTTTATAATCCCGACACGATTTGGTCGCTCGCGCTCGAACTTTCGTCTGGGCGTTTTAACATTTATCACGACACCGCTCTCGGCCAAAAACAGCAAAAATTTAGTTTTGACTCCTAGCCGTGTTACAATGGCAAAAAGGAGTCATCATGGAAAAACTTTTTCTCGTCACCAACCCTGGTTCATCCTCGCGCAAATACGGTCTTTATCGCGATGAAGAACGTCTTTGTGACCTGCATTTCGAGACCGAAAATGGAAAAATTGTCTGCACTTTTCGGCGCGCAGATGGCTCGCGCACGAAGTTAGAAGAAGATTTTAAGCGCATTGGCGATACGGTTCGCTATACGCGCGAAATTCTCCGGCGTGAAGGTTTTCTCGGAGACAGTGTGAAGCTCCATGCGATTCTTGCCCGCGTCGCTGCGACTGGCGAATTTTTCAACGAGGATCATATCGTCGACGAAGATTGTCTCCGACGTCTCGAGGACGAGAAGCGCCGCGCTCCGCTCCACGTTCCGGTCATCGCCGCCGAAATTGCCGAGTGTATCCGCGCCTTTCCCGACACGCCCGTAATCACGATCTCTGATTCGCATTTCCATCACACGCGTGACGC
Organism: uncultured Candidatus Saccharibacteria bacterium; assembly: GCA_964578645.1. Classification (GTDB taxonomy): domain Bacteria; phylum Patescibacteriota; class Saccharimonadia; order Saccharimonadales; family Saccharimonadaceae; genus Nanosyncoccus. Next base: position 51,149 of record CAZODR010000001.1, on the reverse strand, counting down.
CGTGCATAAATATTATGCCATCGACACCGACCTCGCCGACCGCGCCGAGATTAAACGTTATGGTTATCATGGGCTCTCCATGGGCGCCGTGCGCAATTATATGCGCGACAACGAAATTCTGCCCGCGCGCGTCATCGCCTGCCATCTCGGATCCGGCGCTTCCGTGACCGCGATCAAAGACGGTTATTCTTATGATACAACCATGGGCTATACTCCGCTTGAAGGCGTCATGATGGCAACTCGTTGCGGCGACATCGATCCAGCCGCTGCTATCGCTATCCAGCGTGAACTGGGGTTTAATGAGGAAGCTGTTGAAGAATATCTTAATCGACAATGCGGCCTCCTCGGGGTGAGCGGATCGACGAACGATATGCGCGAAATTCTCGATCTCCGCGCTGACGGCGATCCGAAGGCGAAACTTGCCTATGAAATGTATATTTATCGCATCCAACGCGCGGTTGGAGAAATGGCTGCGGCTATGGCTGGCGTCGATGCGTTGGTTTTTACGGCTACTATTGGCGAACGCAACTCTGAAATTCGTCGCGACATCGTCGCTGGGCTCGGCTATCTCGGATTTAAGCTTAGTGACACAAAAAACGATGATGGCCTCGGAGATGCTCAGCATGTCGACATCGCCGAGCCCAGCTCGCTCCCGATCTACGTTATCCAAACCAACGAAATCGACGCCATGATTCGCCGTGCAAAAATTCTCATCGGAGAATAATCATGAAACATCCATCAACCCCCGCAAACGACCAAGTCGCCCCTGCCGAAACCGCGGAAATTCTTCGCCTCGCCGCGACCTGCCTTCTCATCCCGGGCGATTTTGTCGAGCTCGGTTGTTACCGCGGCGACACTTCGGTCCTTCTCGCGAAACTTTTGGCCCCCGACTCTTCGAAGAGAACAGCGGAAACGCCGCCGAAAAAACTTTGGATCTATGATTCTTTCGCCGGACTTCCCGAGAAAACTGCCGAAGACGCTTCCGGCGCTGGCGCGAATTTCCAAGCCGGCGAACTTTTTGTCACCAAGCGCGAAGTGATCGCAAAGTTGCAAAAGCACAATTTGCATGACGTAATCGTGAAAAAAGCCTGGTTTGATGATCTTAAGCCGAGCGATTTGCCTTCTGAAATCGCTTTTGCTTTTCTCGACGGCGATCTTTATTCCTCGATCAGGGTCAGCCTGAAGCTCGTCCTTCCGCGACTTTCTCGAGAGGGAATCATCATCGTCCACGATTATAATAATCCCGAACTCCCAGGCTCGGCGCGTGCTGTTGATGAATTCCTGCGCTCGCACCCGAATTTTCAGCTTCTCCAAAAACACAGTCTCGCAATCCTGCGTCCGCGTAGCTAGTCCGCCCGATTGTATTCCGAAGGTGACAGATCGTTCACCGGCGTTGTTTAGCACTAAAAACCCCAGATTGCTAAAAATCTCTTGTCATCGCGAAAATTCCGTGTTAAAATAATCCAAAGAAGGTGCAATAGAAAACGATTATGGCAAAGAGAGATTATTACGAAGTTTTAGGAGTGTCGCGTTCCGCCTCTGATGACGAGATTAAAAAAGCTTATCGTAAGCTCGCGATTAAGTATCATCCCGACAAAAATCCTGGCGACAAAGAAGCGGAAGCGAAATTTAAGGAAATTTCCGAAGCGCATGAAGTTCTCGCGGACAAACAAAAGCGTGCGCGCTACGATCAATTTGGTCATGCTGGTGTTGGCGGGTCGGGCGGCGGTTCGTCGGGCAATCCTTTCCAAAACGGTAACTTCAACTTCAACGGCCAGAATTTCAACTTTGATTTCGGCGGCGGTGGCGGGTTGGACGATATTCTCGGTTCAATCTTCGGGTTTGGTGGTGCGAACCGCCGCCCGACCCGCGGTTCTGACTACCGCACGACCGTGACCTTGACGTTCGAGGAAGCCGTCTTCGGCACGACAAAAACCGTTAGCGCCGACGGCAAGGACCTGAAAGTCAAAATCCCCGCCGGCATCGACGATGGCATGTCGATTCGCCTGAACGGTAAGGGCGGCCCCGCTCCGAAAGGTGGCTCGAAGGGCGATCTTTATGTCTTTATCCGCGTAAAACCGCATAAGCATCTCACCCGCGAGGGTAGCATTATCCTTTCCGAAAAAGTTGTTTCCATGGTCGACGCTGCGCTCGGGACCGAAGTCGACGTCGAGACTGTTGATGGTAATGTCCGCATGAAAGTCCCCGCCGGGACGCAATCCGGGACGCCGTTTAAGCTTTCTGGTCATGGCGTTCCGCTCATGCGTAGCGATGGCGATCGTGGACCGCATATCGTGACGGTCATCGTCGAAACTCCGAAAAATCTCACTAAGCGCCAGAAAGAAATTCTCGAAGAGTTCCGCGAAACCAAGTCGAAAAAACGTGGTTTTTGGGGCTAAACTGCGAAATTCCCCCAAAATCTTCCTGAATTTCCCGGAATCGCTCCCCGATTTTCCCAAAATCTCGCAAAATTCATAAAATCCCTGTGAATCTATTGACTTTTTGACGAATGTGTGCTATAATGGAAGTATGAGCACTAGAAAACTCGAAATTATCGGTAATAGCGCCCTAATCACCCTCCAGGGGACGAAAAACGTCCCAGCGAAGATTGATACCGGCGCTGAAAGCTCGTCCGTCTGGGCTAGCGATATTGCTATGGACGCCGAAAATCAGTTGAGTTTCTGTCTTTTTGCGCCAGAAAGTGAATTTTATACCGGTGAACGCATCGTGACGAAAGATTACAAAGCCATGCTCGTTCGCAATTCTACTGGCCAGGCCAAGGTGCGCTACCGCGTTCGCCTTTCGGTGGAAATTGGCAAGAAGCGGATCAAGGCTGGATTCACCCTCGCCGATCGCAGTAAAAATAATTTCCCCGTCCTGATTGGTCGTCGTCTTCTCAAAGATCGTTTTCTGGTCGATGTTTCCCAGCTTGAGGTGCCTTACCCGCCGCGAGTCCAAGATATGGAGCTCAATGAAGAACTCGAGCAAGATCCGCAAGCCTTTCATAAGAAGCACATGGAGAAGCAATAAATGTCCGTTCGTTCCTATTACTACGAGCATTTCAATGAGCTAGCTCCGGATAAAAAATTCCATTTTGCTACCCGGGTTAAAAATTATTTTCACTGCGACGATTTTCAAGATTATTTTGCCCACAATATGCCAAGTACCGATCTCAAGGTTCTCCTGGAAAATAATGACTTCTCGCATGTCAACAACCTTGAAGCCCGCCGCCCCTATTTCCTCAAATATGATCAAATTTATGGTATCGATCTAGCCTTATTCCGAGTCAATCATCTCTTAAACGAATATAATGTCGATCTTCGTGCTGATCTTCTCAAGTTGATACCACTAGAACGTCTCTATCGTTTAGCTGACGACTTGATGGCGGATGACGGTGCTATCGTAACCCTTTCGACCTGGGCGGTCAATGTCATTTGTCTAATCGAGACCCTGTTTCCGCGTCATCAAAATGTTGTCCAGATTCTAGCCGAGAAATCTCTGACGTTTGAGACAAAGTTTCGTCACGCTGATCCATTGCTATTGATCTACCTTTATACACATATCATCCTTTGCGATTCAAACTTCTACACTCACCCTATTACGGAGCGCCTACTTGCGCAAAAGATGCTCGAACGTTGTGCGCACCTCATTGAAGAGCATTTTGATCAGCTGATTCTTGATGTTCGCATTGAGTTCTTGGTATGCTCAAACATGGCTGAAGTGAATTATCCTCAACTACGTTCCCGCATTGCCGCCGAATGCTCTCAGAATCTCCAAGGCAACTCCTATCTAGTTGATCTCCGCCGACCCAAGAGCTATCATTCACTGAATGGTGCTGAGCATACTAACGTCCTATTTATTATGAGTGGCCTGGACTCAGAGCTCGATTAACCCGCGGATCACCTCCGCTTTGGCATCCGTGAATGCCCCCGAAGCAAGCTGCGGAGTACGATTGACTTCCAAAACGCTATACTTGCCAGTCTCCTTATTTTGTAGAATATCCGCCCCAGCAATCTTAATATCTAGAGCTTTCGCCGCTTCGGTCGCGAGTTGAATGATCTTTGGATCCAATTCATCAAGCGGGACCAAACTCGCTTCGCCTCCTAAGGAGGTGTTGTTGCGAAAATCCTTACCATTCGCTGAACGATAAATTGCTAGTTGCGCTTCAAAATTCGTTACAATAACACGATAATCGCCATCATTCGGAATATAATTTTGCAGAATATAACGCGTATCCGGATCCCGCTCAACTATCTCCGCAATCTCTTCACCCGAGTGCACCAAATAGTTATCATGTCCCTTTGTGCCATTCACGGCTTTCAAAACCGCTGGGCTCCCGAATTTTTGTAAGATTTCTCCCAGAAAACTCGCCGGGCCAAACGCGGTCTTCGGCACGTCCACCCCCTTTTCCCAAAAACGCCACATCGCATAAAGTTTACCATCACTATTTGTAAAGCTATCGTCCAACACCTCAATACTATATTTGCGACAATAACAAGCTAAAGCGCTAAAAATATAATTTTGCGCATGATAAAGCGAAGTAGAAAGGACCAAAATCTTTGAAAAATTGCGTAAGTCCTCGCCCGTTCTACAATTTACAACTTTCGCCTCGTCCCCATCAATCAAGAACCCTAGGTCATTATAAGCCGCAACTTCCACGCTGATTTCTTGGCTACTTAATCTCTTCGCCAACTCTAAAAAAGTCTCTGGTTTTCTGGCTAAAATCAAAACCGTTTTCATGGACAGAGTATAGCATTACGATATTGAAATGTCAAGGAATATGTAGTAAAATAAACCCATGAAAATCGCAATATTATCTAATGGTAATGCCAATTATTCCACGCGCCGGCTCGTCGCTGAGGCTGAAGCGCGCGGGCATATAGTGCGCGTGATTAAATACAAAGATTGCTATCTTTCGCTCGACGAGAAGCACCCAGATATTTTTTATCGTGGGAAAAAGCTAGGGAAATATGATGCGATTATTCCACGGATCGCTAATAGTATGACGCGTTATGGCTGTGCTATCGTTCGCCAATTCGAGATGCAAGGCGCCTGGACAGCTTCGAGCTCGATTGCGATTTCACGCTCCCGCGACAAGTTGCGTTCCCAACAGATCCTGACGAAGGCTGGAATCGACACCCCAAAGACTCTCGTCAGCCGTAACACTGCTGATATTGATGATCTGCTCGAACAAATTGGTCTGCCGGTAATTATTAAGCTCGCGACCAGCACCCACGGCAACGGCGTCGTCCTCGCTGAGACGAAAAAAGCTGCAAAATCGGCTCTCCAGGCCTTCTATCTTTATAATGAGGATGGGACGAATATTATGCTCCAAGAATATGTTAAGGAATCTGCTGGCGTCGACATTCGCGCCTTCGTCGTCGGATCTCGCGTCGTTGCCAGTATGAAGCGCCAATCACTCGACGATGATTTCCGTAGCAATCTCCACAAAGGCGGAGAGGGGAATAGTATTAAACTCACCCCCGAAGAGCGACGCATCGCGGTCAAGGCTGCCAAAGTTATGGGCCTCCATATCGCAGGCGTCGATCTCATGCGTTCCTCGCGCGGCCCGCTCGTCCTCGAGGTGAATGCCTCGCCTGGTTTTGGTATCGAAAAGGTGACTCGGCGCAATGTTGCCGAAAAAATCATCGATTATATCGAGCATAACGCCAGCCGCCGCAATACCAAGGATCGGATCGGAGCCTAACTTTTTCGCAATCTCGGCTAAAATATGATTTCCAGCCTCCTGGAGGGGCAGATTTTCAGAGTCTCTGCTCCGAAGAGATTTCTATTCTTTAGTTTCTCCAGAATCTTTATATTTCTACAATAACCTCCGTAAAATGCCCATAAAATCAGAAAAATGCGAAGTTTTCCACAAGATGACTTCTAGAACGATATATATATATATATATATATATTAGAAGATTTTTCATAAAAAAGCTTGACATTTTTTATAATGTGCGCTACAATGGAATAAGATAAAAGTTAAATTTGAGGAGATATATCAAATGAAGAAAAGTCAAGCATTGGCTGCTCTCGCTTTCGCTTTTGCCATGGGCATTGTTGCTCCTGTCGCAAGCACTGTTAGCGCTTTTGAAGTAAACAGCCAGAACGATGCGACTGGTACTGCGACTGGTACTGCGACTTGTGCTGAACTAGGGAATGCAGTTACGAATATCGTTCGTCATGCAAACTATCAAGTATTTAAGAATATCGATGCCGTCAATGCGAAGTATGCCGCAGGCGACTACCGTGATATCGTTACCTACGATTTTAATGTTTTGCTTGGTAGTGTTAATGGTACGCCAACTTTGGCTGGTGGCGTAGCTCCTGCTGGTGCCGTGGCACAGTTGCAAGCTGCTTTGGATGCAAACAAAACCAAAGTTGCAGCTGTCACAAGCTCAAGCATTGCTGATACGAAGACTGTCCTCGATGCTGCTACTAGCGAAGACATTTACTACACTGTGTTTGCTAACTTGATCACTGCAATTGAGGATTCAAAGCACACCGGTCTTAATGAAGCAATCATTGCTTTCCGCGCAGCCGCTCCAGGTGCTGATGCTCTGAATTACAACCCAAACACTATCATTAAAGACTATGTCACTGATCCAACAGCTGCGGGCTCTAATGTTATCGACCTGTTCTATGGTGCAGGCACCTACAACTATTACAAGGGCTTGATGAACCATACTGCAGTTCAGGAAGAACTTGCTAAGGCTGAGGCTGGAAAAGCTGCTTATAGTGATATTCTTTCGCAACCAGGTGTTTTGACTGGTGCAGCTTTGGATAACTTCAACGCCAAGAATGTCGACACGAATAATCAAGTAGTTATGGATCTTAACTACATTGCTACCAATAACGTAAATATCAATCGCAATTGGTGGACTCTCTATACTACTATTCGTGATAACAATCTCGAGGATGCTGCTAAGACCTGCACTGATTCGTCAGCTCAAAGCTATACAAACTTCAATACTATTTGGGGCCTTGCTACAACTTACAAATTTGCAACTGATCAGGTTAGCACCAACACCAAGGACATTGCTGAGTACTTGATCAACTACGTCCCAAGCGAAGATCCAGAAGATCCAAGCACTCCAGAAGATCCAAGCGATCCAAGCACTCCATCGACCCCAGGTTCGACTGAAGACAGCGACAAAAAGGAAGATAAAAAACCAGAAGCTACAAAGACTGGTAGCCAAGGTATCGTCGCTAAAGGCGCTGCAAGCGCAAGCAAGACCGCTGGTGTCATGGCTGCTATTGCAACCGCTTTGACTACTGCTGGTGCTGCTGTCGTTGCTTTCCGCAACGCTCGCCGCAATGGCAACAAAGAAGCTTAATCTCCCACTACTCTAAAGTAGGGAACTAAGCCCCAGTCAGCCCCGAAGGAGAAATCCTTCGGGGCTTTCTGTTGCCTAATAATCTTTCGAGATCGGAGGTCTTGAGGTTGATTATTTTTGATATCTCTGGTACAATAGTACTAACTTCGAAGATTTAATTACATTGAGGTTGCAAGAAACAACGATGAAGGATAAGAATGAGCTGTATGCGATCTTTGCTCTGACTTTAGCTCTCGACATTCCGTTGTTAGAGTCTTTTTTGCAGTCTATGTTTCTCCTAGAATCCAACGTTGACGCCGATGAGCATCATCGCATTTCCGTCTCCTCGGAATCTGAGCTCCAAGCCGCTCTCCTCGACGCAGACATTTCTTGTATTACACTGACGATGGACATCGTCCTCTTCGAAAACTTAGTTTTTACCAGGAATCTTACTCTTGATCTCGGCGGGAACAAAATTGCCTGCCTGACGCCGAATGCGCGCGTGATTGATGTCGTCTCCGGCAATGTCATTATTACTGGAAAGGGAAGTATTGTCGCTAATGGTACGAATTCCGCCGCTGTCCGGATTAAGGGGGCAATGACTCCAGATACGATGAGCTATTCCAGCATCCTTATCGATGAGAATGTTACGCTTTACGCTCCGAATTATTATGGTCTTTTCATTACCCCAAATTGCAAAGCCGCTTATGGCGTCGAAATCGACTTTCGCGGATCGATGATTGCGCGCGACGGTTTTTGTATTAATGGTAATATCCAGGGCCGTGGCCGCAATATTCCCTTGATCAACATTTTTAACGGCGCACGTATCACGGTCGACGAAAATGATGGAATCGCAATCTATGCCTCCGGCCACGGACATTGGCGGATTGGCGCCGCCGAAATTATTGGCGCTACTGGTCTCGGAATCCGTACGGGTGAATTTGAGTTGAAGAAAACCTCCATTATCGCTACTGGCTCTCGTCTCCCGATTACGGATTGGAGCGAGGGCATGACTAGTCTTGGCGCCGCGATCGAAATTGATACGACTCATGATGATCCAATCGACATTACGATTCGTGGCGGCGAATATATTAGTCACCAAAGTTTCACGGTGATCGAGGGCGGGCTTGCTCATGTCGCCAGCCCTTCGCAAACTCTGAAGATTTTGAAGGGGAATTTTAGCGGCGCTGCCGGAATTTTTCAGGGTGTTGCGCCGCAGGGCTCGTCGAACAGCTCGGTAGTAATCTCCGGTGGCAATTTCTCTTCTAATATTGCAGAATATCTTTCTGGCTCGCATCGTTCCGAATATGATCGCTCGACTCGCACTTATCGAGTTTTTGATGCCATGGAAGGCCAAACTGCCCCGACCCCAGCCCAACTTCTCGCTCGTGCGAAATCACGTCTAGAATCTGTCTTGACAATTTGCGATCACTATCTTTCTAGCTCCTATTCTAGCCAAGAACTCGGCGATCTCCAGACCGAAGTCGACAAAGCCCTCGCGTCGATTCGCCGCGCAAAAAAAGCCGCAGAAAAGCTTCTTTCCAGCTCGCGCAGCACCGTCGACCAAATTGAGCATATGATTCGCCGTGTAGCTCGTTCCAACTCCGCGCTCCAAAAAATCGAAGACGAGCTCCGCACGGACATTCTTTCGGCGATCGCTGCTGCTCGCGCCATTGACCCGCACGATTTTTCGCGCTATAGCTACCAGATTCTCATGAACTCCGCCGAAGACGCCGATATCCTTCTCATCCAAAAGCAAGTTTCGCTGATTGATTTGTATTCCGCATTTTGCGATATTAATATGAACCTTGATCTTCTCGACGAGCCCGAAGAAGATGAAGATGCTTTTTCTCAAACCGGAGTCATTGAACATATCGCGCCTCCCACTCCGGAGCCTACTAGCGACAACCTCGAAATTTCTCCCGAGCCCCAAGACGAATCTATTAATTATGGAGAAGAAATTGTCGAAGCAGAGATAGAACCCTCCCAAGATTTTCTCGCTATGACAGCTGTGCTTGGTGCTTTCGCTCTTGCCGAAACTCCTAAGATTGACAAAAACCTAATTCCTGCTCGCGAAAATCTCCACAGCCTAATCAATGCCTTGACAATCCTAAATCCTAGCGACTATACGCTTGACAGCTATCGCAAACTCCATGAGCTTATCCTCGCTTCGAGCGAACTCTTGGCCGAGCCCGATGAGAAACTCAGTGTAGATCTTTTGACTGCGACTTATAATGAGGTAGACTCGGCCTACAAACAACTAGTGAAAAAATCTAGTGATCCTGTTGCTCGTACGATTGATGAAGCTTGTCAGAATCTTTATAGTATTCTTGAAGTCGTCAAAAATCTCACGCTCAGTGATTATGAGCCTGAATATGCCGAACAATTCGGCGAACTCCAGGTCGCGATCGCTAAGGCTCGTGTCAGCCTACAACATTCGACCGCTAAGCTTCCCGAAGTCATTAGTGCAATGGAAGAAATTCAGCTCGCAACCACGGGTTTGCGTGGCGCGAATTCTGCAGCCCCTAAATCTCCAGAACCTGAAGAACTTCCCGAAGAGATTACTCAAGAGCTCCCTAAAGAGATCGTGAAAGAACCTCTGGAAGAGAATACCAAAGAACTCCCCGAAAAAACCACGAAAGAACCCCTCGAAGAAACTTCACCCGCCGAGAATTATCTCCTTAGCCCGCTTCCAATATCTGCTCCTAACTTAGATATAGCACATACCCCCCAAGTCGTACAACCCCTAGCCCCAGCATCACCAGCAACTTCGCAACCACACCCAGAACCATTTTCGCCACCAGCTACCGAAACTACCCCAGCATATTCTCAGCAGCCTTCATCTCGCAGGGAACTATCCTCTTATGTCCCTCCTGAATTGACCTCCGAACCAGTCGTGCACCCCAATCCTCTCTCTCATCAACCCCCACAATCTCCCCAAACTCCCCCCGAAGAGCCGCCTGCGCCCGCCCTCGATTGGTCATCGTTACGCGATATTATTTCCGATATTGCTGCTCTGAATCCCTCTGACTACACTTCCGAAAGTTATAATCGTCTCATGCAGCAACTCGAATATACTCGCACTCTTTCTTCCGATCCGCGCCTAACCCAAGATATCATTGAAGATATCGTCTTTGAGCTTAATCTCTCGGTGCTTTCTCTTGAACATCTCCAGCCTGAGCATTCGGTATATGAAACTGCAATTTCTAATGCTGCCCAGCCAATCGACGAAACCTCGATTTCTCCGAACAATAGCGACGTCGCGCCGAGCCTTTTGATGAGCATGATGGCTGGAGCGTATGCTGGGCTCGCAACTTATCGTCGTAGCCGTACTGCCGCCAAACGCCACAAGTAGATTTAAGAGGTCATAAAGACTTTTTTCGCAAATAAACGCACTAGTGCTTGTATGTCTTTGCAATTTTTTGCTATACTGCCGACATGCGAAGAAAAATACATCCATCATGGTGTTTCTACGCCGGAGTTTTAGGAATAATCGTCGGAATTATAATAAGTATCTGCTCTGAGAGAATTATTGCTAAAGATTTTTTCTGGATTGTAGTCGCGGTCGTGATTTTTGTCTTTTCTTTGCAGTATGCGCGCCTTTGGACTATCGGGCTCGCTTTGATCGCCGGGTTGATTATCGGAAACTTTCGTTGTGAAACCGAGATTTTTGCACGAAACTATTTTCGAGAATTGTCTGGAAGCAATGTTGTAATCTCTGGAAGAATTTCCGACGATCCGACATTCTCCGACAGTAAGATTTCTCTGCGACTTGACGAGCTCAAAGTCCAGGTTTTACAAACTGAGGCGGAAGATATTGTTTGGCAAGAAGTCTCTGGCACTGCCTATATCGGTCTTTCGGGAAAAAAGGTTGAGCTTGAACGCTCGGATCTTGTGACCCTTGAAGGAAAACTTGGCGATGGCTTTGGGAATTTTGTCACATCAATGTACCGACCAAAAATTTCAGGAATTGAACGTGCGGAAATCGGTGATTTACCAGCAAAGCTAAAACACTGGTTTGCTGATACTGTGCGCAAAGTAATTCCGTCGCCAGAAGCCGAGCTTGGTTTGGGTTATCTCGTTGGTATGAAATCTGGACTCCCAGAAAGCTTATCGACTACTCTTCAAACTGTTGGTATGACTCACGTCGTAGTTGCTTCCGGGGCTCATCTCGGGATCCTAGTCAGCGCGGCAAAAAAGATTTTTGGCAGAGTTTCGAAATTCGCCTCAGTTTTGTTTTCATCCCTCCTCATCCTTAGCTTTGCCCTAGTCATCGGCTTTACACCTTCGATGACTAGGGCTGCAATGGTCGCTAGCTTTTCGCTCATTGCCGGATATTTTGGCCGAAAATGGTCGCCGCTACGTTTATTATTATTCGTCGGTATGCTGACACTAATGATTAACCCGACCTACCTCGTGAATCTCGGCTGGCAGCTCTCCTTCGCCTCCTTCTTCGGCATCCTGATCGTCGGTCCCGCTCTCCAAAAAATCCTCTACGGTGGCAAACATCCGCCTTGGCTTGCAGGGATGTTGATTACTAGCTTCGCGACCAGTATTATCTGCGCTCCAATTTTAATTTATAATTTCGGTTCCTTGTCGCTCCTATCGTTCGTCGCTAACCTCTTTATCCTCCCGACTCTTCCTTACGCTATGCTCGCAGTTTTCTTGTCCGGGGTAACTGGCGGTTTAGCGATCATAGGTAATCTGACGGTTAAAATCGCGACTTTTATCCTCGATTTTCATCTTTTTGTGGTCAACTTTCTTAGCGAAAAAACCATGTTTATCTTCGAGCTTCCGTCCGCAAATCCGCTCATTTTTCTGCTTTATCTACCCGTTATATTATGTTTAATCTGCCCCAGAGTTTACCGCTTTTGTCGCCGACTTCTCGCCAATAATAACAAAAAGTGCTATAATATAAAGTATGAGAGTTAATTCCGAATCAGAAATGATCACCATCGGCGAATATCTTGGCCAAAACCTATCGCTTCCGGCGGTCATAGAATTAATTGGAGATGTTGGAGTCGGAAAAACTACTTTTACGCGTGGATTGGCTCGTGGTCTCGGCGTTTCTGGAGCCGTGACTAGCCCCAGCTTCACAATCTCAAAACGCTATGCCTTTCCGCACGGCGGGGAATTAGTTCACTACGATTTTTATCGTCTTGAGGATCCTGGTATCATGCGCGATGAGCTTTCTGAAACTCTGCAAAGCCAAGACAAAATCGTGATTATTGAATGGGGAAATGACGTTTCTGGCCTCTTGCCAAAGAACCATATCACTCTTCATTTTGCCCTTATGCCCGATGGTTCTCGAGAAGTTTCTGCCTCAGGAATCCCCCTAGATCTCTGGGAGGCCTGTGGAAAACTCTCGGACAAAAGTGTAAAAAATCATCAAACCTGTGGAAAACTTCATAAAAAATGTGAACACACTGTCAATTTTGACCCTAAACCTGTGGAAAACTCACAAAAAACTGTGGAAAAAAATCCCGCCTCTGTGGAAAAAGAGACGAAATCTGTGGAAAAACTCGTCAACTCCATGGATTTAGGATCGGATCAAACTCCTAACTCCAGGGAACATCCCGAGCTAAAGCTCTATCTCGATACTTCGACCGACACCTGTATCCTGCGCCTTAACCAGCACGAATATACTCGAGTAGGGAAATATGATCTCGCTGAAAAAATTTTTCAGTTTATCCATGAGCGGCTTCTCGAACAACATGCCGACTGGAGGGATATTACCGAGATCACTTTCTTTAGCGGCCCAGGCTCCTTCACTGGTTTGCGCATTGGCGCCGCAATTGTCAACGCCCTCTCGGATGAGCTTAAAATCCCACTTTTTGACCATCATGGCAAGCGCCACGCCATCATTCTTCCTGATTATGGTCGCGAAGCCAATATTTCTCAGCCCCGCAAATAACAAAAGTATGCTACAATAATACTAGAATCTTATTAATTTTATATTTATTTGTTACCCCGTCGATATAGAGAAAAATATCGACAGACAATTAGGAAAGGCGTATATGAACGTATTTATGATAATCATCGCCCTTGTGCTCGGTCTTGGTCTGGGCGCAGGCGGCTTGTTTGCATACAATAAAAAGAATGAGAACGGTGGTAAAAATCGCGCCGACGATCTCGTGCGTAAGGCTAAAAATGAAGCTTCCGATATCGTGCTTAAGGCGAAAAGTGATGCTGCAGACATGGCGGCAAAGTCCCAGCAGGAAGAAGCCGAGCGTCGTCGTGAATGGAAAAAGACTGAGGCTCGCCTCAGTGAGCGTGAAACCAACCTCGACAATAAACTTGACCAGCTTGAACAGAAAACTGAGCGTCTGGCTCGCCAAGAAAAAGAGCTAGACGATCTGAAAAACGAGGTTCGAGAAATTCGCAATCGTCAACAAGAAAAACTCGAAAAAATCGCCGGACTTTCAAAGACCGATGCGCGCGAGAAGTTGATGCAGATGACCGAGCGTGATATTAAGCAGGATCTCGCCGGACTAGTGACCAAAGAGCAAAAAGAGATTAAGCATGAAGTTGATGAAGCTGCACAAGCGATTTTGCTCACTGCTATGGAGCGCATGTCCTCCGAGGTTACGGCCGATCGTACGGTTACGGCCCTGAAGCTGCCTGATGACGATATGAAAGGTCGGATTATTGGTAAAGAAGGCCGCAATATCCAAGCCCTGCAGCGCGCGACCGGCGTCGACATCATGGTCGATGACACTCCGGGAATGGTTGTGCTTTCGAGCTTCGACCCGATTCGCCGCCAGTTCGCACGCTACGCTCTCGAGCGGCTGATGAAGGATGGACGTATTAACCCCAGTTCGATTGAGGATGCCGTTGCGAAAGCTGAGCGTGAAATTGAAAAAGAAGTCATGCGTGCCGGCGAAGATGCGGCGCGTGAAGTCGGCGTCGTTGGTATTCCGCGCGAGCTAATCCATCTTCTTGGCGAACTAAAGTTTCGCACAAGTTATGGTCAAAACGTTCTTCTTCATTCTATCGAAATGGCGCATATTGCTGGCATGATTGCCGAAGAAATCGGCGCGAACAAGCGTGTCGCAAAGACTGCCACTCTCCTGCACGATATTGGTAAAGCGGTTACGCACAAGATTGAAGGGAAACATGCGGAAATTGGCGCTGAACTTGCGAAGAAATATGGTATGTCTGACGATGTCGTCCATGCTATGGCTGCGCACCACGACGATATTGAGCCGACGACGCCCGAAGCTGTGATTGTGAAGATTGTCGATTCCCTGAGCGCTGCGCGCCCGGGCGCACGCAATATTTCTGCGGAGAATTTTGCTGAGCGTATGCGTGATCTTGAGAACATCGCGACCAGCTTCCCTGGCATCGATAAGGCTTATGCTATTTCTGCAGGCCGCGAAATTCGCGTTATTGTCGAGCCGAAACAAATCGACGATCTTTCTGCGCTTAAACTCGCTCGTGATATTGCGAACAAAATCGAGGCTACGATGTCTTATCCTGGCGTGATCAAAGTTAACGTCATTCGAGAAACGCGCGCTGTTGAATATGCAAAATAGCTCCAAGACTTCCCCAGCGAAAAAGCCACATCCCGACGCCTCTCGTCCAGAGATCAAGGACCATGAGCTGCTGCCCATGAAAGAGCCCTTGCTCCGCAAAAAGCTCGACCGCAGCACAAAGATTAAATTTGCCCTCATTAGTGTCGCTATCGGTGCATTGTTTATTTATCTAATCCTTGATGTTGCTCTTCATGGACCGCTAATGACGCTACTCTCGAACCGCGATCAACTCGTCGCCGCCGTTGAATCCTCTGGCGCTTTTGGACCATTATTATATATCATACTCCAAATCATCCAGACCGTTGCGGCGCCCATCCCCGGGCAAATCGTCGGCAGCGTGGGCGGATTCCTCTTTGGCGGATGGGGAATTCTCTGGACTCTAATCGGCAGCTTGATTGGCTGTTGGATAGTTTTTCTCATTGCTCGGCGTTTTGGCCGTCCGCTACTCGAAAAAATTTTCAAAAAATCCGTCATCGAAAAATTCGATTTTATAATTAACGCCAAAGGTTCGCCGTTCATCATCTTCGCAATCTTCCTCCTGCCCGGCTTCCCTGATGACGTCGTTTGTTACATTGCCGGATTGACAAAAATCCCCATCCCGCGGTTAATGCTGCTAGTTGGGATTGGCCGCTTTCCGACCGTAGTCCTGACTAATTTTCTCGGTGCTGGCATTAGCGACAACCTCGGCCTCGTCGTCGCAGTCTCTGTTCTCGCGATGGCATTTTTGGGTCTTGTGGTTTGGAAACGCGAATGGATTATGAAACTTTTGAAGGGGAACGCCAGCTCAGAAAGTCCAGATAACTCAGATAACTCGGAAAAACCGGGCAACTCGGAAAAACCGGGCAACTAATACCGATAGAGGCTCGGAAGAGCTTCCAATCCTTCGATACTCCCTGCTTTTCGCACAAATTCTGGCAACAAATGTTTCGCGTTCGGCATACCCGAACACTTGACCAACTCTTCAAATGTCATTTCCTCGACTTTGATCATTTCGCCAGCATCTAGCTCTTGCTCTCCTTGGCCTTCAAAGTCCAATGCTAAAAAAGTATAAACTAGCCAATCCAATTTCGTGAAAGGTTGCCGCACATCGATTAATCTCCACTCCCGAAAACTCATGCCCGTTTCTTCGCGCAGTTCGCGCTTCGCGGCGTCGAGCTCATTCTCTTCTGGATTGTCATGCCTTCCGCCCGGATAATCATAAAACCAACCCTGCCGCGGTTGTGTTTGGTATGTGACGATGATCTTGTTATCCTTGATCGCAATAATCTGCACGGTATCCTGGCGCTTCAACATCTCAAAAGTCGCGATGCTCCCATCAAACAATTCCTGCGGCCATTGATAAACGTCGAACAACTCACCGCGAAATTTACATTCCGCCTCTTCTGGAATCGTCCTTGCAGTCTCGGGGATAAATTCTCGCATATTTTACATTATACTACTATTCTTGGTCGAAATATCCTGATTCCTCCAAAATCTTGCGAATTTCTTCGGGATAATCCTCCGGCTTCGCCCGCTCAATTGGCTGATAATTAAAAATAATTTCGTAATCCTCCGGCTTAAACCCCATTTTCTTTAAATATTCCTTCGCTTCATCTAGCCCAGCCTTCACTGGACTCGAAACTTGCAGACAAAATTCCCGTTTACATTTATCAAATTTCCCGCCATCAATTCTAAATCCATTCGGCTCATTAAATTTATCCGCCGAATTCTTCTCGTATGGCAAAATACTCATAATCGGATATTTATCATAATATGAATCCGAATCTAAGTCATTTTGTTTCTCCGCAATCTCTTGCATGAGAACATCCTCGTCATAATTTTCTGTATAAAACTTTGCATTCTCCTCCGTCGGCTCAAGATAAAGATATAGGGAAGTTTGCTGTCCTTTTTCCAAAACCACTTTTGCGGATTGCTCGACGAAGCCCTCCGCAGAAACTTTTACAGTATATTCACCAGGATAATATTTTACTGTCTTGTCGGTCGGAAATTTCTTCCCATCCATTTCGACTTTTGCAAAAGACGGCGCAATCAAAATTTCCAAATCCGCACCCTTAGCCAAATTTTGTATAAAAAGAATTATAATCAAAACAAATCCTATTACCAATCCAAAAATTCCGATCATAATCGCTCGTTTCTTTTGACTATCATTCATCATCGTCGGTGCCACCTCCTGATTTTAATCGAAAAACTTTATATTCCGAGCTAGGATAATATCCGCGCGAATGATCGGACGTGCGATCGCGATAAGAAGCCGAAGCAATCTTCCACTCGCCATTATCAAGTTGAACTACAAGCTCGACGTGGCCACTTCGCGAACGAATGTCTCCCGGCTTAAGGTTCGAAGTGTTGCCAAGATTCGGGATCTCTTCGTACTTATCCGATCCTGATAAATAATTCAAAACTGACGACGCCCCGCAACAATAAAATTTCTTGTCAGCACCCGAATAGCGCATTACTGTCGCGACAAACGCATCGCAACTAGCCCCAACTTTCACCGCGTCGTCGCCATAAGTTGTTAACCCGACTTGTTTCAAAGCTTTTTTATACTCCGGGACTACGGGTTGACTTCTCCAGTCGCCTTGTTGTCGTTCCGGCCAGCTCAGCGCAATCGCCGTTTTATTAATATCGCCATTTCCTCCCCCAGCTCCAACTCCACAAATATCATCTTGGGTCGAAGTGTCAGTCGCGTCATCATTACCGGCGTCGGTATTATCTTTATTCCCTCCGGTTAGACCCTTAAATTCATAACGAAACGGACTTACTGACGTACCGCTACCGAAAGATTTATATGGCGATTTCTTTTTGCTTTTAATCGCCGCCGCATTCGCCAACATTTCTGGATGCGACTCAGCCAGCTTCGCCGAGCTTTCCCAACCTTCTTTTTCGCTTAATTTCTGAATCCCGTTGATTAAAGGCGCAATCAAATTAATATAAGTTTTACCGTGATCGTCTAGCGCATTATAAACCGGCGCAATCGACAGCAAAAACGCGTTTGGGTCCGTCACTGCGTTACCGTTTCTACTATTTACATCGAAAGCTCCCGAGTCAATATAACTCGGCGACGCAGTCGTTGTAATAAAATTTTGGAACATTCCGATAAACCCATCACGCGCCGATTTATAATAATACGCGTGATTGGGGTTACTGCGATAAGCTCCGACTCCAAAAAAGTTATTCCGCTCTCGCGCAAAACGGCTTGTCCCGGCTGTCGATTCGTTAATTCCTTGCGCCAAAATATCTTCCCAAGGAATCCCAAACTCGATCGCTAGTTTCACCGCCATATCGTGATAAGTTTTTACAAACCCGACTTGTTGCGCGCTTAAATTTGCTGTTGCCGCCCCATCAATCTTGGCAATCACATCATCTTCCTCGCATCCTCCCGACGACGGATCGTAATAATAAATTCCATTTGTCTCAAAAAAATCCAACTGCGCATTGCTCAAAGTCGCAAAAGTTGAATTAGAAAATCCCCAAAAATTTCCCACCAACATCCCGAAAATTAGTAAACTAAATCTCAGCGAACGATTTTTCGGGGGGGGGGTAATTTTAATCATAAAATAATTCCAAATCTCCAAATTAATCCTGGTCAGGGCTACCAGACTTGAACTGGCGACCTCACGTCCCCCAGACGTACGCGCTACCAACTGCGCTAAGCCCTGATAATTATATTCTACCACACAAACCTTCTCTTGTCAGGCATGAAAAACGGGGCATTTCTGCCCCATGAAACACCATGAACTTAAAGCTAACTTATCTCTGAAAAATATTGAGAGATGTCACCAAACCTCTCCGAGATTTCTTCGTGGATCGCAAATGCCGCGACCAATTCCTTCGATAATTCACCAGCCTTTCTGAATTCCAGTTCTATTTCTCGCGGATCATCGATAGAATATTCTTTTACCCACTCCATTTCCCGTGAATAATATCCTGGCTCAATAAACCTCTCGGCCTCCCTTCTCTGTGTCGCGAGCCTAGGCCAGTCAATATCAATATCAGTAAGACGGTTATGCAAAAATTGGCTGTGCAGATCATACGGCAGCAACATTTTTAGCAACGTTATCGGACGCTCCAACCCAAAAAAGGGTATATGGCACAGAAAATCCCGCAGTCGCTTCGCATCGTTCTCCGCATCGCAATATAATCCTTCAAACACCACAAATTTCCTCTGAGAAAACGCCTCGATCAAGGCTTTAATTATGCTTCCCCTGAACTCCGCATCGTCTTCTTCCGGCAGACCATCATAAAAAGCCTCCTCGGAACATCCGTGCGTTTTGATAAAATCAACTAATATTCTATCGTGCGAAATCCAGGCCTTATTCCGGTACGGAGCTTCCTCATAGATTTTTTGTGCAAGAGTTGTTTTGCCGCTAGTGGACGGTCCACATATAAAAACGAAGCCGTCTTGAATTTGTAAAAACTTTTTCATCCATGTTCCCCCTTTCAGATCAAAAAGAACTTGTGTGCCAGCTAAATTATATCATGTCTCATATAAAAAATAAAGTCTAAAATCACAAAACTGGTCAGGGTGATGAGACTTGAACTCACGACCTCGCAGTCCCGAACCGCGCGCGCTACCAACTGCGCCACACCCTGAATAGCATCATTTTATCACAAAATCTTCGATCAGGGAAGCAGATAACTGTTACTCGCCTCGTAATTGAGTAATATTTATTTCGTTGCGCCCGTTTTGTACGAAATCCTATCTTCCCTCTTGCATATTTTCTGAGATGCTGTATAATGAAGACATGGAATCGTAGCTCAGTTGGTTAGAGCGCCGCCCTGTCACGGCGGAGGTCGCGGGTTCGAGTCTCGTCGGTTCCGCCATTTTTGTTTCTGACAATTATTTTATCTGATTAAACTCAAAAATCGTGCTACAATATAAACACTAACAACTAAAAACAAAAAGGAGAAAAATGACACTAGCCGACATCAATCATGAAATTGGTAAGACTGCCAAAGAAGACTTCGCTAAAGCTAAAGATAAAGCTGGCGAAATTAAAGATCAAGTTAGCGAAAAAGCCGCAGCCGCCAAAGAAAGTGCAGATAAATTTATCGCTGATAAAGAGAAAAAGTTAGCCGACAAAATGGAAAGCGGCGCAAAATCTCTCGAGAAGCATGCCGACAAGAAAGCGAAATAGCCTCTCCGTATTTCCAAAAACGCCCCGAAAAGGGCGTTTTTTGAGGATCGATAACTTGTTCTAAAACTCTTCGTTTTGTCATAAATCACAAAATTGACTTCATCTTCATAAAACTCTAGCCATTACAGATTCAATATGCTATAATAATACTATCGGGGCGTAGCACAGTTGGTAGCGCACACGGTTTGGGACCGTGAGGTCGCTGGTTCGAGTCCAGTCGCCCCGACCACAGTTTATATAAATGCGATTTTAGCGAGTTTGACCCCTGTAAAATGGGCGAATTTTTTGTTAAATCCCCAGAGAGGGAGTTTTTCATAAGTTCCTGTTCAATTTCACGTTTGCCCTCATCTATAACTTGTACCCATTTGTACGGTTTTACCTCTATTAGTTTGGTTGTTAAAGCCTTGGTAGATTTTTGTGGGACGACAATTGGGTTGTCTAATTCGTCAATGTTGACTTGGCGAAGGGTGGCTTTTGGACCAATGGCGAGCAGAATTGCTCTGCGCTCACCAATGTCTTCAGCTAAGTCAAACTTTTCTTTAGGACTCGTTAGAGTATTAAGAGTTTTACCGATAATCTCATACCATTTACGCTGGCGCTCTTCATTGTCCTCAGTAGAACGTTTAATGTCTTCCATTAAAGATTGAATATGTTTAGATTCTCTAGTAAACAGCTCATCATCAATAATTCCACGAGTACGCATGCTGACGAGCTCATGAAGTTGCTTCTCGCAATCATCCATACTGGCATTTTTAATTTTAGCAACGTCATATCTTTCCAAAAGTTCTTTTTCTCTAATCCTGTCTAGGATTTCCATAGCCATTGATATAGGAGCGGATGAAGCGTATAGTGGTCAAGAATTGCGTCAATCTGTCTAAATGCTTCTTTCTCGCTAATCGTTCCGTGCATATCGCATTTACGATAAGGGCTTTTCTTGGTGCATTTATAATACATATGCTCAGCAAATGTACCGTCAGCCAGTGGGCGATCGTGGTGTTCACCAATAATCGCACAGCCACAACTGGCACAACTTAGCAAACCTTTGAGTTCATAGCGAGCGGATTTGACGAGGGTTGTTGGCCTCAAATTATGGTCTTCGGCATATTTACTTTTTAGGCGTCGAACCCTCCAATACTCGTCTTCGGTAATCATAGGCTGCCATGCTCCTTGATGAAAGATATTTTTGTCCTCCATGTCTCGAATTTTACCCATATAAAATGGATTTTCTAAGATACCATGTAATCCACCGAGAGTCAAAGGCTTACCGCCACGCTCTTTGTGCCTTAATGTGGTGAAGTGGTATTCGTCGTTTAAGATACTAAGTAAATCTGGCACACTGTAATTTCCAGTCAAGTATAACTTAAACATCCGCTGAAGAACATAAAAGCGATCTGGGTCAATCTCGACGATTGGCTGATTATTTGAATCTCGCTTGTTTAAGTAGCCTTGCGGAGCTACACCAGTACAATGGCCATGCCTGTTTTTACTCCGCACTCCCCTAGTAACGTTCTTACTAAGGTCGATAGAGTACTGAGTAGCCATACTCGCCTCAACTCCGAAGACCATAGTATTATCCTCTGGACGGTACATCCGGTCGTTAGTATGGATTAGTTTGAGTTTACCCTCAACGAGTAACTGCTGAATAATGCCGCTTTCTTTAGGGTTGCGAGCAAGGCGGTTTGTTTGCCAACAAATAATACCATTAGCCTTGCCCTGTTCAACCATGCGTACCATCTGGTCGAACTTCGGACGATTATTACATTTACTAGCCGAAGCTGCCTCTCGAAAGGTTTTGACGACCTTATAATTATTCTTCGCTACGATTTGCTTCGCAATGTCTAATTGGTCGGGGAGTGAAGCCATTTGACGGTCTTCTCCCTCAGTAGATTTGCGTGCGTAGATGATGAATTTTAAATCTTGTGGATTGACGCTTGTAATACTCATAAATATATTTCCTTATTTTAATTATCGGTTTTTTGGCATAAAAAGTATAGACCTTTGTTCTTCGACAGAGGTTAGAACGAATACTTAAAGGTCTATATTTATGGGGCACGAGGCTAATGCTTAAAAATCTTGCAATATGTGCCGATTAGCCGACGTGCCGTTGCTTCTTAGTGCTTGTGTGGCTTACTAAAATGGGATGTCGCTCATATCAATCTCGTCTAAATCATCGTCAGGGTTTGTCTCTGGCTCGTTTTGGTTTTTATCCTCGTCTTCATCTTGGAGACTCTCCTCTTTTAATTCATCTAGATATTCCGTTGTCATAGCACTTTCCTCGTTGGTGGCAGGTTTCATGACGACCACGGTTTTCAAAGACTGGCTCACGCCACTACCGAACTGTTTATGATGATATTCGTAGGTCTTTGCTACCAGTGATATAACTGCTCCCCTATCAAGACCCTCAAGAGCGTCCTTGCCCGTCATGTCCACTACTTTGGTGCGGTCAGTAAACTTGAACTTGAATCGCTTTTGGCCATCATACTCATTAAAGTTGGCTACGCCAGGGTTTTCGTTGCTTTTACCAATTTTGTTTTGGCTTACCCATGTTTTGATTTTCGACTCGACTACTGGGTCATCTACAACTACCATGATAGATTTACCCATTGGGTTATCGTCTTCAAGATTTGCGAACGCCACCTTGACGTTTTTAAGTTTGATGATTTTTGGATCGTTTTCCATAAAAACTCCTTTTTATTTAATATCGTAGCTAGCTCATATTTAGCTTTTGGCGAACCTCTGATATACAGCATGTTTTGCTTCTTGTGCTAGTCTTTCCACTCAGTATCGACTAACTCGATATATCGTTGGCCGTATTTATAGTAGCCATGCTTGATATTGATGCCGATTTTTTCCAATGTTGTTTTACAGCGTTCCAGTTCTTTGCCTAGAGTAGCTGGAGATTTTGGCCAGTCGGGATGATTGACCAGATAGCACCTTGCTTCGTAATCATCCTCATACCCTACAAGTCCGCCAAAGACGAGCTTAATATCGTGTAGCTGAGACGCTGTCCCCTCCCATTTGCCAGTTTGACTTACTAGTAGACGACAAGCCTGACAGACTAACGACGATTCGACCGCCATATCGGTTTGCCTATCAAGAATATGCTGGTAAGCATCTAAAAACTCTTGTCCAGTATGGCCATCCATGCTCTCGCAGATTGAGTAGCATAGCCGAGCCCAATCAGCTAACCTTGGCAATTTTTCAAGCTTTACGGATGGTAAGAGTTTAAGGGCTTTACTGAGCGTGTTGTAAATACTTCCGAGTAAATACGGTTTGAGCCTTGCGAATTCGGAGTCCAACTCAGACTGCGTGCGACGCTTGGTTTCTGAAATACGACTAACCTTAATCGGGATGGTTCTGTCCAACAGGTCTTCTCTCTGAACAAGGGTTGATGGAATACCTGTGATAATCACCGGACGACAAACCTCACAAATCCAGTCTTCGTCGTCTGTATAGAGCGATCGCTTGGCAAGACTTGCTCCTGTTGAGATTCTACATAACTCATCACTCAATGACATTGACACATTGCTTAAATTATCTAGCAGTAAAATAGTGTTTTTGTTGGCTAGTCGCATGAGTTCCTGACCATTTTTGATTACTGGTAAACCACTTTCTAGCGACGAGCACTCCACGAGGTCAACAATGCGCCTAGCCGTAAGCGTCTTTCCTGACCCGTTGTCCCCTGATAATACCAGTAAGGGCTTCGGCAAATCTGGAACATATAAGCTCACGATGTATGCCATAATTACAAGCCACTCTCGGTCGTCCTTAAACTCTGATAGTAAGCCTCGTAGCGGCTCAATGCTACAATCTTCGTGTCGTTCGGGTAGACATTGCGGTTTTTGGTGACGATGGCGTAGAAAACTGATAGGGACGTTTACTAGAGACCATTTCTCTGGCGTAATACTGACCGCATGAGCGCCATCGCAAACGTCGTACACAATCTCCATCGGGTTGCCTTGACAATCATTGGAGCGGTAGAGACGAGTGTTCAGCTCGTGGTATTCGCCACCCGTCTCGGCTTCATAAACCAGCATTGTGCGGACGATATCGACAATTGCGTCCAACCCTTGGAACTTCTGATATTTTTTAATAAGGTAGTTTCGCAACCATCTTTCAAACTCTTTAGACGTTAGCTTAATAACTTGACCGCCAGTTTTGCTAACAGCAATGTATGGCTCTTGCCGCTGGTCAGAAAAGAGTGTATTCTGAGTCTTGATTTGCTCAACAGCTTCTTCTGCCAATGTTTTCTTTGGCTCATTTTTTGACGTTTCTGTCATGATTTTCCTCCTTGGAAAGGATCTTGCGTGAACGCAAGATCTTTGACGCCGTAAAACGCACGACCGAAATGGCGCAAGCGTATAGCTCATCGTCGTTGCTCAAATCTAGACCGATGGATGATTTTACGATTTTGCGTAGTCGCTTCAGATTTTTGGCATCAAAAACCACGTCCACGAAGGATTCCTTTCTTTGATTAAATTTATTTGTTACCGACTTTCGCCAGGTTGTATTCCTATTATAGAAGTTTGTAAGAAAACATCATTGCGTACAAAAAAATCCGGATTTTTCCGGATTAACCACTATTCCTATTAGTTTGCACCTATCAATCTTTCGAGGGCTTGATTTACCTTTCTGGTATTTATTTTTTCGTGAGAGATATCATATTCAGTTACATATCTTCTAAAGGTAAAGGTTTTGTTATCTTTGGATAGCGGAGCAAAGAGCAGTCTAGCCATCATCTTGTTGAGTTTAATGTCGTTGAATATTTTATTCGGTTCACGTTTAGAAGCATCCCAAATAATAGGATCGCCATACTTTCGCACTTTCATTGTAGCGGTCAAAAATCCGTCTGGTGTGGAATTGAGCGAACACCTATGGAACACTTGTTTGTTAATAGCGACCTCTCTAGTCTTTTCATTATATGAAAACTGATAGATTATAACTCCTTTACCAGTAACACCAAAGCTTCTGTAACCATCTTGAAATTTTTCAGTTGGAGTAACTAAGATTTCTACTTCAGCATTATGTTTCAGCTGCTTAAGTTCTTGTTCGAGGCTTTGCAGCAATTTGCCGTCGTCCGTAAAGTAACGTATCGCCATGCTCATACAGCTATTTTGATTAAAAATACTCTTGCTCATTTTTTCTTCTAACTTAAGGTACTGATTTTTAATCTCGTGGTATTTTTCTGAATAAAATGCTTCTGCCGTAAATTCTACGTACTCAAGCTGTTCAAGATAGCGCACAGTATCTACTATGGAATCCATCGACATGCCTGTGATATCTGAACTTCTTAGTTTAATTGCGTGAGTGCAATCTTCATGCTGCTCGTTTACCCTATCATGCAGGAATCTGAGCACCATCTGAATGTTATTGTAGGCTTTAGTTTTTATTTTCATACCGTAATCCTCTGTTTTTATTCTACTCTCCACCCCTGTTATTGTCAAGTGCTACCCCTGTTTGTAATGTGCCTTCTCTTTTGTGGCGTAATGTGGTATAATAGAATTGCTTAAGACTTTGATTTATTAGCTGACGGTTTAACCGTTGGCTCCATGAAGAAATGCGGCTATGTACGCAAATCAGTTCATGGAGCTAATTTGTCAAAGTTTTAAGCGACTAAGTACATGGTCGCATTTTTTGTTATAGGCGACCGGAAAGGGCAAGCAAAAATGAGCACTATCAAATTCACCAGTTTACTCCGCCTGTCGGATGAGGACATGAGCAAACTTAAACTCGTCTTCAACAGTAATTGGCAGTATGACGTCGAAGAACAGGTCCCGGAAATTGTAGAGAAGCTGGGTAGTCAGTCGAGATATTTTGACTTGCTTGATATGTACCGTTCTGGCGAGGTTGCCGTTATTAAAGAGTCGGTCAAAACGCATAACCCTGACCGCAGACGGTTCAAAAATGGTGATATTGTGTTTTGCTTTATACCGTACTCTAATAAAGATTGGCTACTTGTAAATGCCTACAAAGTTTTGGACGATAGTAAGTGGCTAGTTGATGTTGACGAGGAGTATATGGCGGAATACCAGCCGTACTTCGGTCGGCTTGTAGTGCACTATGAAGACAAAACTCATAATATCTTGTTACGCAACCACGAAATTATTGATACCATATATGTTAAAACTATTCTCGAACACCCTTACAATGAACTTGGTGAAGATTTTCCAGGCTATGAGAATGTTGACTTGTCATGGAACGATCTGCGCAGGGTTTTGAAGTTCAAGAACTGGCAGACGGCGCTAGAAAACCAAAAGGCAGTCTATCTTATAACTGATACTGCCACCAACAAACGTTATGTCGGTTCGGCTTATGGTGATACTATGTTGCTTGGCAGATGGCGAAACTATGCCGAGAACGGTCATGGCCACAACAAGGAGCTGAAAGCCTTAGTTGAAGAAAACGGCTTAGAATATGTGAAGAATAACTTTCGCTATTCAATCCTCGACATTTACAAATCTACTACTGATGACGAAGCAATTATTGCGAGAGAGTCTTGGTGGAAGAATATCCTGCTAACTCGTGGTGATTATGGCTACAACGCAAATTAGGGTTTATATTTTGCGAGAAAAGTCCCATAATTCAAGGCAAGGAGTATGAATATGATAAGTTTTACGTCTATAATAACCGCCATTAAGGGTGCGAGTCTCGCCGCAAAGGTGGGTCTTGGTGTCGGAGCAGTTGCGGTCGTGGCAGGTGGCACTGCTGGAACGGTGGTAATTATAAATGCCAATCGGCCACACGAGGAGACACAAATTGTCGCTAATAATTCTAATGACGACAACTCCCCATCCGAGCAGAAAGATACGCAAATTGGAGAGACTGGAGAGGCTGAGGACGATAACAACGAGAGTGAGCAGACGGATGATAATAAGTCAACGACTAATGGCTCGCAGATTACCACGCAAAAGCCAAATAGTAGTTCAGTTTCTAATAATCAGTCAAATAATTCTTCCTCCTCTAAACTAAGCACTCCTACCACCCAGCCGTCTCAACCCAGTCAGCCATCTGCCCCAAGCCAACCCTCTCAGCCCACACAGCCAACTAAAAAGCCTGATTATAACCTCAATGATAAGTATATGGCTGGCACTAAGTCTTATCTATTTTGGATACTAGACGAGAATGGACAATGTGCAGTTGCTGAGGAAAAGTCATTTTTCGGAGTAGCGAAGTTTACTGGTCAAGGTGACGATTTGTGGAATGCCACGATGGGAAGACAGTATATGAACTATGCCAGTTCAAAGGGTTATAACACGATGGACTGCCTCGGTATGGGCTCAGCACCGATAACTTGGGAGGCAGTTGTGAGTGCTGGCCTTGCTCTTGACGAAGCGAAATGTGCTCAGTATAGTCTAAGTTGTGGGAGATGGTAAAATAGAACTGGGAAAATCATAATGAAAGATAACACGAACAGTTTGAACAAACTAGAGCAAAACTTTAGGAAGCTGATTATTGAGCGGTGTAAGTTTTGTGGTTTTGACAAGTATTTGGCAGAAAACCCTGATTTTGAATTTCCGAAGATTGATGGGAGTTTGCTAGGATGGGAGAATGCTCAACATATCACTATTCCAGGAATGTTCGGTGGGTTTGATTACTTTTTAGAGTGGATCAATGACGAGCTAGTCTTATATGCCGAGCAGTCTAGCCGTATGGATCATGACAGCAATAGTTCCTCGGTGTTTGAGGTTAGCATAAGTGAAGCTAGATTGTTAGAGGGCGAAGAGCGGAAAGTAGTTTGGGAGAAGTTTAGGCAGTTAGACAAGAAAAGATTTGAAGAACATAAGCAGGAAGTTATGGAAAGGAGACAGCATGAACCCAGCGAGTGAAAATAGTGTCACCATTATGAAATACAAATCTCCAGATGGAGTATATGACTTTAAGTGTCTTGATAAGTGGAACGTAGCAGATGAGGTTGAGCGACTAGATGCAATGATTAAAGAAAAGCAAAGATTAGAGGCTGAGGGCTACGAGGTCCTATGGATTAAGACTTTGCCGATATTTGATTTATAGCAACGCCACCTCGGCTAAACGGCAGCTAGCGAGAAAGTTTTCGGTTTGAGTAGTAGCTTTTAGGTGTTGAACTTAGAGGCTATATTTTTGTCATTTACTTTTTATATATTTCTAACGATAATTGCTGTTATGAAACATTTATCTCCAACGTCAATTACGGCTATGAAGTATCTAGGCACGGATGGAGAATACCACTTTGTGATGGTGGACGATATTATGTCTCCAAGTCTTGAAGATAGATTGAACTACTTGGGCCAACTGGAATATAAACTTTGGGCTGATGGAGAAATTGTTGAACATATATGGACGAGAACGTCGAGTAATTGCGAGGTAGAATCTTAGATGACTTCGATAAATGAAAACTGGAAGCCTAACTTTTACAAATACGAAAAAGTCCGTAGAAGTGGCAGATATAATATGCTTATGGAAGCTGAACGAGCAACTAGGACTTGTGGCATTAGTAGCCGAGAGTATAGGGACATTATACTTAGCTACAATCACTATAAAAGGTATATCGAAGCGGAATATGAGTCGGTTGATAAGTTTATGAAGAAGTATAAGAAATGCGGCTGTTAGATTACGAGTGTAAAACTACCTTTTGGAGCGACTTTAGCATAGCGGAACGTTTTGGAGCGGAGGCAATTAAAGATACTTATAAGAGGGCTGGGGCGGAATGGAAGAAAGATAGAGTTTATGGAACAGAACTCGCTATGGTGCTTAACCATAAATGCTGGTATTGGTACGGAAAACAGAACGAAAAACTCAGCAGACTGTACGCAAAGTTATGGGAAGAATATCATGGGTGGGTATTAGATAATTGGAAGGGCGAAGATTTGGGGTATTATTTGAGGGTTACGGATTAATGATTTTAATTGTCATAGTTTTGAGTAATGGTTCTATCCCGAAGTGTTAGCTCGAGTTTTGCTAGGACCTTCGCCGGATCCATATCCTTAAAGTCGTGTGATAATTGAAGTTTTTCTGGCTTAATAAACAGCTGTGCTTTATTTTTATCGCCCTTATAACCAAGATATATAACAACGACAGTGTCACCGTTCACGTCCGTTTTAACATCTGCCTTAATAAAATAATCAGATCCTACTGTTTCTTTAAGAGCATCAAATTTAGTAATCTCTCTAGTATATACATCGTCTAGTCTGATTAGCTTAGCGTTCTCTAGGTCACTTTTATCTAATAATGAGAGTGCCTTCTTTTGTAAAGTGGTATATTTTTGCCCATCCCACTTCATTGGCGCATAATTACTGTCTCTTTCACAAAGTGGACAGCTGAGTCTAAAACCAGAAAAACCTTTAAACAGATAATCTTCTTCAACCATCGGAACTCTATGTTGAGGACAAACAAAAACAACTTCCCGATTATCAGTATTACTCGCCCAATCGTCAATCGGGGCATCTTTAACTATAAATAGTAGTCTGTCATTATACTCGTAGATTTTAGCGTCGCTGTTTTTACTCATATCAAACCTATTTAAGTTTATAGATATATTATATCACTTCACTCGAAAAACGTTTTTTCAATGGTATAATAACGCTATGACAGTTAAGATAAAACGCTTTTTATACCTCAACCACGACTCTCTTTTTTCATGCTATTCGCAGGTTTATGATGGATTACCAACAAAATCGACTAAAACAAAAGGCGAGCAAACTGAAAATTACTTAGGAATTACTCCAGACTCGGTAGATGGCTCTTTAATACTACAAACACAGGATTATCAAAAGTCCATAGAAATGCGTTTTCATGATGACTTATTTAATAAGTTTGAAAAATATCTGGAGTCTGCCAACCTATTTGCGAAAAATGGTATGGAGATAGGAGATTTTATTAGGCTCTCTGGGGATATAGAATTCATAGATATGGGCTACTACCATTCACTATTTGATAATAAGAATTTTATGAATTTCCTTAAAAAGGATACTATCTCAAAGAAGACCTCCACCAATAAGATTCAAAACAAGCAGATGGAAAAAAGTGTAAATGCTGAATATGATAATGTTAGGGAAATAATAAAGATTCTATGCGATATAATTCCATACAGTAAATTTGCATTAATTGATAATTATCTTATCACCATAGAGGACGCCTATTTGAGAGACGAACCATCCACAATCTCATATAAATACGGAGGAAAGATGACCGTACTCGGATATACCACCAATCTAGTATCCGACACTAGGAAAGAGGTTCTAAGCGATTTGTCACTACTTTCTACCACCATGAATACAACATTGCTTGCATTACTTAAAAAGAGCGAACTCAAAATCGTGCATGCTCTAGGCATATATTACTAGTAGTTTTATACGGTAGGATTATCTCCCTCTAGAAACTTTGTTAAAGTCGAACAAACCACGTCCGACCACACTTTATATAAATGCGATTTTAGCGAGTTTGACCCCTGTAAAATGGGCGAATTTTTTGTTAATGCCCCAGCGAATGAGTTTTCTAGCAATTCTTGTTCGATTTTACGTTTGCCCTCATCTATAACTTGTATCCATTTGTATGGCTCTACCTCTATAAGCTTGGTTGTTAAAGCCTTGGTAGATTTTCGTGGAAGCGTATTTTCGCTTCGCTCCAAGCCGTCTTATTTTAGGCCAGTCTCCTCAGGTGTTTCACGTAACGTCGTCTCTACCTCCGTTTTTTCATCCTTTTGCGGGCTTTTCGGAAATGACCAAAACATTTTGTTGCCATCATCCTTCGCTCCTATGAGCAGGACCTCATTTTGATGAATCATAATCGTGTCGCAACTTTTTGTGTTTCATAATTTTATTTTGTAATATCTTGTTCCACCATCTTCGTTTAGAAGAACCCCGCCATTATGCTCGATTGTTTTTTGAGAGGCTATGTTCCCCGCTGAGGATTGAAGAAAAACCTCTTTCCAGCCTTCTTCTCGTAACTTATTCAGAGTCAATTCTAACATTTTTATCGCATAACCTTTACTACGCTCACTTTTACGGATTGCGTAGAAAATATTACCAGACCATTTTTGCCATTGCTCGTTAATTTTGATTCTTATGCCAATATAGCCTACCGGATAGTCATCAACATACATTATATAGATAATGGTCGGCGTATCAAACTCACTTATATCCTGAAACTTCCTTGCCATTTGGCTTTCGATGAAACTTAAAAAAATTTCGTATGGTAACCCATGGCATAAATTTGTCGAGCCGGATTCTTTGGCAGGTATGTCTTGGTACATGTCATATTCTGGACGACCCATAGATAAAGATAGTTCTTTGAGTTCGTATTGCATATTCCTACTGTTTCAGACTCTTTCATAAAATGGCTCGTCAAATACACGAATAATTTCTAGTATGGTTAAATCTACCGCGTTCACTTCACCGAGTTTCATTGGCAACGTAAAACGTAAAGCATTGATTATTTGGTTTATATTTCTTGGAGATTGGAGATATTTATTTATCCCGTGATAGTAGTATAACGACTGAAATCGTCCGACTTCTTCTTTACTAATTTTTATAGAATATTCTTCAAACAACCTTGTTAATAATATAGTAAATACTTTATCGAGAATACTTCTAGATAGCATTGGTAAATGAACAGGTATTTGCACAATTTTTTCGATATATTCAGAGCCGCTTTGATTTAGCGGTAATTTTTCTTCGATAGCAGAGCATACATAATCTTTATCAAATGGCAAAATATAAGTTATACCAGCGTAATCGGCTATTGTACTCAACAAACGAAATACTTCCACAATCTGTGATTTATCGAGTCTATCTATATTATCAATGAAGACCATTACCTTCTTACTGCTTGCTTGTATAGCCTTGTCTATCTTGTTCTTAGCTGATGCTATATTGTTACTAGACTCCATTAAATTACCAATGAAGCTCATGCTATTTAAGATTTTACCAGAGGAAATTTTAGTCTCTTTGCGACCACCATGATTCATATCTAACTCGTGGTCTATATCAAATGGCAGCTTGGCCGCTGAAAGATTACGTAGCCATTTACCAAGCTTTCCAATCTTTTTCTCTATCGTTTTACCTGTAAGCTTTTCATAAACCTCCTTCAGAATTTGCCATAGTATCTTTTCGGATTGACCGCCTAACGACCATGCATCGATATTGACAGAGATAAGCTCCTTATTCTCATTAAGTTTTTCGCTAATCAGGTTGATGGCAGAGGTTTTTCCAAAACCCCATTCTGCATAGATGCCGACAATGTAGTTCTCATTATTCTTAAGACTAGACAGCATTTGCACGACATCTTTAGCAAAAGATGTTCTATTATATAGGTCGTCCTCGGTGCGATTGATCGGTTTATTTGAGTAATAGCTATCCATATATACTTTGCTAATTATACCATGCTCTTTAATATTTTACAATATAACGCGTAGCCATGATAGGCTAATATATATCGCTCTTCTCTAGAAAAGTCGTTATAGCCGAGTGAACTATGTTTGTTGTCACCCTGGACAATGTATGCATAGTCTACTGGTGACATTTGAAACATATGCTATTATATAAACATAACAGTAAAGATTCTCTGAAATATCGATCAGGTGTACATAAAATGAGTAATAGCGTAGCAGAAATTCGCAAAAATGAAAGAAAGTCTCATACAGAAATGTACAATCGTAATAATTTGTACACTGCTGGCAGTTGGCTTCATAAACCCGTGAAAGCGGTATGCGACATCTTACCATTCTTTGAAGGATATCGCGAGCTTAGAGTCTTAGATTTGGGCTGCGGCGTAGGGCGAAACAGTATTTGCGTAGCGAGAAAATTTTGCGATCTATCAACGACCATAGAATGTGTAGACTTGCTGAAAATTGCAATCGATAAACTCAGGCATAACGCCAAGAAGTATGGAGTTAGTAAAAATATAGTCGGTATAGTTAAATCCATAGAGGATTATAATATCCTAAGTAATGCGTACGACTTAATTATATCCGTATCTGCTATCGAGCACGTTCGTAGTATGGACGTGTTCCTGAAGAAACTATTAGAAATAAAAAATGGCATAAAGAAAGGCGGTTTCGTTTGTTTATTAATCAACTCCAGTATCACGGAAACAAATTTAGCTAATGGAGATTTGCTTAGCCCACAATTTGAAATTAATCTGCCGTCTAAAGAGCTATTCACCATTCTGAATCAAACATTTACAAACTGGGATATTATAGAATCATCGACGAAAGCCCAGGAGTATAATATCCCCCGCGAAATGATTACTACCCGCTTGCATGCAAATGTAGTCACTTTTGTTGCCAGAAACAAAGGCTAAATTCACGAAGTTTTACTACATATCTCCATCAGTTGTCCCTACTCTGTTGAGTATTACGCAATTTTCCGCTATAATTTAAACTGAAATTATGAACAAAGAGCGAAACTTATGGCATAAAATTTATGCTATGTTAACCAGAAAGCAAAAACGCAATTTTGTCGTTATTTTACTAATCATGATCATTTCGGCTGGGTTGAGCCAGCTCTTGCCGATCGCGATTGGCGATTTGACGAACGATGTTCTCGGACAATCAGATTTATCTTTCGCGAAAGTTATTCCTTTCCTTGTTTTTATTCTCTTTATTACAGTTACTAACGAAATTCTAAAAGTTATCCGTCGACTTCTTGTCGAAGACACCAGCACGAGCTTTGAAAAAACTGCACGCACTAAGGCGATCAATTCCTTACTCCACGCGCCGCTAAACTTCTTCCGGAAAAATATGATTGGTCATATCCATGGTCGCTTAAACCGAAGTCTGGAAGGCGCGGTTAAGTTAATCAAACTAATTTTCATGGATTTCGCACCAGCAATTTTTAATGGCGTGGCAGCAGTGATTGTAATTTTTTCGCAACTACCGCCGCAACTGGCCTTTTTAATGCTTTTAGTCGTACCGATCGGGACAATAATTGTGTTGCGCCAAATTTCTACCCAAAAAGGTATTCGCGTCCAGCTAATGGAAGAAAAGTCGACTATGGATGGAGCGATTGTTGAATTAATAAATGGTATCGAAGTAATTCGCGTGACCGATAATGTTGATGCGGAAGTCGAGCGCTTTGGTAATCAATCGGAAAATCTTCGCAGCAAAGAAATGCGCCATCATCGCTCAATGGCATTTTATGATTGCCTGAAGTTTATCAATGAAGCGGTTTTCACCGTAGTTGTCATCGGCGTGTCGACATATTTGGCTGGAAAAGGTGAGATTAGTGTCGGTGCAGTCTTGACTTCATACCTCTGCTTTACCCAACTCACCACTCCGCTTCGGGAACTACACCGTATCTTGGACGAGCTCTCCGAATCGTCTGTATTAGCGCAATCATATTTCGATATTGTAGATTTGCCGCGCGATTTCTCCTACGAACCAATTCCCAGTCCAGAAAAATTGCTTTCTAGCGATTCGCTGATAAAAATTAGCCATCTTTCATTTTGCTATGACGATACTAAATCTATATTGAATGATTTAAACTTAGAGATTAAGGAAAATGAATTCATGGGCTTAGTCGGCCCGTCAGGATGTGGCAAATCGAGTCTAATTAAAGTTCTGTTGCGTCTCGAAGACTACCAAAAAGGTAAAATCGTCATAGACGGTTCAAATTTAAAAGATTTATCACGTGACGAAATTTCAAATTTGATGGCGCTAGTGCCCCAAGTCCCGTTCCTAATTGCTGCTTCAATTCGGGAAAATATTTGCTACGGAATGCATCGAGCGGTGACGGACGAAGAAGTACGCGAAGCGGCTCGGCGCGCAAATATCAGCGAGTTTATCGAACAATTGCCAAACGGTTATGACACTATCCTGGCAGAATCTGGCAGCAATTTGTCCGGAGGCCAAAGGCAGAGAATTGCAATTGCTCGCATATTTCTTCGGAAGCCCAAAATTTTAATTTTGGATGAGGCTACTAGCGCACTAGACAACACTTCGGAGCGATTTATCCAAAACGAAATCGAGAAATTACAGCGCGAAAACCACACCACGGTCATCTCGATCGCGCACAGATTATCTACTTTGAAAAATACTGATGAAATTATCGTCTTTAATCAAGGAAAAATTACTCAACGCGGAAAATTCGACGAACTAAAAGATGCCCCCGGTATTTTCCAAGATATGTATTTAGGAAAATTAAAGTAAAATTTTATCTAATCTATATTTGGATCGCTCGTAGCTATAATGATATATTTCTGACTTATAAAATTTTCCAAGCGCTCAATAACCTGAAGCCGCCAGCCTATTGACTTTTTCGCGCATCTGTGCTACAATAAAGACACTAAGCATCATTTTCTCTCTAGAATGAGATGTTTAGTATATATGATTGTTTTTGATGTGCAAAGGATAATATTACATGAAAAGTTTACATGGGCTAAACAGCCTGAAATCAGCATTTGCTAGTTTTAAGAATATAAGCTTAGCGACTAAAATCACGCTCGGCGTAACTGCTGCTGCCGCCATAATTGGCGCCGCTGCTGTCATATCTGAAGCAGTTGGATATACAGACAAAAACGCAATAGAAAGCCAAGTCGTAGCATCAAATAACCTCGACGTGAACGCATCCTCGGAAGATGAAAAACCACAAAATCCTGATCGCGCAGAGCCCAAAAATCTCGAAAATTCCGATCGGGCAGCTGACGACGAAGCAGGGAACGACGCGATGGACGAGAGCGCGCAAACCTCAAATTCCCATAATTCTACGCAATCAAGCGACAGTCCTTCCTCAAATCCTATGGTGCAGCCTTCTAATCCTAGCCAGCCTAACCCAACTCCACAGCCTTCCAAACCCGCCGAACCATCGAGGCGCCCAGATTACAATCTGAACGATAAATACGTCGTAGGAAATTATGGATATGTTTTCTATATTTTCAACGCCTCGACGCAACAATGCTCGGTAGCGGAAGAAAAATCGTTCTTTGCTGTCGTGAAATTTAGTGGCGGCAACGAATTATTTTCCGCGACCTATCCACAATATCGTGCATATGCTGAATCCAAAGGCTATGACCTTGACCATTGTGGCGGTATGGGGTCCGCTCCGGTCACTTGGGAAGCCGTCGTGGAGGCAGGCTTAGCTCTAGACGAAGCAAAATGTGCCCAATATGGCCTGAGCTGTGGCCGGTGGTAGAAAAACTAACGATTTGCTGCAGAATCTCCATCATTTAATTTAAAATCGCGATCATTAAATTCAAATATCCCGCGAAAGTCACCCAAAGTAGATATGGCAACAATAGCCACATCGCACCCTTGTGATTTTTTGCTCCCCAGATCACGAGCACCAAAATCATCGCCCAAAGTGCAATTAGCCAAACAAACGCAAACCAATACCACCCGAAGTTAAAGAAGAATATTGACCAAAAGAAATTAAAGATCAGCTGTCCGCCATAAATCCCGAAAAACAAAGTTTTTTCGCCAGCCGTCAACTTTTTACTAACCGGCGCAACCCAGACCAGAAAGCATGCAATCCCCATCAAAATATACAAAATCGTCCAAACGACAGGGAACAACCAAGCCGGTGGCGCTAGTGGTGGCTGATTCATTTTCCCGAAGGCACCCATGGCATCTCCAGCGATTAATGCGGAGAGCCCGCCAACCGCGAGCGGGATTATAATCGAAAGTCCCAGCCTCCAAATCCATCCCCAAGTCGTTAGTCGGTTTTTGTTACTTTTCCTTGTTGTCATCTTTTAAACTCCTTATGCTATATATTATAGCAAATTTTCGTTTTCTAGGGTTGATTCTTCAGTCTGGCAAATTTGCCGTAGATTTCAGGAAATCGAATCACGATAAAATTAAAACCCCGGAAATATCCGGGGCAATTAGCCTGTCGTATTAGAAAATCAAAACTCCAGCTTATAATTAAAATCCTTCGTAGACAACACAATCACATCATCGCTTTTTTCCTTCACTCTCATTGCAACCTGCTGCAAAAATTCCATGTCCAGCACTTCTCTCAGATTAACTACCGTCGATTCAATTTCGACGCAAAGCGCACGATTCGGCAGTGCCTGCTCATCTTTAAGTTGGTTTAATACTACGGACGCAGCATACGGAAAAGTATGCGAATCGTCAGAATCTTCGGCTTCTGCTATTGCTAATTGGTGGCGTGTTTTTTCAAAAATCTCATCCACAATTTGATCGACAAAAATATCAATTTGCGATTTAATCTTATCGACTTTCGATTCAAGTTGTAACATTGTTGCCGCAAAACCCTCAGCATTTTCACTATCAATCACGCATTCAAATTCTATACGTTCGTTATCGTTGTGAGTATAGCTTGCACAACCGCGCGGCGACGATGTGTATACGGTATCGCACAAAAAGTCCATTGATACGACCTTTAACCCGGGGCACTTATTTTGAACCCTCTCGAATAGTAGAATTTCAGTACGGCCAGCTATATTGCGCTTCATGACGTCGAAACTGCTTTTCGCATTAGGATGGTAATAGAAGACTAAGCGTCGGTTTGCGACTAAGGTTTTGAGCTGAGTTTCTGGAGCTAGGAGCTCAATGTTGTCGACAATTTGCGCCAGTATATTATCTAGCTCCTCGTTCACCCCGTCATATCTCTGACATAATTTTTCATAATCAAAAACGCATTCAGAATTATTTGTCGCTTTCCGAATCATCATAATTGTAAATGGATACAGGGTTGGCTGTCCTTCATTCCGCAGCATCTTTAATTCTCCGCCACCGATATACCGATTCATCTCCGCAATTATTGTTTCCGCCTGAGCCAACGTAAGATGACTATAATAGACTTGTCCAAATTCTCCGAGATGAAACCAGCCATTACAAGTTATCCCATTATGGAAATGCGCAAGCGTAAATTCGTCCGGAATTCCGTAAATCTTGTCAGGCATGTTCATAATATGTGCGACTAACCTCTGCAGACATTCTGTTTTTACTAGCTCTGGATAAATTTCTTGCCACTTTTGGGATCGAGCCTCATTCTCCTGAAACAAACAGGGAAAATCCAAAACTCCTTCTTCTCTCCCCTCAGCATTTACCAAGACTGTAGGTTTTACTTTTTCAGTCGAGGTAATTTTGATTTGTTCGTTTTCTAAGATTTCGATCTCCAATCCACTCCATTTACATACGAGATCATATATAAATTCACTATCCAGGCATCCTCCCGGAAAGTCAATCACCGTCATCTCATCGAGACCACAACCCTCACCGATTAGTTTCTCCAACTTCTTGTACAACCTCGTGAGCTGCCCAACCGCCTGTATGCTAGCTGTTCTCTGTAATGAATCAACTTCCCAAGAGTCAACTTTGTTTCGCAATTTACTAAATTCTTCTCGCAACTCTGCATACTTTGCCCGTACATCCTCCGCTGCCTGAATTTCTGTAACTAGTGTTTTCATATAGAATCCCCCTTTCTAACACAACAAAATATTAAATTACTCCACCCGCAATTATTATATCATTATTTATCTTTTCTTCCAAGGACTTTTTATTAAATCAAACACAAATGTTGCTAAAATCGCTAGCCCTACCGCGCCACACAATGCACCTATCCCCAGCGGTGTTGTCCCCACAAACCGGTTCAGGAAGGGAACATAGATTAATAGCAACAACGCAATAATAATTACCGAATTGATCAAAACGATAACCTTATCTTTTAGATCGACTACAAAATTTCTTAGCGCGAGATCATTCGACTGTAAAACGTAAACTACAAAAACATTTGCTAGCACTAAAGTCGCAAACGCAAACGTCGAAGCGAAATCCTCCGCCGCCCCGTTCTTTATCAAGATCAAATAACTTAAAAACGTTGCTAGAAAAATCACCACGCCCTGCAAAACTGATTTCAAAACCGTCGGCACATTCAAGAGCGCTTCGTTCAATCTTCTCGGCCGCTGCTCCATGACATCTTTGTCCGGCTTCAGGCGTTGGAAAATAATTGAAGATGTCGGATCAATAATCAATTCGAGCAAGACAATATGTATCGGCAGCAATAATATCGGCAGTCCCATCAGCGGCACAAACAGGGAAATTAGAATGATCGGAATATGTACGACCAGAATGTACGAAATCGCCTTTTTAATATTGCTATAAATTACTCGCCCGTTCGCAATCGCATCCACGATCGTGCTAAAATTATCATCCATGAGAATTAAGTCGGCTGCTTCTTTCGCGACATTTGTTCCGCGCTGTCCCATCGCAATCCCAATTTCCGCTTTCTTTAGCGCCGGAGCATCATTCACCCCATCTCCCGTCATTGCGACGACTTCACGATTGCTCTGCAATGCTTTTACGATCCGCATTTTATGATCCGGATAAACTCGCGCAAAAATATTTGTCATCCGCACTCGTTTCTCCAGCTCAGCATCGCTCATTTTTTCTAGCTCTGATCCAGTAATCACTTCGTTGCAATTTTTCAATCCAATTTGTTTCGCGATTCCTTCCGCAGTCTCGCCATTATCGCCAGTAATCATAATTACTCGCACTCCAGCTCCATAACAAGATTTAATCGCTTCCTCGACGCCTTCGCGCGGTGGATCGACGAGAGCTATTAAACCGACAAAACTCAGTTTATTCGCGCTAAGTCGTTCCGGTATTTCGACGAAATTTTCTCGCTTTGCTAACGCCAAAACTCGATAACCCGCCTTTGCAAAATCTTCCGCGCTCCGAGAAATGTCCTTTTCTTTGTCTTTCGTTAGTCCACATAGCGGCACGATATTCTCATACGCGCCCTTCACTGCCAAAATTTTTCGTCCTCTAAAATCCCAAACTTGCCCCATCATTTTATCTTCATGATTAAAGATATATTCATGTATGAGTGGTTGCTCATATATTTTTTCATCCACGCCGTTTTCTATCGAACTTTCTTGAATTGCAATTTCCATCGGATCAAAAGGCTGCTTAGGGCAGGCTAGCGCCGCAATTTTAAAGAAATCCTCACTTTCAATTAAAGTTTCGCGCACCGCCATTTTATTTTGCGTCAGCGTGCCCGTCTTATCTGTGCAAAGCGCAGTTACCGCCCCCAAAGTTTCCACCGCCTTCATATTTCGCGTCAAGGCGTTTTGCTGCGCCAATT
The DNA here is from genome assembly GCA_964578645.1 of uncultured Candidatus Saccharibacteria bacterium. GTDB lineage: Bacteria > Patescibacteriota > Saccharimonadia > Saccharimonadales > Saccharimonadaceae > Nanosyncoccus. The sequence goes on along the minus strand of CAZODR010000001.1, from coordinate 11,139 downwards.
TCCACGCTCCCATTGCCAGAAAAACCGTCAAAACAACTGGAATTTCTTCCGGAATTGTCGCCATTGCCATAGTAATTCCCGACAAAATTGCTTTAACGATTCGCTCATTAGAATTTAGATCAGCATTATAAAAATAATTTACAATCGCAACGATGAAACAAAAACTTAAACTAATAATTGTACAAACGATGATCAACTTTCGCACTTGTATTTCGAGCGGAGTCTTCGATTTTTTGATTGTTCCTAGAGCTTTCCCAATCTTCCCGTATTCCGTATTTATTCCTACCGCCGTAATCTCTATCACTGCAGTCCCATTAGCCACATCGCATCCCGCATAGCACATATTTCTTCGAAATCTACCTTCTCCGTCATCGATTAATCTTTTATGTACGACCTCCGATTCTCCCGTCAACGCCGATTCATTTACTCCCAGTCCTTGCATTTCGAGAATCTTTCCGTCCGCCGGAATTTTATCTCCTTCCTCGAGCAAAACTATATCGCCGACGACTAGCTCTCGGCTATCGATTGTCGCAATTTTCCCATTTCTTGCGACCTTAACATTCATGGCCGACAAGGTATTCAACGCTTCTAGCGCGCGGTCAGTTTTTTGTTCTTGGAAAAACTCAATTCCGCTGACAAACAAGACACAAACCAGCATAATACATCCGTCCATAAACTCCCCGACGACAAAATAAATGCTCGCTGCAATCAGTAAGAGTAAAAACATTGGCTCTGTGAAAACGTGCAAAATTTTCTGCACAAGATTCATTTTGCGTTTTTTCTGCATCTCGTTTGCGCCGAACTCCGCTCGCGACTTTTCGACATCCGCGCTGCTCAAACCTTGATATTTTACTTCAATCTTTTCCGTTTCCATTTCTACTCCTATAACTGTGTTTCTTGTAATTTTTTCTTAAAATTCGCGAAATTTACATAAATATAACTTAAATCCTCAACCAAAATTGTATCAATTTTGTTACGAGACTGTGAAATTCCTGCAGCAATCAATTTTGCAATCAAAAATGGCGCAACAATAATCATCGTCGCCCATAATATTTCAAATAATTTTGGCAGATCGACCATTCCTAGCTCTTCGTCATACGTTACGATCGTGACTGACGAGACCGTTACGATCATTGTCAAAACCCATTCCAATAAATTCGGTCTTGAATCTCCAGGCAACCTCGACTGATAATAATCCAAGGTTAATTTTAGATCGTTTTCATTACGAATATTATGCCTCGCTAAATCCGCGACTAGATTATCCACTCTCAACCGATCGTCAATATCATAATATTCTCGCACCATCGCGACTAAATTTTGTTGTGCGCGTACTTCTGGATATTTCCGCCTGGCTATTTCAAGTTCGCGTACAAAAAAGAACACGGCCACCCCCAAGAGGATCGCCACAGCAACAATAAAAGCCATCCAATATTCAAAATTTGGAATCATGGCAAAAATCAGCGCAAGCATCGCGATGAGAGCCGCCTTCGGCCAATAATACACCGCAAACCTTTGGTTCAACAAATCCTTCCGATATTCTTTCTCGATCTCGCTAAACATACCCAGAAATACCGACCTAAATTATTTAATCTCTCCGACGTATTCGCGAAAACTATTTTCCAGCCCCTCCGATCCGTCAGGTTTTAAATAAAGCATTTTCAACATTTGCAATCCGCGATGTGCATACTCGACAAAATTTTTTGTTATTTCTCGAAAATCGCTCATACGATTAAGATCGCGTTTTCCGCCCGTTAAATAATAAATCAGCAACATATACTGGCGATATTCATGGTGCGCTTCATCGCGCAAAAGTCCTTGGTGGACAACATCTACTTTTTTACCTTCGGCTGATGTAGTTTCCGGAATATCGCTCTTAATCGCTAACGCCGCTGCCAGCATCAAAGCATCCTGTGCTTCAATGCCTTGCAAGACACCTCCCGGATACGCTGCAATCTTTTTTATAATCTCCCGATCCGCCTCAGGGATCGAAATACTCGGCCAATTATTCACTTTTGTCATTTCGAATACTCCGTTATTGTCGACCCACTATCATCACTTTTTGCAATCATATATTCTCCCTTGACTACGTCGTCGTTAAACTCCGACTCGACTCGTTGAATATCAAGATTCATAATGATAATTTGTTTATTTTTGGATAGCGCACTCACCATTTTTGTCAGCTCACCAAAATGTTCTTCGCTCAGATCACCATACAAATTATCGATTAATAGCGGAGTGTCATTATACCCCAAATCCGACGACAGCGCGCTCACGAGTGATAGCCCCAAAGCCTTAACCTCTCCAGTCGACGCTAAACTTACCGGTCGCTCTTTTCCGTCTGCCACCAAGCTGAGATTATACATATCATCGATTTTCAGGCCAGAGTACCCGCTTTCCGGAAGAATCCCAACAAAGGTGCTCCACGTTCGATTTTGCAGTTTCGTTCGAATGATTTCTTCCATTTTTTGTTTCATTTCTCCGACCGCTTCTCCGAGACTAATCACTCTTTGCCGCAATAGCTCTTCTCGTTGCGAAGAGCTATCTTCCTTGATCAATTTGTTTAGCTGCGCTTGTAGATTTTGCAAATCTTTTTTATTTTCCTGAATCGCATTGTCCAAATCTAGCAATTTAACTCGTAGTTTTTCGCGACGATTTTCGTAGTTCGAACGACTAACTTCAGGATTTTCCGGCAAATTACCTAAGTCATATTTTTCGAGCTGCTCATTTACAGTTTTTAGCTCAGTTGCTTTGACATCGCGGCTGCTACGCAACTTCTGCAACTTATCCACGACATCGATATAAGCATGTTTACAATCCGGCAGCGTCCGACAACTATCTCGATATTGTCGAATCCCATCAGTTAAATGTTGCAAATCTGCTTGCCGACTGTATTCGTCATTTTGTTTTTGGATTCGCGCCCGCGCTTCATCCGACAATTTCTCCCCACAAATACAAATTCCACTTTCCAAAATCTCGCGTGTGACTTTAGGATTGATTGGTGGTGGGATCAACGAATTTTTCTCCGCCACTTCCAAAGCCGTTTTATATTCCGAAAAATCTCTATGCAACAAAACCTTAAAGAAATTCTTTTGGATCAATTCTAATTTATCCGCCTCAGCTTCCGCAATTCGTTCATTAAGATCTTTTAATTCATCTTGACAACGATTTTTTCGCTCTAGCAGCATCCGCGCATCTTGCGTTCCCGAGATTAGCGCGTCCAAATCACTAATTTTCTGCCCAATCTCCTTATAGTTTTGCTGATCTTTTGATTGTGCCTTCTCGTTATATTCAAGTGCCGCCTCGACCGACTCAATACTGTCTTTCAGTCTATTAATTTTCTGCGCGTCTCGACTTTGCTTCGTAATCCGGCGCAAAATTCGCTCCTCGAGCAGCTTCAAATGTCGTAGCGTATTATCCAGGACATCCATTTCGGAGACCTTATAGACATTGTCTTTGAGGTTATGTTCTTTTCCGCTATTGGTATAAATATCGCGCAATTGTTCACCATTGAAAAAGAACAAATGTCGAATTTCCTTGGGCAAAATTCTTCGCACCGCATCTTCCGCTTCGACTGCATCCAGCGAAACCGAATTCCCGGATGATGCTATTTTTCGCACACTGAAGCTGCTACGCGGCGATTGTTCTCGCGTTGTCGACCGCGTAAATATATAATTGTCATCACCAATCGTTGCGAAAATTTGTACCAAAGCCTCGTCACTATCGCTCGCAGCATCATTCACGATCGAGTCGTATTTTTGGATACTGAAGAACGGAGTATCGCCATAAAAACACCAGTTAATAGCATTCAAAAAAGTCGATTTCCCCGCGCCATTATCGCCCGACAACAAATAAACTCCCGTCGGACTCCCGAAATCAATTTCCGCTTCACGATAAGTTCGGAAATTCCTGATCTGGATCGAATTAATTGACGACATTATCCCCTCCTTTACTTTCGATTTCGCCTACACTATTCTCGTGCAATCCTCTCATCAATGGCAAACTCTCAGCTTCTTCTGAAATCGATTCGCCTTGCTCCTCAATCACCAATCTTTCTAGCCATATCGTTGCCTCATTGTCCCATGATTTTTCTTTGCAAGCCCGCTCCTTAAACAAAATCGTGCGCAACATTTTCTCGGTTTTTGCGTCGAAATCTAATTGTTTAATGGCCTCATTCATATCGTTTGTTAGATAATTGTCCATCATTCTTCCAACCCTTCATAACCATTATAGCACAACTCATAATCCGAGAACACCATTCCATAGTCATGCGCCATTTCGAATAGTTCGAAACTTGCATCATCTCCGTTCCTTGCGAAACTCGTGAAAAATTTAGCTCTAGTGGCCTCCCATTTCACCATACCGCGCATGGCACTATAATCGCTCTCATCCCGGAAATTTATATTTTCTGGCGGCAAAACAATAAAATCATAAATCTCCGCAAACTTTTTTCTACTATATTTACGATCGACTCGTAATACTCGCCCTAGACGTTGCACATATTCTCGCGGGTCAGTATTACTAGACAGAATAAAAGCTCTTTGTGCCGACGGAATATCCACGCCTTCATCCAGGCATTTGATCGCGACGATTGCATCAATCGCTCCATTTTCCAGCGCCCGTACGACTTCCTCACGCTCTTTCCGATTCGTCTCGCCGATAATTCTCGCCGTTATAATTTTTTCCTCATTTAACATTTTTTGTAATTCTGATAAATATTCTTCATTGTCGACATAAATCAAGGCGTGATCGAGCTTATTCTCGCTGCGAAGTTTTACTAAAATCTCGCGCAATTTTTTCATCTTTTGTTGCGCCTCCTTTTTTATTCTTGCTCTGCGAATTAATAAATTTTTTAGAGATTCATCATCCGAATCTTCATGTAGTACTCCGCCATTTGCCGCCATCATCGGCCCAATTTTCGCACTCAAATCTAGATATTCTTGCGTTTCGGCATTATTAAGGTGGGTTGGTATAGGATAATAATCGAAGGGTACGAGAAATCCACGCTCAATTGCATCCGCTAGCGTGAAACTAAAATGAGCTTCATGAAAAATCTTCGCCAAAGCTTCGCTCTTTTTTGGCTTCCATAATCTTTCCGGCGTCGCGCTTAGTCCTAAACGATAACGAAAAATTTCTAAGCTTGCCGACTTAATTCCTGTGCCAGTCACAAGATTATGCATTTCATCCGCGACTAATATTAGCTTCGAACGCATCCTCTGTATTTTTTCTTGAAAATCCTTTCTATTAAATAAACTGTATGTCGTGACGATAATAAAACTTTGATTCGAGCCTAGTTCTTGAAGCGAAACTATTTCCTGGACCCGTTTGCGCCAATCCATACTGTCCGTCGTGACAATACTACAATCTTTAATATTGTCCACTAGCTCCTCGCGCCATTGCACGACCAAACTCGCTAGCGGAGCAGCAACTATCGCGTGTATGCCTCCATGTTCTTCCTGAAATTTTTTCAACGCTTGAATTGTCGTGAAAGTTTTTCCTGTGCCCGTCGCCATTTCAAAGATCGCGTTGCAGTCATGATCGAACCAAAATTGAATTGCCGCTTTTTGATAATCAAATAATTCTTTCGGTTTCGTTTCCGCGTTCTCATCTCGTTTTTTCGGATCTTCATATTTCTTAATGCGCTCGACGACTTTTCCAATTTCGTCTTTTGACTCAGTAATTTTAATTAGCTTTTCTTTCGCTGCCAAGCTGAGTGGCAAAACCTGCACTCCCGGCATTTTATTTTCCCACAGCCTCTCAAAATTTTCTGCATCGCTCATAAACCATTTATAACTCGCCAGTTCATGTTTTCGAAAAACTTTAAATTCTTCGATATTATTTTGCCAACCGCGCACAGTTTCATTATTCGATCCACTAAACGATATCGCGTCCCCTTCCGCATCAATAATAATTCCAATTTTTTGATGCAAGATCCCGTCGCCATCTTCCGTCAAAGCAATTTTCATTTCGAGTTGTCCGGATGCCAACAAATACGAAAAAACGCCCAAATAATCTTCGTCAATTTTGCCTTCAATTTCCTCGGCATTCCAGCCCGCGTAGCGCTCTAAAACTTCCTCCGAAATTACGCTATCATAATATGATTTTATTACTTCCGGCGCGACTTCAATGCTCGTCACTAACCGGATTTTTCCGCCATTTTGAATTAACTGCGCAAAACCTCGCGCCGCCGCCGCCAAAACTTTTGGTGAGAAAAATCCCGTGACTCGATCGTATTCGACCGCAGTCTCCAAAACTGGATTATAAAATTCATTGATCAAATCCATGCCTTCGCGGCTCGAATAATTTTCCGCAATTTCTAAATCACGCAGCAACATTTCTACCCTCCTCTACTTGATAATTCGTGACCAAAATTTCGTTTACCATTTTGCGCGAAGTTGTTTTTGATCCAATCGTTCTTCGTATTGGAATGGGAATAATTTGAAAATCTTTCCGTTCGCTATAAAGCTCATATGCTTCCTTCGCATCGGAATTACTAATCGCAACATAACAACCTTTGTCTGCCAATTTCTTTGCCAATTCGAATAATTCTCGTTGATCGTTGTTTGAGAATCCGCCTTTTTGGTATGCGGTAAAATTTGCCGTGCGGCTAGTAGGGAAATATGGCGGATCGAAATAGACCAAATCGCCATTCTTTGCGTTCTCGACTACGGCCTTATAATCTCCCGCGCGTAATTCAATTTTTTGCAAATTTTCTGCCACCGCCAAAAGATTTTCTCGATCATAAATTTTCAGAATTTCGCGTTTTCCGAACGGAATATTAAACTTTCCTTCAGCATTTTCGCGATACATGCCATTCCAACCAGCCTTATTTAAAAAGATAAAATAACTCGCTGCTCGTACATCTTTTTTCTGTATATTATTATATTCTTCGCGCAACTTGTAATAAAATTCTTCTTTCTTTTCGATCGTCGATAATTCATTATATTCATTTTCAACTTTGTCCAAAGCCGAAATTAAATCCTCCGTCGAACATTTCAAGGTTTCATAAGTCGCAATCAATCCTTCATTCAGATCATTTAATACCCCTTCTTGCGGAGCAATCTCAAAATAAACTGCTCCGCTTCCCAAAAACGGCTCATAGTAATGCTTAAAATCTCCCGTTTTCGGAAAAAACGCCGCAATTTTTTTTGCAATTCGCGATTTTCCGCCGGCCCATTTTAGAAAAGGCCGCGGGTGCATTCCATATCTAACCTTAGCATAGTATTATTATACCAGATAAAACCACTAATATATGCTACAATAAGGTCATGATTAAATCCGAAGAATTTACTTTGAAAAGCGAACATGATGCGCTCGAGCTTGGGGTAAGCTTGCGTATTCCCGAGCATCCTATTGGCATTATTCAGCTCGTTCATGGCATGGCTGAGCATCGTGAGCGTTATCATGATTTTATGAATTTCTGCGCAGAGCAAGGCTTCGTTGTTCTTATTCATGATCATCGTGGTCACGGCGCTAGCATAAAATCTCCCGAAGATTATGGCTATTTTTATAAAAACGGTGTAGCCGGCATTATCCAAGATGTCCACCAGCTTACTCTTTACCTTCGTATGCGTTTTCCTCATCTGCCGCTGACCTTATTCGGCCATAGCATGGGTTCGCTCGTCGTGCGTTGTTATACTAAAGAATTCGATCGTGATATCGATTCTCTCATAGTTTGTGGTTCTCCCAGCAAACGCTTCGGCTCGGCTTTCGGACTCGCTTTCGTCAAAATGCTAAAAAGCATAAAAGGCGAGCATTATCGCAGCGAACTTATTAATCAGCTTGCTTTTGGCAACTACGCAAAATTATTCCCCGACGCAACCAGCCCTAGCTCATGGATTGTTAGCGATCCCGCCGTAGTTGCCGCCTACGATGCCGACGAACGCGATGGTTTTACGTTTACTCTAAACGGCTTCGAAGTACTTTTCTCATTGATGCGGCGTGCCTATTCGAAATCGGGCTGGAAAGTCGAAAATCCACAATTGCCCATTCTTTTTATTGCCGGTGCCGACGATCCGTGCATTATTAGCCCCAAAGATTTTACTAAGGCCGTAAACTTCATCCGCGCGCGAGGATATAGCGATGTGAAAAGCAAGCTCTATCCGGGGATGCGCCACGAAATTCTCAACGAAATCGGTAAGGCCACAGTCTGGCAGGATATTATCGACTGGGCTGCCCGAGAAAAATAATATATATTATATATAGATTTGACCAGCTCGCCCTCGAGTGCTAAAATATTATCTATTAGAACTGATTATTGATTGAGGAGACTTATGCCACAAAACACGAAAAAAACTCCAGCCAAAACTAACAATATTCTCCGTTGGCTTGCCTTTATTTGTATTATTTTTCTCGGTTGCACTCTCGTCGCTTCTCTTAGCTCTCCAAAGGATCGTATCGAGGAAGTCCCGATCTCCGATGTCATCGCGCGCGCGAATAGCGAGGATAGCAACATCTCGAAAATCACTGTCGAAGGCGATGAACTAAAGATTACCCTAAAAGGGGAAGATCGTTATACCCAGATTTCGCGCAAGGATGCCTCGGGCACGCTCTATGATCAGGGGCTAATCGATCGTTGTGCAGATTTGCATGGCGAAGAATTGAAAGACTGTCAAAATTCCTATCCAATTATTGAATATACCGAAGTTTCTAGCTTCTGGGATTACGCCCTGAATATCGCGATTATTATTATCCCGGTTATTATTATCATCATTTTCTTTAGTTCTATGATGCGCCAGGCGCAATCTATGAACAGCCAATCTATGGGCTTTGGCAAAGCCAAGGCGAAGCTTTACGGGCCAGACAAGAAAAAAGTCCTCTTCACTGACGTCGCAGGGAATGAAGCCGCGAAACAAGATTTGACGGAAATTGTTGATTTTCTGAAAGAACCGAAAAAATACGAGAAGCTTGGAGCGAAAATTCCTCGAGGTGTTTTGTTGGCGGGCGAACCAGGTACTGGTAAAACTCTCATGGCGCGCGCTGTTGCTGGCGAAGCTTCGGTTCCATTCTTTAGTATTTCCGGATCAGAATTTGCTGAAATGTTTGTCGGTGTAGGCGCTTCTCGCGTACGCGATCTTTTCTCCAAGGCCAAGAAAAATGCCCCTTCGATTATTTTCATTGATGAAATCGATGCCGTTGCGCATAAGCGCGACGCGCGGGGCGGAGCAGGGCGTGAAGATGAACAGACGCTGAACCAAATCCTCGTTGAAATGGATGGCTTCGACAACGATTCGGGGGTGATTGTGATTGCTGCGACCAACCGCGTCGACATGTTGGATAAGGCCCTGCTCCGCCCCGGTCGCTTCGATCGTCATATTAACGTCACGCTTCCCGAGCGCAAAGATCGCCTCGAAATTCTTGGAGTTCACTTTAAGAACAAGCCTACGGAAAAAGATGTTGATCTTGATGCGCTTGCTGCGAAGACTGCCGGGAGCTCCGGCGCTGACCTCGCGAACATTGCGAACGAAGCCGCGATTACTGCCGCCCGCGAAGGTCATAAGGAAATTACTAATGCCGATCTGACGGAAGCATTTGAACGTGTCGCGATTGGACCTGAGCGCAAGAGCAAGGTTATGAATGAACATGAGCGCAAAGTTACGGCTTATCACGAGGCCGGTCATGCTATCGTTGGCCATGTTTTGCCGGACTCCGATCCTGTCCATAAAGTAACGATTATCCCTCGTGGGCATACTGGTGGCGTGACTTGGTTCCTCCCGCCCGAAGACCGCAGCTACAAGAGCGTTTATGAACTAAAGGATATTCTGGCCCGTGCTATGGGCGGTCGAATTGCCGAAAAACTCATTTTTGGCGACGATGCAGTCACGACTGGCGCAAGCTCAGATCTCCAGAATGTAGCGCAACTCAGCAAAGAAATGGTTACTGAAGAGGGAATGGGGAAACAAACTCGCAACCTCGTCTTTCCCGAAGGAGAAACTGGCTACTATACAATTAACGCCGGGAAACCTTATTCTGAAAAGACTGCTGAATTGATTGATAATGAAGTCAAGATTTTGTCCGATGAAGCTTCTGCACGCGCCGAAGCAGTCCTAAAAGCGAACAAGCCAATACTCGATAAGCTCGCAGAGGCATTGTTGAAGCATGAAACTCTCGAAGAAAAGCAACTTGAGACAATTCTGAAAGATGCAAAACTTCCCGCCGCCGCTAAGCTCTATTAGTAAAGGCTCCGTTTAGTTTATATGAAATCTGATAGTCTACATTCCACTAAGGAAACATCACGTCCGGGCAATGATCTAATTGTGTCTAGTAAAACATCCTCTGCGGGAAAAATCGATTTTAAAAAAGCATACAAAGAATTTTATCTTCCTAAAGACCGGCCATGCGTGATCGAAATTCCCAAAATGAACTATATTGCAGTACGCGGTCAAGGAAACCCCAACGACGAGGCTGGAGAATATAAAAATACCATAAATTTATTATACGCAGTCGCCTATACTATCAAAATGAGTTCCAAAAGTGGGCACGCGATAACCGGATTTTTCGAATATGTCGTGCCGCCGCTCGAAGGACTTTGGTGGCAGGAAGGTAAAAAGGACGGGATTGACTATCGCCATAAGGAAAAGTTCCAATTCATCTCTATGATTCGGCTGCCCGATTTTGTGACTCAGCCCGATTTTGACTGGGCGATTGCAGAAGCCACAAAAAAGAAGAATCAGGACTTTTCGCACGTCGAATTTCTTGTTTACGACGAAGGTTTGTGTGTTCAGTGTATGCACCATGGTAGCTATGATGAGGAACCCGCCACAATTCGCTCGATGCGCGAATACATCGCGGATAATAATTATATGCTCGATATCCAAAATCCTCGTTATCATCACGAAATCTACCTGAGCGATCCTCGAAAATGTGACGCTCATCGGCTGAAAACCGTCATTAGACTTCCGATAAAAAAGCGATAAGACTTTAGTGAAGGTTGTCGCGATTTCATCCCCAAACTGCCAGAATTTGTGTTATAATACCAGAGAGAACTTTGCAAATAGTGCGCGAAAATCTAGTAAAATTCGTATTAAGATAATTTGTCTTAATACATTTCTCGAGTCGTCTCTATTTGTCAACGTTTCTCGCTGGGATGCCCGAATGGCGGAATTGGTATACGCGTTCGACTTAAAATCGAATGAGGAAACT